>JAPLKT010000142.1 GCA_026387895.1 Gemmatimonadota bacterium | reverse complement strand
CGCGCGAGCAAGGGAGCATTAGTTGTGTTTGCAGCCTTTGCCGGCGTGATGCTTGCCTCTCTGTGGCCAAACCTCGGCGCACTGCGGATTCCCGTGATGCTCTATGTGGGAGTGATTTCGACCATGGCGTGGCAGGCTTGGGGACGCGCCAATCTGGCGCCGTCCGCCTCCGCGCGACGCGCCGCGATTGGCGCCGTGCTCTTTCTGATCTCCGACAGCACCCTCGCCATCAACAGGTTCCACGGTCCTGAGGGGAGCCCCATCGGGAGTCCCGAGTTCGGGCGCTTTCTGGTGATGTCCACCTACCTGCTCGCGCAGTGGCTGATCGCGCGCTCGGTGGGGGAGTAGGCATACACACGAAGCGCCGCTGCGTATGAGGCGGCGGCGCTCTGGGTACGACGTCGCGCCTTACTTCTTCGCGACCTTCGCGACCTTCGCGACCTTCGCGTCTTCGATGATCATCGGGTAGCTGTACCCTGCCCCGAAGTTCTTGCGGGTGCGGGGAAACCGGATCAGCCGTGCGCTGTTGGCGGTGCGGACGGGCGAGCCCATGCGTTCTGCGCGAGTCGATCACCAATCCAAACTTTGATAATCGATTGGCGTGTGACGCCGAGTCGCGCTGCCTCTTGATCGAGTGCCTCGATGACCCAGGTCGGGAAGTCGACGTTGATGCGTCGAATCGCGTTTGGACGACGTACGGTGGACAGATCGACATGATCAACCATGTCTTCGCCGTTATCGAATCTGCGATCGAATTCTTCAGCGTCCATAGAGCGCGATTTCCTTTGGCCGCGCACGTCGCACGGAGATGATTCGAATGCGATGTGATCGGACTGTTATCACGGCCGTCCACCGGACACCGTCAATGCTGGCAATCGCGAGCTTTCGGAGCTCGGGCTGCAGTCGCGCCTCCGCCTCAACCAACCGTTCATCAAGCCACAACTGTTGCGCACGCACGAAGTCGATGCCGTGCTTGAGCAAGTTCGCCTCACTCTTCGCCGTATCAAACTCAAATACTGTTCGATTGCCGAATGAGTCTAAAATATACCCTAAATATTCCATTTTACAACCTTCTTGGGTCCCTTGGGCGAGTCACGGGCCCAAAAATTTCGCGCTAAATCCCGAATAAAGTCGCATCGATCCCGCCCCTGACACATCAAATCGCCGCAACGCGAGCGGCGGTGGCACCCAACCCTCGGGCACCACCGCCGCTCTACCTACCTGCCCCACCCGCAGGCGGGCTTCGCCCTACTTCACCCTACTTCGCCACCGCCGGCACGGTCAGCGTAATATCCGCCGCCTTCAGCGCGGCACTGACCTTGGCGGCACTCGCGAGCAGTGCGTTCGCCTCCGCAATCGCCTTGGGCAGCCCGGCCTTCGCCTCCGCCGCCTGCTTCAGCGTACTCGCACTCGGCGATTCCCAGAAGGCAATGATGTTGTTCTTCGCCGAGCTCACCTTGCCAAGCACGTTCGCCGGATCAGCGCCGCCACGGCCACCGCCGCCGCCCGCTCCACCGGCTCCGCCACGACCACCACCGGTTCCCGGAGCAACCGCAGCGGCCACACCGAACTTCACACGCACAGAGTCGAACTGCTTGCCGAGTGCGTCGACCTGCGCCTTCACGGCATCGGAGACGTTCGTGGCGGCCTTCACCTTTCCTTGCACGGTGAGCAACTGCATGCCGAGTGCGGTGAGCGCGCTCGCCACCTGCTGACCACGACGCTGCGTCTCGTGCAAATCCGTCGCGACGGTGTTGTAGGCCACGCGCGCCGCAGCCGTGAGCTTCACTTCGGGGTCCATCACAATCGTCATCGGCTTGCTGTCGATGACCGTGGTCCCGGCGAGCAACTCCACGGTGTAGCTCCCTGGCACGACATACGGGCCCGCGGCTCCACCGCCACCGCCAAAGCCACCACCACGTACGCTACCGCCACCCGCGCTCTCAGTGGCTGCGCACTGATCCTGCGGCAGATAGCCAGCCGAGGGAACCGGGCTTGGCACGCCCGGCACCGCCGGTGCGCCACCGCCACGTCCACCACGACCGCCACCTGCTCCACCACCCGCGCCACCACCCGCACCGCCGCCGGCACCACCGGCCGCGCCAGTATCCGCTGCAATCGGCTCAACCCGCATGTCCCAGCACACGGTCTGAATGCCCGCGACGTTGCGATTCGCCGGCATGGTCAGCGTGCGCACCACCTTGCCCGCTGCGCGAATGCGCATGCCGAGTCCGATGACGGGTGTGTTGACCTGGAACTGGATCATGGCATCGGCCGGCGGATTCTCACCGACAAAATACTGATGCCCCCAGAACTCGGCGTTGCGTTCGTTCTTGCGCTTGAGCTGTAGCGCGGTCGGCACGCTGTAGAGCTTGGCGTCCGCCACCGCCTTGGCAGCAGTGTACTCCTGAATCGGCTCGAGGTGATCGAGAATCCAGAGGGCGCGGCCATGCGTAGCAACGAGCATCGCATTGTCGCGCGGGTGCAGCGTGATCTCATCGACGCGCACGGTCGGGAAGTTGGCCTTGAGGCGCTTCCAGTTCTTGCCGCGGTCGAGCGAGAGGAAGATCCCCGTCTCGGTGCCGAGGTAGAGCACGTCGCGGTTCTTCTGATCTTCGGTGATGGTGCGTGCGATTTCTGAGCCGAGGTTATTGACGGTCGCGGTAAACGTTTTACCGAAATCGGTGCTGACCCAGATGTACGGGGCGTAGTCGTTGAGGCGGTGGTTGTCGACGGTGATGTACACCGTGCCCGCATCGAACGCCGAGGGCACCAGACGGCTGATGTAGCCCCCCGCGGGGAAGCCGGGAAGATTCTTGGTGACGTTCTCCCATGTCTTACCACCGTCGCGCGTCACACTGAGCACGCCGTCGTCGGTGCCGGCGTAGAGCACGCCGGGCTGCTTCTTGCTTTCGCCAATCGCGACGATCGTCGAGTAGCTCACAATG
>JAPLKT010000063.1 GCA_026387895.1 Gemmatimonadota bacterium | reverse complement strand
GCGTGGAGCGGAGTCGCTGGTTCCAGGTGCGCGACGAGGCCCGGCGGCTGCGTGCAGAGCTCGGCGCGGAGGCACGCACCGCCGCTCGCGCGGATGGGGCCACCCGGGAGCCTCCGCACCAGGTGGAGTCAGCGGCGCTGATGGCAGCGCTGTTGGCAGCGCTCGCGTATCCCGATCGCGTAGCACTCGCGCGCGAGGGTGCACGTGGGCGATTCGTGATGCGCAATGGTGGAGCCGCGCGCGTGGACGAGCGGTCACCGCTCGCCGATGCCGAAGCGCTTTCGATTACCGAAACCGACGGTGCGACCGGCGAAGCCCGCGTGTATCTCGCGGCGCCGCTGACACAGCGTGACGTGGAAGAGTTGTTCACGGACGAGATTGTGCGCGAGGAAATAGTCGCGTACGACGCGCAGCACGACATCATTCGGGCCGTGCGCCGCCGCACGCTCGGTGCGCTCGTCCTCGAGGAGCGCGCGTTGCATGCCCCGGACCCTGCGCACATTGGCGCGGCGTGGATTCCGGTGATTCGCGCGGCGGGATTGGCCAGCCTCCCGTGGAGCGACGCCGCGAGCGCGCTGCGGGCCCGCGTGCGCTTCGCGCGGACTCTTGATGAACAGTGGCCAGACTGGTCGGACGCGACGTTGCTCGCGTCGATTGAGCGCTGGCTCGCGCCGTCCTTGGCGGGCGTTATGCGCCGCGCCGCGCTAGACCGCGTCGATCTGGTCGCGGCGCTCCGGACCCAACTGGACTGGAAGCAACTCGTGGAACTGGATCGCCTTGCGCCGACGCATGTCGAAGTTCCGACCGGGTCGCGGATTGCCGTGGACTACAGCGAACCGGAGGCACCCGTGTTGGCCGTCCGGTTGCAGGAGCTGTTCGGCACGAGCGAAACGCCGCACGTCGGGGGCGGTCGCGTGCCCCTCACCCTGCACTTGCTCTCCCCGGCGCATCGGCCGGTTCAGGTCACGCGTGACCTCGCGGGGTTCTGGGCTGGCAGCTACGTCGCCGTGCGCAAAGACCTGCGAGGGCGGTATCCACGCCATTCATGGCCCGAGGATCCCCTTCAGGCGGAACCCACGCGCCGGGCCAAACCGCGGTAGCCATTTTCCCGGGAAGCGGTCACGGGATACCTTGCAATCATTATGAGAGCCGTGATTGCGCGCCTCCTGTACACCGCGGGGAGGGTCGGGTGGTGTGTCGTGCTCGCTGCCTCCCTTGGAGTGCGGCGCGCGGAGGCACAGCGCAACGGCGTCTGCACCCCGCGGCACCCGATGGTGGACGCCGTTGACTTCAGCGGCAACACGGTGCTGACGAGCGCAGCACTCACGGCGATTATCGACGCCGAAAACAGCAGCTGGCGGCGGCGGTGGTTCGGGCTCAATAGTGGGAATCTCACGTGTTTGGACTCGCTCTCACTGCTCGAAGACGCGCGACGCATTGCGGACTACTACCGCATCCGCGGATACCCCGGCACGACCGCTTCGGCGCAGATTTCGCGGCGCGGCACAACCCGCGCGCAGGTCCGCTTTACCCTGGTCGAAGCGCCCGCATTGCATATCGACTCGATCACGATAGACTCCGTCCCTCCGGAGGCTGCCGATGTGGCGAAGCTCCGAGGGAAGTTACTGGGTGCGGTCGCCGACTCCCTGCTGATTACGACCACCGTGGATTCGGTGCAGCGGCTGATTAGAGCGGCTGGCTATCTGAACGCCGGTGCCCCCGACACCACAACGCGCGTCGATCTTGCAACGCGCCGTGCCCGCGTGACGATGACCTTTCACCCGCGCAGCGTCGTCTATTTTGGCGCCGTGCGGATCGCGATCGATTCGCTGAATCGGAAAGCCGCACTGCGCGACGCTGACGTGCGCGCGCTGCTGCGCTTCAACCCCGGCGACCGATACAACGAGCGCAAAGTCGTCACGAGCCAGCGTGAACTGTTCGACCTCAACTTGTATCGCAGCGTCGGGGTGATTCCCGATTCAGCTGTGCCCGTGCTCGCGAGAACGCCGAGTGCCAAAGATTCGCTGCCAATGTTGGTGCGCGTGGTTGAGGGCGAGCGACAGCTCACGCGCCTTGGCGGCGGCTGGGGCACCAATGACTGTTTCCGCGTGCAGGCCCTGCATGTCGAACAAAGCCTGCTGGGACATGGGGAGCGGTTGCAAGGTGAGATTCGCCTGTCAAAGCTCGGTGTTGCACCCCCGACCGGCGGGCTTTCCTCACTCTGTCCGTTGGTCCGAGACGACCCGTACAGTCAAAAACTGAACTATTACGCAGGCGCGACCCTGAATCTGCGCGGGCTGCTTGGTCGCTCGCTGCAGCCTGAGTTTTCGCTCTTCAGCGAGCGCCGGTCGCAGGTGAATGCCTACGAGCAGTCCACGGAGATCGGTGCGGCGGCCTCAGTCGCGCGCGAGATCGCACCGCAACTGCGCATGACGGCGCAGTACCGATACACCGTGGCGAGCACTATCTCCGACCTTGCAACCGCCTGCTTCCCGTTCGGCTTCTGCCGAGGAGAAGATCTCCCGACGTTTTTGATTGCGAGCCCAACACACAGTGTGGGCTTCGCGGTCGTGAAGAATCCGTTGGTGCCCACCGCGAACCCGACAAGCGGATCGCGGTGGCAGGCGGAGGTGAAGCTCGCGCACGCGGACGTGGCGCGGCGGACACCGCTGAACTTCGCGCGTATGATGGCCGAGGGCGCATTGTATCAGTCGCTTGGTGCGCGTTGGGTTCTCGCGGTACGTGGGCAAGCGGGCTATGTGTTTGCCCCGTCAAATAGCCTGAGCCTCTTGCCGCCCCCTGAGCGTTTCTACTCTGGGGGACAGAGCAGCGTCCGAGGATTCGACGAGAATACGTTGGGCCCCGGATCATACATCGTCACCGCATTCGATACGCTCGCCGGAACGCCAAGCCTTGGGCTCGCGCGTGCGGCGTCCGGCTTTCGCCGGATCGCTCCGAGCGGCGGCAACGCTATGTGGTTGGCGAACGTGGAACTGCGCTCACGCGTTGGACTCGGGACCGACCTCCTGACGTTCGTGCTGTTTGTGGATGCGGGACCGATGTCTTCACCGCGCTCGATGCTGGTGGGCGTGTCACGCCCGGCGTTGGACTTCGGCTTCAGACGCCGATCGGTCCGTTCCGCATTGACTTTGGGTACAACCCCTACGGATACGAATCTGGGCCCGCATTTTTCCTGCAGTCGCAGGACCGCGCCGCCGGTTTGGCCGGGCGCGCTATCTGCGTGAGTCCGGGTTCCGATGATGCCCTACTGGCCGCGACCACGATTGTGAGCTGCCCCGCGACGTTCACGCCGGCGAAGGGGAGTAGCATCTTCTCTCACCTCAAGATTCAGTTCAGCATCGGGAACGCGTTTTGACAACGGGCGTGCGAGCTGCAGTGCGAGCTGCCGTGCGAGCTGCCGTGCCTGTTGCCGCGCGTATCTCGGCGTGGGCCGCTGGGGCACTGGTGCTGCTGGTCGTAGTTGTCGTAGGTGCACTCTCGTGGATGCTGTCGCGAGAGAGCGGACTGGAGCGCGTCCGTGCGATGGCTGTTGATCGCGTCAACAGCGCGCTCGCGGGGCGCGGGACGATCACCGTCGCTCGAGTCAGCGGAAGCCTATTGAGCGGACATCTCGTCTTTGACTCGGTCGCGCTACGCGAGCGTTCTGGCGCACCAGTGATTCGCATTGAGCGCCTTGAGGTGGACGGCGCGTTCGGTGGAATCGTCGCTCGTAAAATCGCTTTGACGCGGGTCGTGGTACGGCATCCTGTCGTACAGCTCGTGCAGGGGCGCGATTCCGTGTGGAACATCCAGCGCATTTTCCCGAAGCGTGCGGTGCCCGCAGCGCCCGCGGCGCCAACGGGGTGGGATGTGACGATCGACAGCGGCGTCATCGTGGATGGCGCGCTCGAGGTGCTCGCCCTCGACACGCTCGCCACGCTCCCATTAAAGACGCGGCACTATGACGCACTTGGGATCCAGGCGGCGCGTATTCGGGTGATGCACCCAGACAGCATCGGCGGACACGCATCATTGCTGGCGCTTCGCTCGCGGATCTCGGCACCTCCGCTCGATCTGCGTGATGCCTCGGGGCGTGTTGAGTGGGGGCGAGACACGATTCGACTCGACCTGCCCCACGCGCGACTCCCGGGAACGCACGCATCAATCACCGGAACGGTCGTGCTGGGCCATGGCGCGCCTCCACGCATCGATCTCGCGGTACGGGCGGACACCCTCGACCTGCGCGACATCGCGTGGGCGAGCACGCTGATTCCGAAATCGGGCGGGCACGGAGTCGCCACGCTGACGGTGCGCTCGGAGAACGACACCCACGTCACGGCGTATGCAATCTCTGCACTCGACGTGCAGGCGCGACAGTCACGGGTGACGGGAGGATTTACCGTGCTGGTCGGTCACGAGCCGATCGTGCACGACCTTGCGATCGGCCTCGCACCGCTCGACCTCAATCTGGTGCGCGAGCTCTTTGGCGATTCCGTCCCCAAGCGCAGTTGGCAGGGTGCAATTCGAGGGACGGTGCACGGTTCTGGCGGTCCGATCTCCGCGCTTCGATTCGACGAGATGCGACTCGCCTACGAGGATCGACGAGTACCGGGTGCGGGTGGGCACTTCATAGTTCGCGGGTTGATGAATGCCAAGGCGAAGCCGGCGCGACTGCAGAACTTTGCAATCGAGGTATCGGATCTTGACGTGCGAACAGTCGGAGCGGTCGCGAAAGTCGCGGACTCGTTGGGTGGCGTCCTCCGTGGACGCGTGGTGCTCGATGGCCCGACCAACAACGTGACCTTCCACGACCTGCTCCTGCATCATGAAAATGGGGGCGGACTTCGCTCCCGAATCGTTGGGACCGGACGCATTGCAAGCGACATCGCCACACCGTGGCTCGAGGCCGATCTCGCGTTCGACACCATTGCCGTGCGAACCCTCGCGCGCGGGCGCACCTCCCTGCCGCTGCGCGAACCGCTGTCGGGGACCCTCGCGGTCCGCACGATTCGCGACACCATGGGGCTGGACCTGACGTTGCGTGCCGACAGCGGAACCGTTCGCTTCCGAGGATATTCGCTCCTCGACAGCACCCGGAGCGTGATCCATGGCGACGCGCGCGTGCTGCGATTCGACCCCAGCGCATTCCTTGCGCGCAAGGATCTGCCTCGGCTCATGCTCGACGGCACCGCAGCCATCGCGATTGATATGGCGCCAGGGGACACCGACGCGCATGTCACGCTACGCCTCGACAGTACCAGCGTTGTCGGCGACGAACGGGTGCGCTCAGGAGAAATCCGTGCGGGCGTAGACGCGAGCGGTCTGCACGTTGACACGGCTGACGTGCGCAGCCCGACGTGGCATATGCAGGTGCGCGGTCGACTCGCCCGGAATGGCCTGACCCACGACACGCTGAGCTTTATGGTGGAGTCGGATTCGCTCGCTGTGCTACGCGCGCTTCTCCTCGACTCGCTTGGGGTACCGAAGGCGGACTCGGTTTCAGGACGCCTGCGCATGACGAACGGGCGGCTGATCGGATCGCTCGACACGATGCGCGTCGAAGCCGATTTTGGCGCCAAACACCTGCAGTGGAATGGCAGTAGCGTACGCGAGGTCGTCGGTGAAGTTCGTATCGGAGGACTCCCGGGTGCTGCCACCGGACGCGTCCATCTCGCTGCCACGGGCGCTGAAAGTGGCGGGCTACGCGCACGACTCCTGACACTCGACGCCGATATCGCTAATGGGCGTCGCGGCAGCGCGACGGCATCGTTCATCGGCGAGCGTGACGAAGATGGCGGTGTCGTCCTGCATGCGCTCCGCGACGCCGACAGCACGAGAGTGCGAATCGACTCGCTCGCGGTACGACTTGGCACGAGCCGCTGGACGCTGGAGAAGAGCGCGGGCATCACGCTACGTGGCGGCGACCTCCGCGTGGACTCGATGCACCTCGTCAGCACCGGCGGCGGATCGGCATCGCTCGTCGGTGTGGTTCCGGACACCGGCACCATGCGTGCACAGCTCGCCGTTGATCGACTCCCCGTTGAGGAGTTGGCCTTCACGGGAAACGTCTCACCTGAACTGACCGGTATCCTGCGCGGTGAACTGTCGATGTTTGGCACGCGCGATGCCCCGCTCTTCACATTCGCCGCGTCGTTCGATTCTGTGCTGTTCCGTGAGGGTGCAGTCCCCTCATTGCGCGCCGACGCCCGCTATGCGAGCCGTCAACTGGACGCGACACTCGTGGGAGGGGATGCACGCGAACTGTTCCGAGTGGAGACCCGACTTCCCGTCGATCTCGCTCTCCGGTCGGTCCACCAGCGCATGCTCGACCTCCCGCTCGTCGTGCGTGCCGCGGCCGACTCTGCGCCGCTGTCGGGCATAGAGTCGCTGGTGCCGCAGTTGAGCGAGCTGTCGGGGAGCCTCACGGCGCGCTTAGACATTGGCGGTACGTGGCATCAGCGAGAGTTCACGGGGGCCGCACACGTCACGAACGGCGCATTCCTCGTGACCAAGACAGGCACCGTCGCGCGTGCCCTGCGCTTCGACGCATCGTTCGCGCACGACACCGTCACAATTGAAAAACTGCGCCTCTCGGACGGCGATAATCTCCGGGACTCGATCTATGTGAGCGGACGGATCTTTCAGCGCGACAGCAGCTGGCAGGTCGCATTACGTAGCGGTGCAACGAATTTCAAAGTGATGGACGAGCCACGCGTCGCGTCGGTAGACGCACAGTGGGACCTGCAGGTCGATGGGCTCCTTGCTGAGCCGCGTATCGGCGGCACGATCACACTGCCGAGCGCGACG
>JAPLKT010000128.1 GCA_026387895.1 Gemmatimonadota bacterium | reverse complement strand
TAGAAAAGCGGCCGTGAAATAGAGCGTGGTGCCGGACCACCGCAGAACTGCCGGCTGACGCGCCAACACGGTGAAACATACGGCTGTGGTAAAGCCGAACGTGGCAGTCGTGTGGCCCGATGGCATCGAGAAGTAGTGCGCGTCAGTCCAGCCGTGCAGAAAGGACCAATGCCACGGAGCGCTGGGCAATACAAAGGGACGCGAACGCCCGGCGAACCCTTTGATGATCGCACTAATCGCACTCGACAGCGCGATCCCTTCGGCACCGCGGAGTCCGAACTCCGCCATCCCGCGGCGCTTGAATACGCGCCCTGCAATCAAGACGAGGAGGGTGTAGAAGACGACCCCGTCGCCACCCCACCAGTTGAAGTCGCGACTGAGTTGCCGCAGCGCCGGCGACGCTTGCACGGCGCTGCTCCGCACGGCGCGCTGGATGTCGGCGTCGAGACGATACACCGGATTCCGTGGGAGGGCTGCGGTGCTGTCCTGCGCGGTGCTGTGGAGCGCGGTGCTCGCGGTTGCTTGATAAGTCATCACGCTACCAGTCACCGCGTTGTCCGGTCGCGGTAATCACGCGGGTCAGTCGGTGCGCAGCGTTTGCCCAGTTGGTGCGTGTCGCCTCACGTGCCTTGACCGGCTCGCCTCCACGGATTGCCGCGATGATGCGTCGATGCTCCTTCACCGAATCACCGATCGCGGTCGCAAGCAGCGTGACATACAGCCGTTCGTAGCGCTCGGCCTGCGGCTTTACGGCATCGTGCAGTGCCCGTAACCGTGGTCCAGCCGACGCATGGACATAGGTGGCATGAAAGCGGTAGTCGAGCTGAAACAGTGCCTGGTGGTCGGGACGCTTCGCGGCTGCGGCCTGCGCGAACGATTCGTTTACGCCGTGCAGCACGTCGGCCAGTTCGTGGCGCTCGCTCTTGGGCAAGCGCGCGGCAACTTCCGCGGCCTCGCCCTCAAGCGCGCCGACCAGATGAAACAGCTCGTGCGCATCGTTAGTCGTCAGTGGTGCAACCACTAGGCGGAGTTGCCGCGCGGTGCGCTCTCCGGCAACGTAGCCTTCCTGTCGCAGACGTTCGAGCGCCGCGCGCAGCGGTGTTCGACTGACGCCGAGCCGTTCGGCCAGTTCGAGTTCGACTAAGCGCGTACCGGGCGACAGGCGCCCCTTCACAATCAGATCGCGCAGTCGTTCGTATACCGCCGCTGGGCGCGGGCGTGCTGTACCCGCCGTGTGCGATGTCCGTACTTTGCGAGCGGTGCGTGGTGTGTGTACCGTGCTCACTTAGGCGTCATCCAGCCGGTCCAGCCGGGCCCGCGCACGACTTGACCCGGCTTCGCACCGGTGTGCGCGCCATCCCGGATGACTTCCACGCCATTCACAATCACCGCGTTGACACCAACAGAGAGTTGGTGTGGCTTCTCGAAGGTGGCCTTGTCGGCAATCGTAGCGGGGTCGAACACCACGATGTCGGCTTTCATCCCTTCCTTGATGAGGCCACGATCCCCGATCGAGAGGCGAGTGGCCACTGCAGAAGTCGCCTTACGCACCGCGTCTTCGAGCGAGAGCACCTGCTCCTCGCGCACGTACTTACCAAAGAGTCGCGGGAAGTTGCCGTAGGCGCGGGGATGCGTCATCCCGACCGCCGTGGCGGGATCGTTGGCGCCGGCGTCAGTCCCAAATTTCATCCACGGCTGCTTGAGCTGCAGCTTCACATTGTCTTCGCTCATGCGGAAGAGGATTTCACCCAGCTTCGCCTCTTCGGCGATATTCAGATCAATCAGGGCATCGGTCCAGTGCTTGCCCATCGCGGCCGCGATTTCGGTGATGCGCTTGCCTTCGTATTGCTTGAACTCAGGCTTGGTGAAGCCCACGACCATCACATTCTGCGGGGCTTCGAGGCAGCTGTTTTCAAATCCTGGAATCTCGCGCTGCAAGTCGATTTTTACCTGCTCGCGAATCTTTGGGTTGCGGAGATTTTCTAGCAACTTGCCATCAGCTGCGTACTGCGGCGCAATGCAGCTCGCGAACCCATTGGCGCCGGCGATGTACAGGTACATATCAGCCTGAACGTCCTGCCCCGCTGCTCGCGCGGCATCAATCCGCGCGATGGCGGCGGGCATCTTGTCCCAGTTGCGCAGTCCCGAGGCCTTGAGATGATAGATCTCGGTGGGGACACCCCCTTCGCGGCCGATCCGAATGGCTTCGTCGACCGACTCGAGTAGATGATCCCCTTCGTTGCGCATATGCGTGATGTACACGCCACCAAATGGGGCCATCGCCTTCGCGGAGTTAATGAGGTCTTCCGTCGTGTTGTAGTTGTCAGGCGGGTACATGAGCGCGCTGGCGACACCAAAGGCACCGTCTTGCATCGCGCGCCGCACCATCGCCATCGAGCTGTCGCGCTGCGCCGCGGTGAACGCTCCCATCTCAGCGCCCTTCGCATAGCCGCGCACTGTGCCGGAGCCGACGAACGACCCGATGTTCTCCGAGGCGCCGCGGGCTACCATGAAGTCGAGCCACTGCCCAAAACCATGCGCGCCGGTGAAACGCTGCGCGAGTCGACGACTGGTGCTGTCGGTCACGAGTGAGAGCAGTTTGTCGTTCACCGGCGCCGGAGTGTCGCCTTCGCCCAGGATTGCCGTCGTGATTCCCTGTACCACCATCGACAGGGCGCGCCCGTTGCCGATCATGAAGTCGTCGTAGGACTGCGCCTGAATGTCAATGAAACCAGGGGACACCACCTGCCCGCGCGCGTCGACTTGGCGTTTGGTCACGGCGGCGGTGAGGGCATAGCGTGGCGCGATTTTCACAATCCGATCGCCCCGCACCCCGACATCTCCCCAGAACCAGGCATTGCCCGATCCGTCAACGATTCGACCGTTCGTAATCACGAGATCGTAGGCGGTGTCGGCAGGCGCCGGTGTAGGTGCCGGCGCGGCACGGCGTATGACCGTCACCGAGCAGGCAGCGACGAACCAGGCGAGCGGAAGAAGAGCGGCCAGCTTGCGCATAGAGGACTCCGGCGGCAGTTTTGTATACAATACTGTGTACAATGTGCGGCGCTGGTGCGCCGCTCGCAAGTCACCGCCTCACCGGCCCCGTTGCGCATGTCTCGTGTTGCGTTCGTTCCACCGCCCGCGGGCTACACCATCCGCCATCTCGCCTCGCACGCCGAACGGGCGGAGGTGGTACGGTTGCAGGACGACACGTGGGGCGCGGGATTCAGTGAGCGGATTCCGGCGGCGATGCTTTTAGTCGGCCCCAAACTCGGCGGGATCAGCGCTGGCGCCTTTGACGCCAACGGGCGCATGGTCGGCTTTGTCTTCGGCCTGACCGGCCTCCGTGATGGGGTGCTGACCCACTGGTCCGACATGCTCGCCGTGCGCCCGGAGGCCCAGGGGCAGCGCCTGGGTGAAGCGCTCAAGCATTGGCAGCGTGCCGAGTGTCAGCGGATGGGCGTGCAGGTCATGCACTGGACCTTCGACCCCTTTGTGGCGCGGAATGCACACCTGAACCTGAACCTGCTTGGCGCCGGCGTCCACCAGTTTGTGCCCGATATGTATGGGGTGGACACGGGGAGCCACATCCATGGCCCACTGGGAACAGACCGGTTCGTGGCGTCTTGGGCGGTCAGTTCGGACCCTACGGTACTGCCCAGTGATCCGGCGACCGTCGAGGGGGTCCCTGTGGTGGCTGGGCCGTCTGGCAGTGGTTCGGGCAGTGGTTCGGGCAGTGGTCCTGGCGCCGCGGACGCGCTCCCTGACCTGCCGCGCGTCGCCGTGCGCATCCCCACCGACTATCATCACCTGTTAGACCACGATCTCGATGGCGCGCGTGTGTGGCGCATGGCAGCGAGGCGCGCCTTTTCGCACTATCTCTCCACCGGATATCGTGTCTCGGCGTTTGTACCCTCTCGGACCGCCGATGCCACCTATCTCCTGACGCGGAGTACTTGAGTATGTCCAGCATGCGCATTGATCGCATCACCCTGCGTGAGATTCGGCTGGCCCTCAAGGAGCCGTTCCGTATATCGTCTGGTGTGGTTCAGGACCGTCGTATTATGCTGCTCGAGCTGCACGATGCGTCCGGCGCCACGACGTGGAGCGAGTGCGTAGCCGGCGAACTGCCGAACTACTCGAGCGAAACGATTGACACCGCCTGGCTCGCGATCTCGCAGTGGGTCGCGCCCCGCGTCCTTGGGCGGGAGGTCGCGCACCCGAGCGAACTGCACGAGGTGCTCGAGCGCGATTTCCGCGAGCATCGCATGGCGAAAGCCGGCGTAGAGATGGGATGCTGGGGCCTCGCCGCAACGCTGGCGGGGCAGCCGCTCGCGCGCTTTATCGGCGGGACGCGCGCGCAGATCGCCACCGGTATTTCGCTTGGGATTCAGGCGAGCCCGGCGGCGCTGATCGAGAAGGTCGGCGCCGCGCTTGCGGAGGGCTATCACAAGGTCAAGATCAAAATCGAACCTGGCAAGGATGTCGAGTGGCTGCGTGCGGTGCGTGCAGCGCTTGGGCACGACGCCCATCTGATGGCCGATGCCAACAACGCCTACACGCTCGACGACACCAACCGCCTGGCAGCGCTCGATGAGCTGGATCTGATGATGATTGAGCAACCGCTCGCGCACGACGATCTCGTGCGGCACGCCGAGTTGCAGCGGCACCTTCGGACGCCCATTTGCTTGGATGAGACCATCACCTCGCTCGACCGTGCGCAGGACATGATTACGCTCAAGAGCGGCCGGATTATCAATATCAAAGCCGGTCGGGTGGGCGGGTTCGCGCAGTCGCTTGCGATTCATGATCTGTGCGAATCGCAAGGGATTCCGGTCTGGTGTGGTGGCATGTTGGAGAGCGGCATCGGGCGCGCGTACAATGTGGCGCTTGCGTCGCTCCCGAACTTCACCCTCCCCGGCGATGTGAGCCCGAGTGCGCGTTATTGGGCCCGCGATGTGGTGAACCCTGAGTGGACCATGAAGAACGGAATGGTCACCGTGCCGCTTGACGTGCCAGGCATTGGCGTAGAAGTCGACACGGCAATGATTGAGTCGATCACCGTACGGCGCGAGGTGCTCGCGTAGTGGGAGCCTCGGCGCAAGCTCCCGTGGGAACGAATCGGTTGCCGTTCACCGACGCGGACCGCGCACTGCTGAGCACGCTGCGGCGCGACTTGCATGCGCATCCCGAGCTCTCGTGGCAGGAATCGTGGACGCAGGAGCGGCTCGAACGGGCGCTGCGCGAGATCGGTGTCACAGATGTGCGGCGGATTGCCGGGACCGGGGTGCTCGCCGTGATTCCCGGCACCGTACCAGGTGCCCCAGTCGTCGCGCTCCGCGGCGACATCGACGCACTGCCAATCACCGAAGCTACTGGGCTGCCCTACGCCTCGACCATCGCCGGCGTGATGCATGCCTGCGGACATGACATCCACGCCTCGTGGGCGATTGGCGCCGCGCTGTTGCTGGCACGCACACCGGCCGCGAGTGAGGTGCGCATCCTCCTGCAGCCGGCCGAAGAAGTCGGTCAAGGCGCGCGCGCGGTACTCGAGAGCGGCGCGCTCGATGATGTCGCGATAATGTTTGGCGCGCATGTTGACCGTCGCTTCACGGTTGGGCAGGTCGTAGCGCAGGCCGGGCCGCTCGCGGCGAGCACCGACTCGTTCACGATCACGCTCCACGGTGCTGGTGCCCATGGTGCGCGCCCGCAGGAGTCGGCCGACCCGATCGTCGGAGCGGGTGCGCTGATCATGGCGCTGCAGACGATTGTCGCGCGTCGACTCGACCCCGCGCTCCC
>JAPLKT010000067.1:10249-16555 GCA_026387895.1 Gemmatimonadota bacterium | reverse complement strand
TGCAAGTCACGCGACTCGCCGGTGGCCGGCGCAATGATCCACCGGTCATCTGATTTCGGCGGCTTCTTGTACCACCCCGGCATATTCCGAAGCGTCTCCGGAGACGCCTGCTGGTCCATCTTGGGTCGCTGGCTGGCGCACGCCGACAGGGCGAACAGACCACCAGCAAGAATCAGTTTCTTCATAGTGATGCCTCCTCGATGCCAAGAGTATCGGCAGGTTAGGGCGTTCTCCGTACTTCGATAGGAAGTTCGGCAATCGCCCGCTGGTCCAGCGGGATTCCAACCAACCACTGATTGAAGGCGGCGAGGGTCAACACACCGGTATCCCGAGCCTCTCCGGTACCCGCGCCACCTGGGGCAGTGACACGCATTCGGGTGGCCACCGCCACCAACCGTTCGCCGCGCACACTCACGCCTGTGGGGAGCGTCACGCGGAGGTGCAGACCAATGCGTCGCGTCTCCACGTCCGGGATCTCGATCGTGCCACTCGGCCCAGCGACAACACTCGGCGTCACCACGTTGGGGGTGAGCACAAAGACAGAATCACCCGCGATACTGACGAGGGTGATGTACGCTTCCGTGGTCGCGCGCACCGTGGCAATGATTTCGTCATTCGCCGAAGGCGTTTCGCCCCGCACGATCAGGCGCGTGGTACGCGCGCCTAGGGTCACCCCGAAGCCTGCATCACTCTGGCCGATCTCGCGGGTGACCTCCACGCGAAGCGTCAGCACGAGCACCGGAGGCGCACCGGCGCTGTTCTTGGCCGACTGCCATTCTTCACGCACTATTTCCCACCGCGTGGCGCGACCGGAGAGGTCGAGCCGGACCGCCTGCTCAAAGCGGTCGATGCGCGTGCCTGCGGAGTCTCCTGAGGTGGCGGACTGCGTGCCCTGCACACGGACTCCCGCCACGCGACGAACCGCTTCGGCGAGGGCTTCCTGCACGGCAATCGCTTTCACCTCAGCTGCAGTACGACCGTCAGTCAGGGACACCCGACGCTCGACCTCCACCCAGGTGGACGCCTGAGCATGTCCCACGCGCGGGGCGAGGACCATCAGCGCGAGCAGCAAAGACAGCAGCAACGCGAACGGCAAAGCGAACGGCAAAGCGAACGGCAACGCGAACGGCAAGGCGAGCCGCAACACGCCCAACGGGTGGGAGCGGAGCCATCGATGGCCGCTGGGCAGTTGGAATCGCGTGCGCGCCGCCATCACTTGAGAATCACCACCGCGCGCGCAGGATCGCGCGAGACGAACTCCGGGGTCTGCTCCCGATCAATGCGGGCGGCGGTGCGCGGTACCTCGCGCGCGATGTACGCGGCAAGCTCCGCGGCACTGATCGTGCCGTCGTGATTCGCGTCGGCGGCACCGCGGAGCCCTGCAAGCAGCGCGTAGGTGAACACCCCGTGCTGCCCCTCTGGCCAGGAGTTGGCGAGTTGGTCGCCGCGCGCCGCTGAGAAGACGGACATGTTTTTTGCCCGCAACGCAGGGTTCTCGAGGCTGACCACCACGCCTCGCGCGCCCGCTACCATAGCGGCGCCATCGCGCGCCCGCCCGCTGAAGCAGGCATCCACAAAGACGGTCACCGACCGAGCGCCAAGCGCGGCGAGGCGATCGTAGAGTTCGTCGAGCGCGTATCCGGTCTGCGCGGGATACGACGGATCCCCGTCGTTCGGCAACAGATAGGCTTTGTGCGTCTTGGGATCGGTCACACCGTGACCGGCCCAGTAGACCACCACGTCGGTCTCGGCGGAGACGCGCCGTGCGAGCCAGCCGCCGTCGCCGAAGGTTCGACGCAGCTCGGTGCCTGACACTTCGTCATCGGTGCGAAAAAGTAAGCGTGAGTCGTCGTCGCCAACGCCGAACACGTTGCGCACATATTCGCGAAACACCGCCGCATCGCGGCGCGCGAGTGGCGTCTCCGGGGCGTGCTCGTACCGCTCCGCTCCGAGCACGACGGCGACAACATTCGCGCGCCTCGGTGCACGAGGGATTCCCGTATCCACTGGCGACACGAGCGATGCAACCGATGCCGCCGCCACTGTGCGACCGCGCACCACCAGCGAGGGAAGCTCGTTGACCGGACGGTCGAGCCCCAACGGCAGCGCGAGCGTCGCATCGTAGCGCACGCGTTCTTCGTGCAGCGCAATCTCGACCGGGAATCCGGATGCCCGTGAGTTCGAGAAGGCGCTGAATCGCAGATCGCGCGACTCGCCGGGGCGCAGCGTGCCAATCAGGCCCGTGGATTTCGAGTCTGGGGTCAGCGTGACCCCCGTGCCTGGCGCGATCACGAAGCGCACCGCATGCCCCTCCCCTTCTCCGTGATTGGAGACGCGCGCGGTCACCTCAACAATCTCGCGCGGCTCAATCCGTCCGTTCCCCGACTGGTCGTTGATCGCAATGCCGTCGAGCACAAACTTGGGGGCCCGCGCGCGACGCGTCGGGATATCGAGCGAAATCGAGGGTTCGAGATCGAATCCGTTTCCCTCGTGCACGCCGACCAAGAGCTGCACGCGGGAGTCTTCCAAGCTTGCCTCACCAACAACGCTGAGTGCGAGGGTCGCGGAGCGACCGGGGGCGATCGAATCGACGCGGTCCGTGCTCAGCACGCGGAGACCGTCCCATCCTTCGATGTTGAGCAACGCCGGCGTGACGGCGTAGGCTGCTCCACTCCCACGGTTCTTCACCGTGAGTGTGATGCGCGCCTGCTCACCGCTGTCGAGATAACCGTCGCCAGAGGCATCGTTCCACGCGATCGTCGCCGCGAGCGAGGCCGGTGCCACGGGCTTCGGGATCGGCCGAGCGACTGCCACAGTGCCCGCCGTGCGCACCTTCAAACTGCGCCCCGTGGGATCGCTCCACGAGAGCACGCGATTGTCCTGCTCGCTGATCTGCACAAGTGCCGTACCGTACTGGAGCAGGACAATGCCAGCGCTTGCCTGCGGCGCGTAGACCGTTGGGGTGCCGTGCAAGCGGATCACATCGTCCCGAGTTGAACCGCGGGCGAAGGTAGCATCGGTGAGGAGGGGACCAGTGGGCCGTAACTCGACGGCGAGCGCCCCGTCGTTGTTGGCCCAGGCAATCACGCGGTCATCACGGGTCGAGAGCCGTACCCAGCTGCCGTCGTAATGCCAGACGTCGTAACCGAGCGATACCAGGCGCTCCGTGAAGTCCGCGGGGCCTTGGGCACGAACGACCTCAGTGGACGACGAGCCCAACGTCCAGCGTGGCGTGTCGCGCGTAAAGCGCGGCCGCTTGTGCGGCTGCCCGACTCGGCGCGATGCGGTGCTCCCCTGCCAGGCATACGCCGGGTGCGCGACCCCAAGTCCGAGCGCCAGAGCGAGGCTCAGGAGTATGCGTCTCCACACGGCGCGGAATACCCGACGTGCACGGGTGCGAGCACACCTGCGAGCACGGGTGCGAGCAGCAGTGCCAGGAACGGAGCGCAGAAATGGAGTCATCACACCGGAGTATCGGCGCGGTGCGGCAGAAACTGTGCTCCGATTTTTACCCGACGCGCGCTCCTACGCGTTGCGGCTCTTGTAGCTGCGGGTCCGCCAGCTGGTGGGACCGCGCACGGTCGACAAGACGATGCGCCACCAGGCGGCAACATCGGCCAACGGGCTGAGCCAGAAGGTCAGGCCGCGGCGCGCGTACGAGCCTCGTATCGCCACGAGCAGCATGAGTCGCATGGCAATCAGGAAACCCACGAGCCAACCCAGGGCGCGTCCCGCCGGCCAGGGGGCAACATGGACAAGCCCGCTTCCAACGGCGACTGCCAGCGGGAGTGGCAATGCCTGCGCGAAAAAGAGGAAGAGGATCTCCCCCCACTGCGTGAGCGCCGGCACCGAGTCGCGAAGCGCAATGGAGCGTCCCCATTCGCGCCACATCTGCGGAAGCCCCGAGTATGCGCGCACCGTGTACAGTCGCGAACCGTCGAGGAAGCCCACGCGGACCCCCCGCGTCGCGAGGCGCCGTACGAGCGAGACATCTTCGGCGAATGAGGCTTTCACCGGCTCGTAGCCGCCGTGCTGGAGCAGCACTGCTTTCCGCACGAGGAAGCACTGCCCGTTGGCGATCACTCGCTCAGGGCGAACGCGCGGATCCCCCGCGGCCCCGGAGCGATAAATCAGCGTAACCAAGATTGCGGGCTGCACGAACTGTTCGGCGGCGGTCTGCCCGTCGAAGCAGGGACTGAACGAGACGCAGTCGAAGCCCTCTCGGTCCGCGGCTGCAACAACGGCATCGGCGAGGCCGGCATGCGGCGACGTGTCGGCGTCGAGGCCGAGCACCCACTCGGTAGTGGCCTGCTCGAGGCCATGCTGGAGCGCCCAGGCCTTCCCCACCCACCCTGCTGGGAGCGGCGGGTCGGTCAGGAGGCGAATACGCGGGTCGCGGGCGGCCGCGGCCGTCACGAGGTCGCGGGTGCCGTCAGACGAGTTGCTGTCGACGACGAGGATCTCCTTGACCACCGCCCCCTGTGCCGACACCCCGTGCAGGAGCGGGGTGATGCGCAATGCTTCGTTCAGCGTGGCAATCACAATGGTGACTGCCTCGGGGGCGCCCGTACCCGGCGCCGGCACTTCTGGCGAACGACGCGTCCGTCCCCCGGAGAGGCGCAGCAGCAGCAGCAGTAGCGCGGCGCCTTCAGCCAGACACAGAAGCGGGATTAGCATGAGTGAAGCATAGTGGGATCTTTGCGTGTGACGCGCTACGGCAGGGCCGGAACGCCCACAACCTGATCGATGATAAAGGCCTGCCGGAACGCTTCTTCTTTGAGCCGTTCATAGCGTCCGGTGGAGCCGCCATGGCCGGCGCCCATGTTCATCTTGAGAAGCAGTGGATTCGTGTCGGTCTTCAGCGCGCGCAGCCGTGCGACCCACTTGGTCGGTTCCCAGAAGGGAACGCGCGAGTCGTTCACACCACTGGTCGCCAAGATGCGCGGGTAGCCCTGCGCGGTGACGTTTTCGTAGGGCGCGTAGCCCTTGATGTAGGCGTAATCTGCCGGGAGATTCGGATTCCCCCACTGCTCCCACTCTTGGCTCGTCAGGGGGAGCGACTCATCGAGCATGGTGTTGAGCACGTCCACAAACGGAACGTCGGCCACAATCGCCCGAAACAGCTCGGGGCGCAGATTCGCAATCGCGCCCATGAGCAAGCCGCCGGCGCTTCCCCCATTGGCGGCTAACGTGCGGCTTGAGGTGTAGCGCTCACGCACCAAGTGATCCGCGACGTCGATAAAGTCGTAAAAGGTGTTGACCTTCTGCTGCATCTTACCGGCATCGTACCAGGCACGCCCCATTTCTTGCCCGCCGCGCACGTGGGCGATTGCGTAGACGAAGCCGCGATCAATCAACGAGAATCGCGTCGAGCTGAACGTTGGCTCCATGGTGTAGCCGTAGGAGCCGTACGCGTAGAGCAAGAGCGGGCGGTTCCCATCGCGCTCGAGCGGGGCACGGTACACGAGCGACACGGGCACCAAGGTCCCGTCACGCGCCGGCACCATCAACCGCTCCACCGTGTAGCGCGCCGGATCGAAACCGCCGAGCACTTCGTCGCGCTTGCGGAGTTCGCGCGTCCGCGTCGTCATATCGTAATCGTACACGGCCCTCGGCTGCGCGAGCGATGAATAGCTGAAGCGATAGGCCGTGGAATGGAACTCCGGATTGTCCGCGGGATACACGCCGTAGGCTGCGTCGTCGAAACCCACGCGGTGCTGCGCATCGGTCGCAAGGTCGATGACCGTCAGTTGCCGAAGCCCCCCTTCGCGCTCGACCACCACGGCGTGCTGCGCAAACACATCGACCCCCTCGACAAACACCTCAGGGCGATGCGCGATCCATTCCGCCCAGGCCGCGGGATCACCCACGGGCGCCCGCATCACCTTGAAGTTCGACGCCGCGTCACGATTGGTCGTGATGTACCACCAGTTGCCGCCGTGGGCTATTTCATATTCCACCCCTTCGCTTCGCGCCGCCACGCAGCGCGGCGCTCGCTCGGGAGCAGCGGCATCAATCACCCACCACTCTGCGCTGGTGAAACTCGCACTCGATATGCACACCCAGTCCGCACTCCGTGCGGTATGCACCCCCACATTGAACCGCGAGTCCCCGTCGACGAACACCCGCACGTCGTCACTCGCCGGCGTACCGAGTCGATGCCGATGCACCGCGTTCGAGCGCTTGGCCTCATCGGTGGTGGTATAGAACAACGTGCCGCTGCCACTCGCCCACGCGAGGCCAAATCCCAAAGGAGCAAGCCGATCAGGGAGCGTCTCGCCAGTGGTGAGGTCGATCACCTGAAGC
>JAPLKT010000067.1:0-10233 GCA_026387895.1 Gemmatimonadota bacterium | reverse complement strand
GAAGCTCGAAGTCCTCGTACCCGTTCGTGTCCACCAGCACCGCGAGGTAGCGGTGATCCGGACTGACCTCAAACCCGCCAAGGTTGTGAAAATTGTGCCCGGTCGCCGCCGCGTTCTGGTCGTAATACACCTGCTCCGGTGCATCCGGTGCGCCGAATCGGCGACAGAAAATCGGATACGGTTTCCCTTGCTCCGTTCGCGTGTAGTACCACCAGTCACCGTGGCGCGCGGGAACCTGACTGTCGTCCTCCTTGATGCGGCCGAGCATCTCGGTGTACAGCTCCCCCTGCAGCGGCTCCGTGTGCCGCATCATCCCGTCCGTGTACACATTCTCAGCGTCGAGATAGGCGATCACGCGCGCGTCGGATTTGTCGCGGAGCCAGGCATAGTCGTCCACGCGGGTGTCGCCGTGGAGGGTGGTGCTCACGGGGATCCGAAGGGCGACCGGCGTAACGAGCGGGGCGGCGGCAGGCGGGGTCTCAGACATGTCCAGAGGAGAAAAGGGACGGCGGAGGCGCTCCCGCCGCAGACAAGATAACTTTTGGGGATGGCACACCACGAATCCCGGGGCGAGCGGCTTCTCCACGCGCACCGCGCATTGCGCAAAGTCCCCTTTGGCGACTTCCTCTTCACCCTCATGGTGAAGCAGATGATCCCGTACACAGGTTCCGTGAACCCGCGGGTTGAAGTGCTGGAGCCAGGCTACGCGCGGATCTCGATCGTGCAAAAGCGACGCCTCGAGCAGCACCTGGGCTCCATACACGCGATCGCCCTCATGAACTTGGCCGAGTTTACGAGCGGCGCTTCCATGACTACCGCCCTTCCGGCTGGCTACCGCGGGATCGTGACGCACATGGCCATCGACTATTTCAAGAAGGCGCGCGGCAAGGTAACCGCCGAAAGCCGCCCGGAACTCCCCGATCTCGCGGTCGATGGGGAGCATGATTTCTACAGCACTATCACAGATGAAGCCGGCGACCTGATCGCCCGCGCCACCGTGCGCTGGAAGCTTGGGCCGATTCCCCCACAGGTGACCGCATGACCGAACTGGCCCCCGCGACGCCCTTCACCAAAGCCGTCGGCATCGACGTCCCGCTGATCTGCGGGCCGATGTATCCGTGCAGCAACCCCGAACTGGTCGCCGCCGTGAGCGAAGCGGGTGGCATTGGGATCGTGCAGCCAATCTCCCTCACGTACGTCTACGGCTACGACTTTCGCGCGGGGCTGAAACAGATCCGCTCCCTGACCGACAAACCCTTCGGTTTCAACGCGCTCATTGAGCAGTCGTCCAAGGCCTATCATAACAAGATGGTGCAGTGGGTAGAGATCGCTCTCGAAGAAGGGGTTCGCTTTTTCATTACTTCACTCGGGAACCCCAAGTGGGTGGCAGATCGTGTGCATGCCGCGGGCGGGCTCGTCTATCACGATGTGACCGAAAAGAAATGGGCGCAGAAGGGGCTCGACGGTGGCGTCGACGGACTCATCGCCGTCAACAATCGCGCCGGCGGCCACACGGGGAAGCTCTCCGCGCGGCAACTCTTTGACGAGCTTGCCCCACTCGGCGTACCACTCGTCTCGGCCGGCGGCATCGGTACGGCTCGCGAGTTCGTTGAACAACTCGCAATCGGCTACGCGGGTGTGCAGCTCGGCACCCGCTTCATCGCGACGCCGGAGTGCAAAACAAGCCAGGCCTACAAGCAGGCGATCGTCGATTCTACCGAGGCCGACATCGCGCTGACCGAACGACTGACCGGCGTCCCCGTGAGTGTGATCGCCAACGACTACGTGAAGCGACTCGGCACTAAAGCGGGCCCCTTTGCGCGCTGGATGCTCCAGGGTCGCAAGACGAAGCACTGGATGCGGATGTATTACGCGCTCAAGGGGCTGCATTCGATGAAGAAGAGTTCGCAACTCGAACAGGGCGCCGAATATTGGCAGGCTGGAAAAAGCGTGGCCGGCATTCACGAGGTAAAGCCGGCCGGAGCAATCGTGCGGGAGTTCGCCGAGGCGTGGCGGGACTGAGTTCGTCCCGCACGCTGCGTCAGCGCATCAGTACTTCGCGCCGATAATCTCGATCACGAACACCAAGGTCGCATCGCCAGGAATCTTGCCGGACCGTTCCTGGCCGTAGCCGAGGTCCGGAGGAATCACGAGTTGCCGGCGGCCACCCACGCGCATACCGACGAGGCCGTCGTCCCATCCTTGGATGACCTGGCGACGCCCGAGCTTGAACGAAATCGGCTTTTCACCCGGGCCGACTTTATCGAACTCGGTGCCGTTGTTGAGCGAGCCGGTGTAGCGCACCGTGAGGTTCTGCCCCGCTTGGACGACTGGCCCCGTTCCAAGTTCCAGATCGCGCACATAGACGCCCAAGGCCGTCTTGGTCATCTTGGCGAAATCCACGTTGAGCTTCTCCGCGAAGGGGAGCCGCTCGGGATTCGGCGCGGGGAGCGTCGCACCGCCACCCGCGCACGCGAGTGATACGGCAGCGACCATTAGGAGTGCAACGCGGACAATGCTATGCATGGCAGTGGGTCCGGAAAGGGCGATTCCACAAGATAACCACCACTCCGCCGCGGCCGCACCGGGCCACCGCGAGCTAACGTCGCGGGGGTCATGGTCGTCGTACGACTAGTGCGGTCCCGGTGGACTGCGGCCTTCTTACTCAGGAGCTCCCCAATGCGCGCCTCACTCCGTCGTGAATCTCTGCTGATTGCCCTTCTCGTCCTCGCTGCAGTTCCTGCAACCGCACAGGCGCAGCGAGGACTCGGCGGGGTTGGAGGGCTCCGTGGGCGCGGGGCCGGTCTGATGGCGGCAGCACAGGACGCCAGCCTCCTGGGGGTGATCCTGACGCATAAGGACGACCTCAAGCTCTCCGTCGATCAGATTGCCAAGATTCGGCGGATTGACTCCACCACGACGGCCGCGAACGCTCCGACCATGGCCAAGCTGCGCGCGCTTCGAGGTGACAGCACGACTGGAGCGACTCGCCCCGCGCAGATGACGCAGGAACAGCGTGCGATGGCGCTGCAGAAACTCCAGGAAGCGGCGCCACTCGTGAAAGAGATGGCGGAACGAAATGCCAAGGGAGCCGACGAAGCCCGCGCGCTCCTGAGTCAGGAGCAGAAAGACGCGCTGCAGAAGATTCTGGACGAGCAAAGCGCCGGCCGCGGCCGCGGTCGGCGCCCTGGGCGCTGAACACTCGCTCGGAAATGCACGAGGGGCCGGCGCCTTCTACAGGCGCCGGCCCCTTCTTCGTGACGCAGGTCTACTTCTCTCCCGCCTTCAGCACCCGCACCGACTTCACATAGTCGCCGAGCTCGAGACGGTCGACAATGTCCATCCCCTTCACCACCCGCCCGAGCGCCGCAAAGTCGCCTTCGTTGTGCGGCTGTGGCGTGATGCCGAAGGTGTACACCGCCGGGCCCGTATCGTAGGCCGCGCCGGGGCCGCGCCCCGGGAAGCGCGGCGCGTTCCCAATGTTCGAGCCCCAGCTGAGATTCCCGCGCACCAAACGGCCGCGGCTCACCTCGTCACGCTGGAGCGGCTCGTTGATCTCCGCTTCTCGCTGCTGCGCCACAAAGTTCGGGACCACCCGGTCAAAGCGGATGTTCTGTAAGGTGCCCTTCGCCGTGAGCTGCAGCAGGTAGTCGCTCGCGAGTGGCGTGTCGAGCGGATTCAGCTCGGTATCCACGGCCCCCTTGGTGGTCTCCCAACGCAACCGTGGCGCGGGTGCCCCGTTGTACACCGGCAGCACCACCGTCTCCGCAATGCGCTGATAATCCGCGTCGGTGCGCGTCGCATGCACCGGGCGCCCTGCACCCCACGCCGCGAGCGTCTTCGGGCCGAACCCACGACCCGCAAATCCGTACACGACATCACTCGGCGCCGCCGCATACTTGGCAAAGAACGCCACCGCCGCTCCGCCGCCGCGCTGCTCGATATCAGCTAAGGCTTCAATCGTCGATTCCTGCGCGATCAGGGCGCTGTCCTTGAGGGCCACCGCAAAGGCGTCGAGCAGCGTGGGGATGTCCGACGCATCGGCCCACTTGGCAATCGACGCCGCGGCAGCCGCCCGCACCGCGACATCCTTGGACGCAAACGCTCCCTTCCGCGCCGCACGACGCACGGGAAGTTCCTCGACCGTATCGGCAAGGGTGAGATACGCTTGGTATGCCGTGGCGCGGACCGCGCGATCCGAATCCTTGAGCAACAATTCAATCCCTTCACGCCCGCCGAGGCCGAGCTTTGCCAGCACCTGCGCGGCAGCGGTGCGCACGGTGAGCGAGGTGTCCTTCGCCATCGCGATGGCCGGATCAAGCGCGGCCGCAAGCCAGACATCGGCGAGTGCCGTAATTGCCGCGGCGCGAATCCAGGTCGGGTTATCAGATTCAGTGGAGCTCACGAGCTGCGCAATCGCCGCGCGCGCCTTGTCACCGCGCGAGCCAATCCCTTCGGCGGCGGTGGTCGCAATCCACAGATCCTCAGCGTTCAGGAGCAGCGTTAGTTGAATGAGCGAGCCCGCGTCGGAGAAGGTTCCGAGTGAACGAACCGCCTCGGTTTGTACACGACGATCGGCGTCACGCAGCGCCTCGACAATCGCCTGTCGAGCCCCGATGGCGCCAACGTCCGACGAATCCGCCCGCGGTCCAGTCAGCCCCCGCACGGCCCACATCCGCACCTCGGGCGACGGGTCCTTGGCGAGCGCCATCAAGTCGGGAATCGACGCCGGATCACGATTCCGGAACAGCGCCCAGGCCGCGCGCCAGCGAAGTTCGACATCGGCCGACTGCGCCCATCGCACGATCGAGGCAATGGAACCACGGTCGCGGTGCCGCCCGATGGCGAGGAGCGCTTCGGCGACGACCGGCGCCGTCCGGGGGCTGACCGCCACGTCGCCCAAGTACAGCGAGAGACGCAATCGCGTATCACTGGTCCGAATCTTCCCAAATGCTCCAGCCGCCTCGGCGGCCACACCACCCGGGGTCTTGGCCCCATGCAGCAGCGAATCCAGCCAGACCACGGCGCTGGTGTCCACCAGCTGCCCAGTGGCCCACACGACCGTGGCCAGCACCGCGGTATCGGCATCTGTGCGCATGGTGCGCAGGAGGGCTCGACCGCGCGGGTCGTAAAACCGCGCAATGGCCAGCGCCGCACGTCGGCGAAGCTCTGGATGCTTGGAGGCCGCAATCCGCTGCAGCGCCGTGACGTCAAAGTCGCGCCGGTCCTCGAGCTTCTCGAGCGTCACGATGTCGGCAACATCTGCCGGGGTAAGCGGGAGTCGCTTGACGGGCACCGGGGCCTTGGCGGCTCCCTTGGCCGCCGCCTGAGCGACGCCAACACGGGGAGAAACGGAGGCCAGCACGACAACAAGCGCCGCCAACAGAGAGCGTGGGGAAATGTTCATATGTGAGAAGATACCCCGAACCGGCCAGCAGGAGCACTCCCCCTCCGGACTTCCCGCCGCGCTCCCCTCAGCGGACCACCCTCTCGTAGCGTATGTTCTAGGCACGTTTGGAACGGCCGCCCCGGGCCGTAGCCCCTATTCCCCCCTCCGAGGATCCATGATGCGGACCAGTCCCTTCCTCCGCCTCACCGCACGCGGCGCAGCCGTCGCGTCGTTGTCGCTGTTTACCACGCTCAGCCTCCGTGCGCAGGGTGCGCCGGCCGGAGCGGCCGCCAAGCCCGAACCGGCCTGGCTCGTTGCCGACAAGGCGCAGCTCGCCAAGGAGACGTACGCGGCTCCGTCGGCAGAGATCGCAAACCTGGTCGCCGCACCGCGCCATCTGAACGTCGCGCTGTCGCAGCCGAGCCCAGATCGGAAGTACTTCCTCAAGGAACAGAGCGAAGGACTCCCGAGCGTCACTACCTTCGGCAAGGCGCACTACTACCTGGGCGGCCTGCAGGTGGACTACAAGGCCAATCGCGCGCGTGCCCTCACGACGCGCGGCGCCACCGGACTGCAGCTCATTGATCCGGTTGCCGGCAAGACCGTCAATGTCGACGCCCCCAAGGGCGCGATCATCAGCGGCTCCTCCTGGGCTCCCGACGCCAAGCAGATTGCCTACGTCGCGAACTTCGACGATGCCTCGCACGTGTTCGTGGCTGACATCGCCACCGGCAAGTCGGTGCAAATCACCAAGACGGCGCTCCTCGCGACGCTCGTGACCGCCATCGATTGGACCGCCGACGGCAAGAGCGTGATCGTCGTGCAGCTCCCCGACGGCCGCAAGCCAGAACCAAAAAAGCCCGAGATTGCCACTGGACCGAACGTGCGCCTCTGGACCGACGGCGTGAAAGACGCCGAGCGCAACTTCGCGAGCCTGCTCAACGAGCCGTACGAGATGGAACTGCTCGAGTACTACACGACTGGCCAGCTCGCACTGATCGACGTGAAGACGAAGGCCGTGAAGAAAATCGGCACGCCGCAGATGATTCAGAGCGTGGACGGCTCCCCCGACGGGCAGTACTTCCGCGTCAGCACCATGCAGAAGCCCTTCTCGTACGTGACCCAGTACACGAGCTTCGGCAGCAACGAAGAGCTCTGGGATGCCACTGGCAAGGTGGTGTCGACCATTAACAAGCGCGTGCTGCGCCTCGGCAGCGACACCACCGGCGGTGGCGGACGTGGCGGTGCTGCGGCAGGCGGCGCCAAGCGTGGCCTCGCCTGGATGCCGAAGGGCGCGGGCATGTATTACCTCGAGTCCACGGCTCCGGCCGGGCGTGATTCCTCCGCGGGCGCTGCTCCGGCCGGCCGTGGTGCAGCAGGTGGCGCAGCAGGTCGTGGTGGTGCCGCAGGTGGCGCGGCACGTCCGGACCGTCTGATGCAGTGGCTGCCGCCCTATGCCGCAACCGACACCAAGACGCTCTACACCGCCGACGGCCCGATGGCCTCGGTCGTATTCAACGACGACGCCTCGGCGATCTTCGTCGCGGCGACGAACGCGGGCAATGGCGAACTCTACGGCGTGCAACTCGCCGACCCCACCAAGAAGATGCCGATCGTGCGGCAGCGTGGGTACACGCCGAGCTTCGCCGGTGGACGCGGCGGGCGCGGCGGTGGCGCAGCCGGTGGTGGCCGTGGCGGTGCGGGTGACGACTCCCTCTCGTTCTACAACAACCCCGGCGCGATGCTCACCAAGCGCGGCACGCTGGGCGGTTCCGTGGCAATGGTCTCGAGCGACGGCGGCGTATTCCTGCAGGGCACACAGTACTTCCGCGACTTCGTGGCCAATCCGCCGCGTGAGTTCGTCGACAAGATTGACCTGAAGAGCGGCGCCAAGTCGCGCGTGCTCGAAGGACCCAAGGACATGTACGAGGCCGTGTCGACGTCGCTCGACGACGACATGAGCAAGGTGATCGTGAACCGCGAGAGCCCGACGCAGGTCGCGGACTCGTATCTGCGCGACACCAAGTCGGGCACACTCACGAAGCTCACGAGCAACAAGGACTACACCCCGGAGTTCACCAACCTGCAGCGCCGCCGCGTGACCGTGACGCGTCCGGACGGCATCAAGTTTGTGGTGAAGGTCACCCTGCCGGCGGACTACAAGGCCGGCACGCGCCTCCCGGGGATGTTCTGGTTCTACCCGTACGAGTACACCGATCAGGGCGGCTACGACCACACGCTGCGCACGGAGAACGCCCTGCGCTTCCCCGCCGCCGCGCCGCGCACGATCGAGTACCTCGCCACGCAGGGATACGCCGTGGCGAACTTCGATCCGCCGATCATCGGTGAAGCAAACCGCATGAACGACAACTACACGTCGGACCTCGTGATGAACCTCACGGCGGTCATCGACGAGCTCGACAAGCAGGCGCTGATCGATCGCCAAAAGCTCGGACTCGGCGGACACAGCTACGGCGCATTCAGCACCATGAATGCCATGACGCTGACCTCGCTCTTCCGCGCCGGCATCGCGGGCGACGGCATGTACAACCGCACCCTGACGCCGACCGGCTTCCAGAGCGAGCGCCGCGATTTGTGGAGCGGGCAGAAGACGTATCTCGACATGAGCCCGATGCTCCGCGCCGACAAGCTCCAGGGCGCGATTCTCATGTATCACTCGATCGAAGATCAGAACGTCGGCACCGACCCCGTCAGCTCGACGCGCATGATGCAAGCGCTCCGCGCCAACGGAAAGACTGCCTCGCTGTACATGTACCCGTACGAGGACCACGGCCCGGCCACCAAGGAGACGATCCTTGACCAGTGGGCCCGTTGGACCGCGTGGCTGGACCTCTACGTGAAGCACGCAGGCGAGCTGCCGGCCAAGACGGCCGCAGCTGCTGCAACGACCAGCATTCAGCCGAACAACTGATCGCTTGGGTTCAACTGTGACAGAGGGGCGGCCGCGAGAGATCGCGGTCGCCCCTCTGTACTTCCCCCTACGGCGCCGCTAGGCGTCGAACAACGACAAGGTGGCGAGAACGGCCTCGTGCGTGTCCGCGCCGATCGTCAGGTACACCGACCCATCGTTCACGGCGATCGTGATGTCCAGCCGGCGGTCGAGGTGGTCCGTGACCCACTCCATGGTCTCGCGCCCCACCCCACGCGCCACGATCAGCTCCGACTTATGAATCTTGCGCCCCGCGTACTGCCGCTTGAGCATCTCGGGCGACTTGGCCGTGTAGAACGCCAGCTTGGGGCTGGCCTTGCTGGCTTTGTGGAGCCGTGCCGCGTCCGGGGCCCCAATCTCAATCCACTTGGTGAGGGCCCCGGTCAGATCGCGCACCGCGAGCGGTGGCTCATCGGCGTCCGCGATCCCGCGCGAAAAAACGATCCCCTCTTCGTACTCCAAGCAGTAGGCAAGCAGCCGAGTCACAAAGTAGTCCTCCGACTCACTCGGATGCTGGGCCATGCGCAACGCGATGCTCTCGTACACCCCGCGGTCCACATCGGACAGCGTCACGTCAAAGGTGAACATCGTGGACGTCAGCGCCATCGGGGAACCTTGGTCAGGGAATCGGTCAGGCAGGCAGTATCGGTGTGGGTGTGCCGGAAGGCAACCGCCGTCGCCGAACTCAACCTCCCGACACGTGGCTAGCGGACAGGCCGCCCGAGCGCCAATTTTGAACCAATACGAGCTGCCCCTATAAGGTTGTGCTCGGCACCGCTCCACCACAGATCACGGAGTTCGCATTGCCATGCCGGTGAATCTCAAAGTCAATGGAAAGTCGGTCTCAGTGGATGTCCCCTCGGACATGCCCCTCCTCTGGATCCTTCGCGATGTCCTGAACCTCAAGGGCACCAAATACGGCTGCGGCGTTGCGCAGTGCGGCGCGTGCACCGTGCATCTCTCAGGAGTGGCAGTCCGAAGCTGCCAGATTCCGGCCTCCGCACTGGGCGGTGCCACCATCACGACCATCGAGGGGCTCTCCCCCGACGGTTCACACCCGCTGCAAAAGGCGTGGGTCGACATCGACGTGCCGCAGTGCGGCTACTGCCAGGCGGGACAGATCATGTCCGCCGCCGGCTTGCTCGCACGCAACAAAAAGCCCACCGATGCCGATATCGACAACGCGATGAGCGGAAACCTCTGCCGCTGCGCCTCGTATCACCGCATCCGCGACGCAATTCACAAGGCTGCTGGTCAGTCGGCAGGGACCGCCCCTGTCGGCACAATCGGCAAGAGCGAGTGAGGCCCCCCATCATGACCACACCCAAGACCGTGGACCGTCGCTCCTTCCTGCGCGTCACCGCCATTGCTGGCGGCGGCTTGCTTCTGAGCGCCTATGTTCGCCCGTTGCATGCGGCACTGAACACCGTGGGCGAGCCGCTCGCCGACGACCCGTTCATGCCGAACGCCTTCATCAAGATTTTCGCCGACGGCCACGTCGTGATCATCGGCAAGAACCCGGAAGCCGGCCAGGGCATCAAGACCTCGCTCCCGATGATCATCGCCGACGAACTCGACGTCGACTGGAAGTCCGTGACCGTCGAGCAGGGCGATAGCGAGCCCGCCAAGTACGGCAACCAAGCCGCCGGCGGAAGCACCGGCACACCGACCAACTGGGACAACCATCGTCGCGTTGGCGCCGCAGGTCGCGCCCTCATGGTCGCCGCGGCGGCCAAGACCTGGAACGTCCCCGAGTCGGAATGCACCACGGCCTCTGGCGTCGTGACGCACACGCCGAGCAAGCGCACGGTTGCGTATGGCAAGCTGCTGACCGTTGCCGCGACCCTCCCTGCGCCCGATCTCGCCAAGGTCACGCTCAAGGATCCGAAGAACT
>JAPLKT010000014.1:1673-5796 GCA_026387895.1 Gemmatimonadota bacterium | reverse complement strand
GCAGCAGCGGCCGGCCGCGGTGGTCGCGCTGGTGGCGCTGGTGGCGCAGGCGCCCCGCGTGACGCGCGCGCTGTGACCGCTGGTGCTGTTGCGGTCCTCTATGTGAACCTCGACGGGATGACCCCGGCGGCTGTCGCCGCGGCACTCGCGCCTCGCTCAGGAATGGAAACGGCTCCGATTGCTGCGCCAGCGGCGGCGTCGATCTCGAATGCCTCGGCTACCAAGCTGTTCGGCAAGCCGGTGGAGCAGCTCACGGTCGGTGCGACCGGTGCCGCCGTTTCGGCCAACTGGACCTACGCCTTCAAGATGTCAGACACCCCGGCGCGCAATGTGCTTGCGGTGCTGCCGGGCTCGGATCCGACGCTGGCCGGCGAGTATGTGCTGGTCGGTGCGCACAACGATCACGTTGGTACGCTGGCCGCGTCGGTCGACCACGACTCGACCCGCGCGGTGAACTCGGTGACGCGCCGTCAGGGCTCGAACGACCCGTCCTGCCGCCCGACCCCCGACCAGCAGCATCAGATTGACTCGCTGATCTCGCGGGCGCGCAGCATCCGTCCGATTCGTCGCGACTCCATCATGAATGGCGCCGACGACGATGGCTCTGGCACGGTCGTGCTCCTCGAAATTGCGGAGAAGTTTGCGTCGGAGAAGCCCAAGCGCTCGATCATCTTCATCTCGCATCAGGGCGAAGAATCTGGCCTCCTCGGCTCCAAGTGGTTCACCGATCATCCAACGCTCCCACTCGATAAGATTGTCGCCGCCCACAACATGGACATGGTGGGGAAGGGGCGCGTAAGTTCGGTGGGCCGACGTCGCTGCAGACGCTCGGATCACGTCGCATGTCGCGGGAGTTCGGCGACATCATCGATTCGGTGAATGCCGTGCGCTCCGAAACGATGGTCATTGATAAGACCTGGGAAGTGCCGTCGAATCCGATGAACCGATTCTGCCGCAGCGACCAGGTGAACTACGTCCGCAAGGACATTCCGGTCACGTATTTCTCGCTCGGCTATGCACAGGATTATCACATGGCCACGGACGAGCCGCAGTACATCGAGTACGAGCATGCAGCACGTGTCGGACGCTTCATTCACGACGTTATGATGACCATCGCCACGCGGAAGGACAAACCCGCGATTTCGGGCGCTGATCCGACAATGCCGAGCTGCAACCGCTAATGTTTCCCCTCTCTCATCCCGAACCCATGTCCGAGATGTCGCAACGTTCCGTGTTCGCTCGCTCGACCCGCCGCGCGCTGTTGGCCTCTGGACTGATGGCCATGGCCGCTGGCGCGATCGGTGCCCAGCAGTACACCACTGAAACACGAGACCCCAAGCAGAAGCAGGATGAGGGGTTCGCCAAGGACTACAAGGCGTGGCTTCTGAATCCGAAACACGGAAGCCCGCTGGTGGACCACCTGCCGTTCGTGGCCGGGATCCCCACGCCCAAGGACATCATCGGCTATCACGCTGGTGCTCCGAAGAAGCTCACGTACTACGCCGACCAGCTGAAGTACTATCGCGCGCTCGCCAAGGCGACACCGCGCGTGCGCGTCGAGACGATCGGCAAGTCCGATGAAGGGCGTGAACTCGTGGTCGTGTGGGTGTCGAGCGACGCGAACATGAAGAACATCGCGCAGAATCGCGCGAACCTCGCCAAGATTGCGGATCCACGCGGCACAAGCGAGGACGCGATTCGAGAGCTGATCACCAAGACCAAGCCGCACTACCATCTGATGGGCGGCTTGCACAGCGGTGAGACCGGCCCGTCGGAGATGCTGATGGAACTCGTGTATCGCTTGGCGACCGAGACGTCGCCGATCATCACGCAGATCCGCAACAACGTGTACGTGTCGGTCACGCCGGTGGCTGATGCCGACGGCCGCGACCGCAACGTGGACTGGTTCTACAAGGGACTCGAGTTCACTGCCGCGAATCCGACTCCGGCAGCAGCGCCGGGTGCTCCAGGTGCGGCGGCTGCTCCGTTCGGCGGTGGCGGTGGCGGTCGCGGCGGCGCCGGTGGCATTGGCGCGCTGCCGTACTGGGGCAAGTACGTGTACCACGATAACAATCGCGACATCAATGTCGATCTGATGCAGATGCGCGCAATCATCGACTGGTACTTCACGGCGCATCCGCCGATCATGCACGATCTGCATGAAGCGCAGTCGCTGCTCTACACCTACAGCGGTGGTCCGCCACAGAATCCGAATCTTGATCCGATCCTGTTCGCCGAGCTTCCTTTCTTTGCGAACTATGAGCTCTCGCAGATGACGAAGTGGGGAATGCCGGGTGTCTACACGCACGCCTTCATGGACGGCTGGTCGCCGGGCTACCTCGGCTCCGTGGCGTACAACCACAACGGCTTGATGAAGATGTACGAGACGCAGTCCGGGCGTGATGTCGAAGCGGCGGCTGCGCCTGCTGCGCCTGCTGCGGCCGCTCCCGCCGTTGGCCCTACGGTCGCGAACGCTGCGGCAACGGCTCCGGTAGCGGTAGCAGCGGCAGGAACTCCGCCCGCCGGCGCAACCGTTGGTGCAGCTGCGGGTGCAGTTGCTGGCGCAGGCGGTGGTCGTGGTGGTCGCGGCGGCGGTGGCGGTGGACGTGGTGGTGCTGCCGCCGCGGCGGCTCCCGTTGGCGCGACCGTCGCTGGTGCTCCGGCTCCGGCCCCTGGCGCTGGCTTCCCCGGTGGTGGTCGTGGCGGTGCCGCTGCGATTCCGACCGGGCGTGGCGGTGGGCAGGACCGCGAGTGGTATCGCGGCATCCAGTTCACGCAGGAAGACATCAACACCTTCACCCGTCGCTCCAACACGAACTACATGCAGACGGGCGTTCTCTCGTCGCTCCAGCTCACTGCGATGTTCCCTGCGATGGTGCTCGAGAACTTCTACATCAAGACGCGCAACTCGATCGAAGAAGGGAAGAACAAGGCGCCATACGGATTCGTGCTCCCCGTCCAGCGTGATATGACGAAGGTGGCGGAGTTCGTCAACATTCTACGCATCCAGCGCATCGAAGTTGGGCAGGCCACGGCTGCGTTCAAGATCGGCACCACGACCTATCCGGCGGGTTCCTACGTGATCAAGCGCGACCAGCCCTACGGTCGCCTCGCCAAGAACTTGATCGAGAAGCAGAACTACCCCGATCAACGTCTCAATACGTACGACGACAGTGGTTGGTCGATGGGCATGGCGTTCAATATCGACTACGCGGAGATCGCCGACTCGGCGATTCTCAAGGTCGCTGTGACGGCCGTTGAGAAGGTGACCCTCGCGGGCAAGACCACCGGTGCTGGCACCGCGGGCATTGCGATTGCGCACTTGGGATCGAACAACATGATCTCGTTGCGCTACAAGCTGAAGAACGTGCCCATGCAGATCGCCGAGAAGTCGTTCAAGGTTGACAGCATGGAGTTCCCGGCCGGTTCGTTCATTGTCACTGACATGGCGCAGGCCGCTGCGGTGCGCGCTGCGGTGCAGGAGTTCGGACTCACCGCCGCGAACCTCACCGCCAAGCCCACGGTGCCGACGCACGAAGCTGATGTGCCGCGCATCGCGATCTTCTCGACCTGGGGGAGCACGCAAAACCTCGGCTGGTATCGCCTGACATTCGACCAGTTCGGTATTCCGTACGACCTCATCTACAAGGAGCAGGTCAAGCAGGGCAACCTGCGCGCCAAGTACGAGGTGATCTTGATGGCCGAGCAGAACATGAGCAAGCAGACCGTGCTTGCTGCGCCGGCCGCCAAGCCGCAGCCGTACAAGAAAAGCGAGAAGTATCAGTTCCTCGGCATGTACGGCGAGACCGATGACATGTCGGGTGGCATTGGGCAGGACGGTGTGGATGCGATCGGTGCCTTCCTCGACGCCGGTGGTACGCTGATTGCTGTCGGCGACGCCGCCCGTCTCCCCATCGACTTCGGCTGGGCGCGCAGCGTGGACAAGGCTCCGATTCCAGGCTTGACCTCGCAGCGTCCGCTCGTGCAGGGCGAGATCGTGCGCCCAGAGCACCCAGCGTTCTACGGGTACTCGAGCACCAAGATGCCGGTGAAGTATGTCGGCGGCAGCCCGCTGAAGGTAGGCGTGGCCGATGAAGGGAATGTGCTCGCCCGCTATGTGGGT
>JAPLKT010000014.1:0-1647 GCA_026387895.1 Gemmatimonadota bacterium | reverse complement strand
TGCTGTGCTGTCGGGGCTCATGACGGGCGCCGATTCACTGCGTGGCAAGCCGTTCGCGGTGGATATCCCACAGGCCTACAAGGGCCACGGCCGCGTGGTGCTCTTCTCCAACAACCCGATCTATCGTTGGCAGAACCACGGCGAGTTCAACATGATCTTCAACTCGGTGCTCAACTGGAACGACGAGCCCAAGCCGGACGCGCCCAAGATTGTGCCGTAAGCACGGAAGGCTCGTGTAGTCAGAGGGGCGGCGACCATATCGGTCGCCGCCCCTCTGAGTTTCACTCGTACAGTCCGCTTGCTCGTCTCCGCTGCGCGGTTACTGACACTTCCTGAGATCGACCTTCGCTGTGCCACCGCGTGCCACGGAAACCTCCACCGAGACCGGCTTCCCTTTCACCTTGCAGCTCACCGTCCACGTCTCGGCGATCAACTCTTGGCCGTGCTGGCTCGGACGCGACGACGGATTCACATGCCAGAGGAACGGACTATTCCCCTTCGGAACGACCGTCGTTGAGGTGAGTTCCATCGGCTGTTTGATGATCGGACCGCGCGTTGAGTCGCGGTCGCTGAGGAGCACCGGTGCCGACTCGAGGACGATCTTCTTGCTCAGCGTGAGTGTCGCACCCGCCGGCGCCTTGATCTCAAGGACTGAGTGCAGGGTAGGATCGGCGGCGGCTTCGAGTAGTCGCATGTAGCCAGCGCGCGAACTCGAACCCGGGTACGCGCCGGTGCCGAAGTACTGATCAACCACAAACGAGTAGGCCGGGTGGAAGCCGCGCTGTCCGGGTGTGTTCTCAAAGGTGAAGGCGAACGTTCCGGCTGTGTAGTACGCCTGCTCCTCCATGGTGCCGCTGGCATTGTAGTACACCTTCGGCCACGGGCCAGCGTCCCACTTGAGGTCCTTGCCGAGGAGCTGCGCGACGGAGTCGTACTGCGCGACATCAAAGGGCGTGGGCTCGTCGGTGGTGCTCGGCACACGGAGCACTTTCGCGTCCGGCGTGTGGTTGCTGAGCGCGACCACCACCTGATGCGAGGCAAAGAGATCGCGCATGTTCTGGATCTCGGGCTCAGAGAAGGGCGCGCTGCCACGATAGCTCTGTGCATTGGGTGCAACGTTCGCGCCGATGCCACCCCAGAAGGCGCCGTAGTTGCGGTTGAGATCCACACCCGCGCCAGCATTGAGCGGATTGGCGCACTCGGCGTAGGTCGGCTCTTTTCCGTCCTGTACGCGACAGTTCTTGCGCTTTTGCTCGTTGATCAGCGTGCGCGAGAGATCAAAGCCGTCGGGGTTCACGATCGGCACGGCTATGAATCGGACTTTGTCGAGCGCGGCGGTGATCCGCGGATCGGTGCCATCGTTCTTGAGCAGATCGTGAATGAATTCCAACGGGAGTTCTACGGTCGGCCACTCACGCGAATGGTGGAGTCCCGTCATCACGAAGACCGGCCTGCCCGACGGCGTTTTCACGTCGTGCGTAATCTCGAGCGCCCATACCGTGTTTCCGAGGCTGCTTTTATGCGGGAGCGCGAACCGCCGGACCTTGGTCGGGTTGGCCGCTTCGATGCGCTCCATCTCGAGGTTCGCCTCGGTGAGCGTGCGATAGGTGACACGCCCCGTGGGGAGGGGCGACGAGGTCATCGCGG
>JAPLKT010000016.1 GCA_026387895.1 Gemmatimonadota bacterium | reverse complement strand
TCACCACGGTGACCCCTTCCTCGCTCCCCCGGACCAATGCGCGGTCGAAATCCCGGATGAGTTCAGCCGAGATTCCGAGCGATCGGGCGTACGCCAACGGCTCCGTAATGTCCCACGCCCGGCTCGATGGCGCCGTGGGCGCATTGGTCAAAATCAGATGGTCGACCACCGGCTGGAGCTCCCGCAGGATCCCCCGCCAGTCCTTGTCCGCCAGCACGCTGACGACCGCCACGACCGGCCCCGGCGGCCGAACCGCGGCCAGGGTGCGCGCCAAGCCCCCTGCGCCGTCCGGGTTGTGGGCTACGTCAAAGATGTAGCGCCCAACGCGCTGGAATCGCCCCGGGAGCCGTACCAGGGCGAGCCCTGCCTCCACCTCCCCCTGCGAAGGGCGAAAACGCTCCGGAAGGGAGGCCAGCATCGTGAGCGCCACCGCCGCATTCTCGGCCTGGTGCGCCCCAATCAGAGGGGTCCTGAGCCGCCGTCCAAAGGCCGGAAGGTCAAACGAGGTCCCCGAGGGACCCACGGTCACCGCGGTTGGCCCGCCTTCGTCGTACACAGCCCGGACAGGGGACGCCCCCCGTTCATGCGCAAGGCGCGTGAGCAGCGCCCGAATCTCCGCCTCTGGCTCCCCGATTACGGCCGGAGTGTCGGGCTTGAAGATCCCCGCCTTTTCGACTGCGATCTCCTCCCGCGTCCCCCCCAGATACTCCACGTGGTCGATGCCGATCGTCGTAACCCCCGCCACAAGCGGGGCGACCACATTGGTCGCATCCAACCGGCCGCCGAGCCCGGTCTCAATCACAGCCACATCCACCTGGGCCTCGGCAAAAAATTCGAACGCCATGGCTGTGGTCGCCTCGAAAAAGGTCGCGCCAAGGCGCTCGACTTCGGGCGTATAACGGTCAATAAAGGTCACAATTCGTTCGGGGGACACTGGCACCCCGTCGATCAGGAAGCGCTCCCGGAAGTCCACGAGATGCGGGGAGGTGTACTTGGCCACCCGCAGCCCTTTGGCGCGCAACACGGCTTCGAGCGTGGCGCACACGCTCCCCTTGCCGTTCGTCCCCGCCACGTGGATGGTCGGAACCCGTCGATGCGGGTCGCCCAGCACCCGCAGGAACCCCTCGACGCGATCGAGCCCCAGGCGCCACACACCGGTCGTACGGGCGTAAAGAAAATCGAGCGCGTCGCCGTACGTTTTCAGGCCGACGCCCACCCGGTCGCCGCTGGCTTACCGCTCATGTGCCGGAGCAACTGCCCGACCGTCTGTTTCATGTTGTGGCGATGCACCACGCAATCGACCATCCCGTGATCGAGCAGGAACTCGGCGGTCTGGAACCCCTCCGGGAGGTCCTGCCCCAGTGTCTGCTTGATCACACGCGGCCCGGCGAATCCGATCACCGCGCCCGGTTCGGCGATAATCGCGTCACCTAGCATTGCGAAGCTCGCGCTGACCCCGCCCGTGGTGGGGTTGGTGAGGATCGAGACATATGGAATCCCGCGCTCGGCGAGCTGCGACAGCACAACCGACGTCTTGGCCATCTGCATAAGCGAGAGCACCCCTTCCTGCATACGGGCGCCGCCGGAGGCCGAAATGACGATCAACGGGAACTTCTTCTCGAGGCTGCGCTGCCCAAGGCGGGCGATCTTCTCACCGACTACCGAGCCCATGGAGCCGCCCATGAAGGCGAAATCCATGATGCCGAGGTTGACCGGCACCTGGTCCATCGTCCCCGTAACGGTGAGGATGGCGTCACCCTCGCCGGCGTTGGCCCGTGCCTTCTTGAGACGGGCCGGATAGTCCGGGAACCCAAGAGGATCCTTGGAGCGCAAATCCTCCTCGGTCTCCTCGATGGCGCCTTCGTCGAGCAGGATCTGGGCAAAGTCGAACGCCCTGACGCGACGATGGAAATCGCAGCTCGGGCACACGTTGCAGTTCTTGAGGAACGTATCCCGAATGTCCGTGTGGCCGCACGACTCGCACTTCTCCCACACGTCCGCGGGAATCTCGAGGCGTTCGACGCGCGGCTTACGCGGCTTCTTTTCTTTCCGGAACCATACCATCCGTTCAAAATGGGGCTGGAACGGTGCATGGGCAAGAACTGCGGCACGTCCAGCAACCCTTGACAGGGGCGGTCGACTTAACCCACAAGGGAATGTGCCGGCCCACGCCCCTCGGCGGACAGCCGGACCAGAATGCCGACGGAAATCCAGGACGCCAGCAGAAAGGAGCCGCCGTAGCTGAAGAACGGCAGTGGGATCCCCGTGACGGGCATGAGGTTAAGCGTCATCCCCACGTTCTCGATCAGATGGGTAATCCAGATCGAGACGAGCCCGAAGGCTACCAGACTCGAAAAGCTGTCCGTGGCCCGAGCAGCCACACGGGTACACCGCAGGAATAGCACAAAAAACAGCGTCAACGCGATGGTCACCCCAAAAAATCCAAGCTCCTCCCCAACCACCGACCAAATGAAATCCGTGTGCTGCGCCGGTAGAAACGCGAGACGCTTCTGCGTGCCCTCAGTGAATCCCTTTCCAAACCAGCCGCCCGACCCGATAGCAACTTGAGACTGGATCACGTGGTAGCTCGCGCGTAGCGGATCCGCTGACGCGTCAAGAAACACCTTCAAGCGCCCTTGTTGAAACGGATTCAACTTATCCCACAGAATGGGCGCCGCGACACCGAAGGCGAGGTTCGCAAGCACGACGACCACGCCCTCGACGACTTGGGGTTTGTACCACAGCACCAACGCGAGAATCAGCAGGAACCACGCCCCCCAAATCCCAGTATTGAACGCGAGCACTAGGCTAATGACCGGACTCGCCAGCAGCGTGAGTAGCTGCCACGAGACTCCACGCCAAAAGAGCATCGCAAAGTAGATCCCCGCGAACACAATCCCGGTGCCAAGGTCGGGCTGGAGCATGATCAAAATCCATGGCACCCCCACCACCAGCGCCGAGGGCAAGAGCTCGACCAGCGCATCAGGTGCCTCTTTGCGATCCGAGAGCACGCGCGCGAGCATCAGAACCACCGTGATCTTCGCGAGCTCCGATGGCTGGCCGAGCTTCACGCCGCCAATCGCCAGCCAGCTGTGGTTGTTGCTCGCGCCGAGTCCGCCCTTGCCGATAAAAATCAGCACCAGCAGCACAACGCACGATCCGACATATGCCGGAACGGTCAGAAAGTCGAGGACGCGCGACGACGCCCGACTCACCACCCACGACGCCACCATCGCAAGCGCTAGAAATGCCAGCTGGCGGCGCCACAACTCGGCGACAACAGTCGGATAATCCGTCTGACCCGCCGAATAGACCATCGCGATGCCGAACGCCGAGAGTAGCAGCGCCAGCACAACGAGCGGATAATCCGGCTGAGCCGCGCGCCTCACGGTCCCTCCGTCTGAATGAACTGCATCGCGGAGACCTTCAGGTAGTGTTCGATAATCCGCGCTGCAATTTTCGCCGCACGCGGGCCATGCCCGCCAAACTCTAACATCACAGCCACGACAATTTTCGGATCATCCGCCGGAGCGAATCCCACAAACCAGGCATGGTCGTTGTTGGGATCCTGCGAGTTTTGCGCAGTCCCCGTTTTGCCGGCGAGCACCACGCCTTGGATCTTCGCGCTGCCTGCCGTGCCTCGGCTCACCACGCCAGCCAGCGCATTTCGCAGGCCGCGCATCTGCAGTGAGTCGAGCGTGAACAGGCGGGTGTGCTGCGCGGCGCCCTGTACCACACGCGGCTGCGCCGCCTGACCATCGGTGGCCAGCGCCGTGTAGAAACGCGCCATGTTCACCACGGTCTGCGAGTTCTCTCCCTGACCGATCGACAGATTGAGCGACGCCGACTGATTCCACCCGCCGGGATACTTCCGAGTGAAATACGCCTTGTAATCCGAGTCCGGGAACTGTGGTCGCATCTCCGCAGGCAAATCGATTCCGCTTCGCGTGTGCGAACCCAATGCGATTCCGCCAGCGACCAGTCGCGCGAGCCCGATCTTCAGCCCCAGCTGGTAGAAATACACGTCACACGACTGCTCAATCGCCTGCGCAAGCGTCACGGCGCCGTGCCCTCGCTTGTCGTGACACTTGAAAAACCGATTGCCGTACTGGAATCCCCCGGTGCACGGCGTTGGCATTCGGTCGTCGAGTTGAACAATGCCGAGCTCGAGCCCCATCACCGCAGTGGCGAGCTTCCAGGTCGAACCGGGCGGATAGGTCCCCTGGATTGCCTTACTGTACAGCGGCTTCCGTGGATCGCTCGTCAGGGAGCGCCAGTAGTCCACGGGAATCCCACCAGTAAACCGATTCGGGTCGAACGTCGGTGCGCTATGCAGCGCGAGCACCTCGCCCGACTTCGGCTCGATCGCCACAGCGCCACCAACCAGCGAGTCGCCGAAGAGCCCGTACACATACTTCTGCAAATCGAGGTCAATATTCGTGGGGAGGGGCGGCGCCGCCACAGGGATCAACTCGGGGCGCGCCCCGGCTTCGCGGACGACACGTCCAAGCGCATCGACTTCAACAAAGCGCACCCCTTCTCGACCACGAAGCCGCGATTCAAAGTGCAGCTCGAGCCCACCCTTCCCCACTTGCTGGCCCGCCTTATACCCGGGAAACTTTTTTGACTGGAGCTGTTGCTCGCTAATCTCCCCCGTATAGCCCACGAGCGATGCCACCGCCGCCCCGTCGGGATACCAGCGCTTCGGCGACGCCTGAATGATCAATCCGGGGAGCTCGACCCGGTGCTCCTCAAGCACAGACACCAACTCAAACTGTGCGTCGGCAAAAATCACCGCAGGACGCGTCGGATTGCGCCG
>JAPLKT010000077.1:3606-4212 GCA_026387895.1 Gemmatimonadota bacterium | reverse complement strand
CGAGGGCGTGCAGCAGGCGCTGCTGAAGATTCTCGAGGGGACCGTGGCGAGCGTGCCGCCGCAGGGTGGGCGCAAGCATCCGCAGCAGGAATACATCCAGATCAACACGAAGGACATTCTGTTCATCTGCGGTGGCGCTTTTGACGGCCTCGAGAAGATCATTGAGGCACGGAAGGGGCGCCGGCAGATTGGATTCGGCAAGGGATCAGATTCCGCCACGAACGAAGCGGTTGGCGTGAACATCTTTGATGATGTTGAGCCGAACGATCTGCTACGCTACGGAATCATTCCTGAGCTCGTGGGGCGACTCCCCGTTACGGTGCCGCTGCAGGCGCTGGACGAGGAGGCTTTGGTGCAGATTCTCAAGGAGCCCAAGAACGCGCTGACCAAGCAGTACGGAAAGCTGTTCGAGCTCGAGGACGTCAACATCACGTTCGAGGAATCGGCGCTGAAGGCGATTGCGCGGAAAGCGATCGAGCGCGGCACGGGCGCCCGCGGCCTCCGTGCGATTCTCGAGGAAATCCTCCTCGAGACGATGTTCGACCTCCCCGGCCGAGACGATGTGACGGGTGTCCGTGTGAGCGAAGCCTGCGTGTCGAATGGGGC
>JAPLKT010000077.1:0-3592 GCA_026387895.1 Gemmatimonadota bacterium | reverse complement strand
CGGCCTTCGGCGAGAGAAATAGCCACAAGAGCGGCGGGGGAGGCTCCCCCGCCGTTATCTTTTATACAATGAAAGACCAGACTGCTCCCAACCGCCCGAACCCTGATCCATTGGTAATTCGTGACCTCGAGTTTGTCGGGGGCATGGCAACCGTGGACGGTTGGCGTCCGCAGCATGAGCTGCCCGAGATCGCCTTTTCGGGCCGCTCGAATGTTGGGAAGTCGTCACTGCTCAACCGACTCGTGCGCCGCAAAGCCTTCGCTCGCGTATCCAACACGCCGGGGCGCACGCGCGAGCTGAACTTCTTCCGGGTGAACCACCAGTTTGTGCTGGTCGATCTCCCGGGATATGGCTACGCGAAGATTTCCAAGGAACGTCGCGCCGAGTGGCGGCCCTTGATCAGCAACTTCTTGCGGCGTAGCCCCACGCTTCGCGGCATCGTGCAACTGCTCGATGTGCGTCATGATCCGACGCCGGAAGATCACGCAATGTTTGAGCTGCTTGCCGACACGGGCACACCGACGATTGTGGTCGCGACCAAGATCGATAAGCTGGGCGCGAGCAAGGTGAAGGAGCGGATGCGCGCCCTCGCGATCGCACTGCAGCTAGATGAAGAGCAGATGATCGGCTTTAGCGCGACGACCGGCGAAGGGCGCGACGAACTCGCCGAGGCGCTGGTGGAGTTACTGGCGCAGACGGCTGAGGTCGCGCCGGACGATGCAGGGCCGTTGGAGGATCGTGCGGTGCCGGACGATGCCGGGCCGCCCCTGGAGCGTGGGGAGCGCGACGTCCGCTGAGCGCGCACGAACAGTTGCTGGCCGCGATCGGCCAGCGTCGGACTTTCGCGATTATCAGCCATCCTGACGCGGGCAAAACCACGCTCACGGAGAAGCTGTTGCTGTATGGCGGAGCCATCCATCTCGCCGGGTCGGTGAAGGCTCGGCGCGCAGATCGTCATGCCACGTCCGATTGGATGGCGATGGAGCAGGAGCGCGGCATTTCCGTGACCTCCAGCGTGATGCAGTTCGAGTACGACGGGTATGTGATCAACCTGTTGGACACGCCTGGGCACGAAGACTTCTCCGAGGATACGTACCGCACCCTGGTGGCCGCGGACAGCGCGGTGATGTTGCTCGACAACCGCAAGGGGGTCGAAGAGCGTACACGGCAGTTGTTTGCGGTGTGCAAGCGGCGGCGCACCCCGATTTTCACCTTCGTGAATAAGTGTGATCGGTCGGGGGCTGACCCGCTGACACTGATCAGTGATGTGGAAGCAGATTTGGGGATCAAGTGCCATCCGATCACCTGGCCGATTTTTCATTCGGAAGGCGGGTCGGCGGGGTTCGTTGGTGTGTACGACCGGCGGATGGGGCAGATTCACCTATTCGAGCGCGATGAATCGCATGGATCGAAGGTTCCGATGGTGGAAGTCGGGAGCTTGACCGATCCGAAGCTGCGCGATCTTTTGGGCTTGGAGACGCACGAGCGGCTCGTGCACGATATCGCGTTGCTTGACGAGGCTGGCCATCCGTTTGATGCGGCTGAAGTGTTGTCGGGCGAGCTGTCGCCGGTGTTCTTTGGGAGCGCGCTGAACAACTTCGGCGTGGAGCCGTTCCTCCGTGAGTTTTTGGAACTGGCCCCTGCCCCGAGCCCGCGCGAGACAACGACCGGGTGATAGAGCCGGCGCAGGAGGCGTTCTCAGGATTCGTGTTCAAGATTCAGGCGAACATGGACCCCAAGCATCGCGATCGCGTGGCGTTCGTGCGGATTGTGTCGGGGCGGTTTGACGCGGGCATGCAGGTGCTGCATGGTCGTACGGGCAAGATGGTGCGCCTGAACGCACCGCAGACGTTTATGGCGCGCGAGCGCACGGCGGTTGAGTCGGCTTGGCCGGGCGATGTCGTGGGGGTGATGGATCGCCGCGAGCTACGCATTGGGGACTCGCTGGCAACGGAGCCTGGCGTGGTGTTTGCCAACATTCCGCGATTTGCGCCGGAGCATTTTGCGCGCGTGATTTTGTCTGACCCCATGAAGCGCAAGCAGTTGGACGCAGGACTTCGTCAGCTGACGGAAGAGGGAGCGGCGCAGGTGTTCTTTACGTCGGGCACCGATGTCACGAGTCCCACGCCGATTGTGGGCGCGGTGGGACAGCTGCAGTTCGATGTGATGATGCACCGCTTGGCCCACGAGTACGGTGTGACCGCGCGACTGGAGAAGATCAACTCGCGCTATCCGCGGTGGATCACCGGCTCGGAGTCAGACCTCGCACGCGCCACGCGCGACCCTGCTCGGACGCTCTTGTATGACTCGAAGGGCCAGCCGTTGTTGCTGTTCGAAAACGAGTGGCGCATGCGCTGGGCGCTCGACCACGAGCCTGGAGTGACGTTCCACGAGGTGTCGCAGTAGGAGTGGCTGCAGCGGCTATCGGATACGCAACACATCCTCGACGACGCCGGCATTTCCTCCTTTCAGCAGCTGTTGGATATGGCGCAGTGCGTCGCTTTCACGCGGCCAGGTGAAGCGCTTGTGTGCGGCGGTCGGTGAGAGCCATTCGTAGGCGTCGTGTTCGACACCAAGCGTGACGGCGGCGGTGTCCACAAATACCGCAAACACCACCGCGAGTTGCACCGCACCGGTCGCGTGGATGTAGAACGGGTTCACGGTGACGCTGTAGAGGCGCGCAGCTGCCAGCCCTGTTTCCTCGCGCAGTTCGCGCCGTGCGGCATCCGGGGGGCTCTCGCCGCGTTCGATTTTTCCGTGGACCGTTTCCCACGACCCTGGACTGCGGCCGGAGGATCGCCGGAGTACGAGCACACGCCAGCGACCGCGCACAATCTGAATGACGAACACATCAACAACGCCGACTGCAATCTGAGTCATGCACTCTCCGGGGAGCACGGGGTGGCGACTCCATGTGCTGGGGCCGCATGCTCACAGGAGGAGTCTGGCGCACGCCCCACAAGGACGGTAGGGGGCTCGGCGCGCCAACTGTACCCGAAGCGCTCCAACACAGCCCGAACCTCGTCGTGAATGGGCGCTGTGCTCCCGACGATGATTGACGGAGCTGTGTTCGGCGCGCCACGGGTGGTGGTCTGATAGCGCAACGGAGGCACGGACGGCGGAGTCAGGACGCGCGCGAGCTCTTCGATTGATGTCTGACCCTGAGCCGCGTGATGCACGCCGGCGAACCAGAGGGCACGCAGGCCATCGGCCGTGGCAGAGGTCGTCAGGGCGTCGATCGAGGCGCCGTCGCTGATGAGTCGGGCGAGCTTGGGCCCACTGACGACGACTTCGGAGGCGCAGAGACGCCCTCGATAGCCCGTCTGCCCGCAGGCGGGGCACCCGACGGCAACGGCACGAGCGGCACTGGCGGGAAACCAGCGCGCGGCAAGCATCGGGACCTGCGCGAGCGACGCCGCTGTGCAGCGGACACAGAGCCGTCGGAGCAAGCGCTGCGCGACAATCCCGCGCAGCGCACCAGCGAGCTTGAAGCGTTCCACGCCCAGGTCGAGCAAGCGTGGTATCGCACTCATGGCGTCGTTGGTATGCAGGGTGGACAGCACAAGGTGACCGGTGAGCGCCGCTTGTATGG
>JAPLKT010000108.1 GCA_026387895.1 Gemmatimonadota bacterium | reverse complement strand
CCGAACCCAGGATAGCTCATTTCACCCCGTTCAAACAGGAGTTCTGCGATGCGGTCCAAGCGTAAGGGCTTTACCCTGATTGAGTTGCTGATCGTCGTTGTGATCATCGGAATTTTGGCCGCAATCGCCATTCCGAAGTTCTCGACCACCAAGGAAAAGGCGTATGTTGCCTCGATGCAGTCGGACCTGCGTAACCTGGTGACCGCACAGGAAGCCTACTTCGCGGATCACACCAGCAATTATGCGGCAGATCTCGCCGCCCTCGGCACCAGCTACAAGGCGTCGACTGGCGTCACGGTTGTGATGAGTGCAGTAGGTGTCAACACGTGGACGGCCACCGCAACGCACACCAACGCGCCGGACAAGAGGTGCACAATCACCATTGGCACCGCGACGAACTCGGGCGAGCCAGTCTGCACTAAGTATAACCGCGATGCGGTTATACTTATAGAAGCCTGAGTTCACGCTTCAGCTGACGATCGGGCTTCAGTCGGGAACGGCTTCGGACACCATGACTTGTCGGGCTTGTTGTGAGCCCAAACCGTACGGTGAACGATAAGGTACATGGCCCCTAAAACAACCTCGTAGCCTCTGTAAGGTGTTGCGATTACAGAGGATACGAGGTTTTTTTAGTTTTTATGGCGGAAGGTGATGCGACCGCGACTCAAGTCGTACGGCGAGACCTCGACGGTCACGCGATCACCCTGGAGCACGCGAATGCGGAAGCGACGCATCTTGCCGGCCATCGTCGCGAGGACTTCGTGCCCGTTCGACAGGAGCACGCGGAAGGTCGCGCTAGGGAGCACTTCGCTCACGGTGCCTTCGAGTTCGATCGCTTCTTCTTTCGCCATGGATACCGTTGGAATGGTCAGGACACCGGCCGAGGCCTGGAGTCAGGGGAACCTCGTAATGTAGCCCGGCGCGGCTCAAGGAACCAGCGGAGGGCCCAATGTTGCGGGTCGCGGGTCGCGCCGCAGCGCGGCCGCCGTTACCCTGAAGCACCACCCCAGACGCGGACTCACGCCGATGCCCTACCTTCCTCGCTCCGCCCGCGCGGCCCTTCTCGGGACCGCCGCGTTCTCTCTGACCGCGATCAGCGCCAGCGCGCAAAGCAAAAAGGGCGCCGACGAACTCGACACGCGCATCGCGCAGGTCATGAGCAAGGTCGTCACCTGGCGCCGCGATTTCCACGAACATCCCGAACTCTCCAACAGCGAGAAGCGCACCGCTAAGATCGTCGCTGACCATCTGCGCGCACTGGGCCTGGATGTCCGCGAAGGGGTCGCAGGCACCGGCGTGATTGGCATTCTCAAGGGCGGAAAGCCTGGGAAGGTCGTGGCGCTGCGCGCCGACATGGACGCGCTGCCGGTCACCGAAGAATCAGATCTCCCCTTCAAATCCACGGTCAAAGCGACCTTCGGCGGCCAAGCGGTTGGCGTGATGCATGCCTGCGGCCACGACTCGCACACCGCCATGCTGATGGGTGCCGCCGAGGTGCTCGCCGGGATGCGCGCCTCGCTCCCGGGCACCGTGAAGTTCATTTTCCAGCCCGCCGAAGAAGGAGCCCCGCCGGGCGAACGCGGCGGCGCGGCGGTAATGGTTGAGCAGGGCGCGCTGGAGAATCCGCATGTCGACGCGCTGTTCGCGCTGCATGTGTGGCCCGAAGAAGCGGGAAAGCTGAGCTATAAGCCGGGCGCCGCGATGTCGGCGTCGGACCAGCTGAAGATTGTGGTCCATGGCCGTCAGACGCACGGGGCACAGCCCTGGCGCGGCGTCGACCCGATCGTCCTCTCGGCCGAGATCGTCTCCGCACTGCAGACCATCACCGCGCGTCAGACAGACATCACGGCAGCGCCCGCGATTGTCACCGTTGGCACAATCAATGGCGGCGTGCGCTTCAACATCATTCCCGACAGTGTGATCATGACGGGCACGATCCGCACCTTTGACGACGCCATGCGCAAGGACATTCACATGCGCATTGCCCGCACGGCGGAGAAGATCGCCGAGGCGAGTGGCGGCTCAGCCACGGTCACGATCACGCTCGGCGGCAGCATTGTGTGGAACGATCCCGCTCTGACCGCGCAGATGGCACCTACGATTGCCAAGGCCGCGGGCGGCAAGGTGAACAGCAACGCGGTGTGGATGCCGTCAGAAGATTTTCCCTCGTTCACCAAGAACACCCCTGGCGTGTATCTCTTTCTCGGCGTGAACAAGGCTGGGGTCGCGGCCGAAGATGCGCCGGCCAACCACTCGACCAAGTTCTTCGTGAATGAAGATGCGATGCCAACGGGTGTGAAGGCGCTCGTGTCGTTGGCGACTGACTTTCTGGCGTCGGCAAAGACTACGCCGTGAGCATAACGCTCCCGTTGTTCGGGTGGGAGCTCTGGACGTGGGTGGAGAACGTCGCGGTCCTGTTTGGGCTGGTGAGCGTGTACCTCTCCGCCAAGGAGCGGATTGCGAGCTGGCCCACCGCGATGGTGAATGTGGGGCTTTATTTTTTCCTGTTCTGGCACAGCAAGCTCTACGCCGACGCGGTGTTGCAGATCGTGTATCTCGTGCTCTCGGTGTATGGCTGGTATGAATGGCTGTATGGCGGTGCGGAGCGTTCGACGCTGCAGGTAACCCACGCCAAGCGCTTGCACTGGATTGTGAGCGTGCCACTTGCCGCGGCGTTCGCGATCAGCTTGGGCTACTTCATGTCGACGCACACCGATTCACCGGTTCCCTATCTGGATGCGTCGCTCACGTCAGTGAGTTTGGTGGCGCAGTGGATGATGACGCGGAAATTGCTCGAGAACTGGCTCGTCTGGATCGGGGTGAATCTCGTGTACGTCCCAACGTTCATCTCGCGCGGCCTGCCAGCCACGGCGGTGCAGTACGCCGTGTTCTTGGTATTGGCCTGGATGGGATATGTGGGG
>JAPLKT010000066.1 GCA_026387895.1 Gemmatimonadota bacterium | reverse complement strand
TGATTGACCTTCCCGCCGGTGTGACCTCGGCGCAGGTCGCAGCGGGAGCGCGGGAGCGCGGCGTGCGGGTGTCGACCTGGCTGCCGCAACGTGTGCGGTGTGTCACCCACTTGGATGCGTCGAATGCGGACGTGGAATCGGCCGCAGTGATTATTCGCGATGTGATGCGTGCGCTGGTGCGCGCCATCGCGTCCTGACCCTGACCTCGGAGAGCGCGTATGCAGCATGCCTCAGGATTTCTTGCGATTGTCGACGACGCGAAGTCGCGCGTTCGCGAAGTGACCGTTCCCGAAACGCTGGCTCGCCGTGCGGAGAATACGACGGCGGTGCTGGTAGATGTCCGTGAGGATCGCGAGTGGGAGGCAGGGCATGCGGCCGGTGCGGTGCATGTCGGGAAGGGGGTGATCGAGCGTGACATCGAAGGGCTCGTCCCCGACAAGTCGACCGAGCTGATTCTGTATTGCGGCGGCGGCTTTCGTTCGGCGCTGTCGGCCGATGTGTTGCAGCGGATGGGGTACACGAACGTCACATCGATGGCGGGTGGCTGGCGTGCGTGGAACGACGCGCACGCGCCGATCGCGCAGGGATGAACGAGGCACGCATCCGCGAGAGTTTTGCGCGGCAAGCGTTTATGGGGACGATTGGGGCCTCGCTCGGGCGGATCGCGCCCGGAGCGGTGGACATCGTACTCCCGGTACAGGGCGCGCTCCTGCAGCAGAACGGCTTCGTGCATGCCGGTGCGACCGCCTCGATTGCCGACAGCGCCTGTGGCTATGCCGCCATGACGCTGATGCCCGAGGGGGCCGATGTGCTCAGCGTCGAGTTCAAGGTGAACCTGCTGAGCCCAGCGGTCGGGACGACCCTCGTGGCGCGCGCGCAGGTCATCCGGTCGGGGCGGACGATATCCGTCTGCCGGGCGACCGTCTTTGCGGTCGACGCCCATGGGGGCGAGAAGCCGGTGCTCGAGATGCAGGGCACCATGATGACGGTGCCGCTACCATAGGGCTCGATTCCTGGCTATCTTTTGGATGCTTCAGGCCCCGAAGGTTGCAGGCCCGCCAACTCCGCCAGGACCGAAAGGTAGCAACGGTACGTGGTGTCTTGCCTCGCTTCGTAAGGCCTGGAGCACTGGCGCGGGGGGTGTCTCGGTTTGACCGGGAGCCCCCCGCGCTGCGTTTGGGGAGGTACTGACCCCGAGGTACCTCGTGGAGTAAATTGCGCCTATGTCGCTCGCCCTCGCTCGCAAGTACCGGCCCCGCCGATTCGCCGATGTGGCGGTGCAGTCGCACGTGGCGACGACGCTCCGCAATGCCATCAGCAGCGATCGCGTGGCGCACGCGTACCTGTTCTGCGGTCCTCGCGGAACGGGCAAGACGACGCTCGCGCGCGTGTTGGCTATGGCGCTCAACTGCGAAAAGTGCTCGCCCGACTGCGAACCCTGCGGCGAGTGCGAGGCGTGCACGCGAATTTGGGGCGGCCACACCTCCATCGACGTGGTGGAAATTGACGCCGCGTCGAACCGTGGCGTCGATGACGCTCGTGACCTGCGCAGCCGCGCCGCCTACGCGCCAAGTGGCGACAAGAACTACAAAGTCTACATCATCGACGAAGCGCATATGCTCACGCGCGAAGCGTGGAATGCGCTCCTGAAGGTGCTGGAGGAGCCGCCTCCGCGCGTGGTGTTCGTGTTTGCCACAACCGAGCCGCAGAAGATTGCGCAGGCCGCCGCGCCAGTGCTCTCTCGCGTGCAGCGATTCGACCTCAAGCGGATTGGCCCAGTCGATGTGCGCGAGCGGCTCGCCGTGGTACTGAAAGCCGAGGGGATCACCGCCGACGCCGATGCGCTTGGCATGCTCGCCCGCGCGGCCGACGGCTCGATGCGTGACGCACTCTCGTTGACGGACCAAGTGCTCTCGCTCGGCGGCACCGTCACCACCCAGGGGGTGCGCGACGCGCTTGGGCTGGTGCACGAGGACGAGTATCTGGCGTTGCTCGACCTTGTCACCGAGCATCGTGCCGGTGACGTGTTTGGCGCGGTTGCCCGCCTGTCGGATTTTGGTGCCGATTTCGGGCTTCTGCTCGCCGGCTTCGCCGACCTGCTGCGTGCGCAACTCGCCGTCGTGCTGGGCGGCACCGTGCCGGAGCTTTCGGAGTATCTCACCGGTGAGTTGGCCACGCGGAAGTCGCGGTACCAGGCGTCGGATCTGCTCCGGATGCTGTCGATCGTGATTGAGTTGGAGCCCCATTTCCGCCGCAGCGGGCAGCAGCAGCTGTTGTTTGAGACGCTGCTCGTACGCTTCGCGCTGCTCGATCGCACG
>JAPLKT010000150.1:12547-13417 GCA_026387895.1 Gemmatimonadota bacterium | reverse complement strand
GGAGCTGGTGTACGGGATGCTGCGCCGACGCGGCCGGCTCGACGCGTTGCTCAGCGACCGCGTGCGCGGCGGGCTGGCTCGCTTGGACCCCGACCTGACCGACCTGCTGCGCCTCGGTTCGTACCAACTCCTCTATATGGGGAGCGTCCCGCCCTACGCCGCGATCGCGCAGACCGTGGAACTCGCCAAACGACGCCACGGCATTGGCGCAAGCAAACTCGCGAATGCCGTGCTGCGGCGCCTCGACCGAGAGCGCGACGCCCTTGTCCTGCCGGCGCCAAACGACCCACTCGAAGGCATCGCTACCGAATTCTCGCATCCGCGCTGGCTGGTGGCGCGCTGGGTTGCGCGCTGGGGCGAGGACGAAACTCGCGCGCTGCTCGAGGCCAACAACCACGAAGCGCCGCTGGTGATTCGCCCGTGGGGCGTCGTGCGCGAGCAGCTTGAAGCAATGCTCGAGACCGCCGGCGTGCAGGTTGGTGACGCACCGCTCGTGCGCGACTCGATGACCATTAGCGGCGCCGCGCTCACCGAACTTGGTGCCTTCCAGCAAGGGCTCTTTTTTGTTCAGGATCCCGCTGCCACGCTCGTGACGCAATACGCGGCGATTCCTGCTGGGGCAGTCGTCGCGGACCTGTGCTCGGCACCTGGGGGCAAGACAGTCGAACTCTCGCGCGTGGCCAAGACGGTCATCGCCGCCGACGCCTCCGCGGCTCGACTCGTCCGCCTCCTCGAGACCATCAACCGCCTCGAACTCGGCAACGTGATTCCGATGGTTACCGACGCGCGATGCCCTGCGATCGGCCAAGTCGATGCCGTGTTGGTCGATGCACCATGCACCGGCACGGGCACCTTCCGTCGCCACCCCGA
>JAPLKT010000150.1:4247-12490 GCA_026387895.1 Gemmatimonadota bacterium | reverse complement strand
CCGTGCTGTCGGCGTCACAGCGTGCCATTCTGCGCGCGGCAGCATCGGTAGTGAAACCGGGCGGTCTCTTGATCTACAGCACCTGCTCGCTGGAAACGGAAGAGAACGACGCCCAGATTGAGACGTTCCTCGCGGAGCATCCAGATTTTGTGCTCGAACCGCCGCCGGCCGATGCCGTGCCGGCGGCCGTGCTCGACGCTGGCCGGCTCCGTGTCCTCCCGCAGCGCCATGGCACCGATGGCGCATTCGCGGCGCGCATGCGCCGCAGGAGTTCCTAATGCCGCGCGCTGCGACCGTTCGGATCGCTCCGTCGCTCCTCTCGGCTGACTTCGGCCGACTCAAGGACGACCTCGCCATGCTCGAGGCCGGTGGCGCCGATTGGCTCCACTTCGACGTCATGGACGGCAGCTTTGTGCCACCGATCACTTTCGGTACGAAGGTGCTCGAGGCGTGCCGGAAACTCTCCTCGCTCCCGATTGATGTGCATTTGATGGTGAATCACCCTGAGACGCAGCTCGAGGACTTCGCCAAGGCCGGTGCCAGCGTCATCACGATTCACACCGAATCCGCGTCGCACCTCCATCGCCAGGTTGCGCGGATCCGCGAACTGGGATGCAAAGCCGGGGTCACGATGAATCCGGGAACGCCAATCGATGATGTCCAAGCAATCATCGCCGATATCGACCTGCTCCTCATTATGAGCGTGAATCCTGGTTACGGCGGGCAGAAGTTCATTCCCGCGTCGCTCGACAAAATTGCGCGCGCCCGCACCATGCTCGACGCGGTGCACAGCTCGGCCGCCCTCGAAGTCGACGGCGGTGTGAGCCGCGACACGATCACGGCCTGCTGGAAGGCCGGCGCCGACACCTTTGTCGCGGGCAACGCGGTCTTCTCGGCCAAGGATCCGGCCGCCGAGATTCGTGCCCTCCGCACGCTCTGCAGCGAGACCGCATGACGAATCGCACGCAGTGGCTGCTCGTGGGCGCGATTGTCGCAGTGGTCGGCGCTGTGCTCACCTTCGGTGCGCGCGTGGTGGGAGATTCTGTGCCGACCGTCGAAGCTGGCGCCAAAGCTCCGGCCTTCACCGCGGTGCCAGTCGCGAATGTAGCGGGAACGAAGGCGCGCAGCATCGCCGACTACAAAGGACAGGTCGTGCTCCTCAACATCTGGGCGACCTGGTGTAATCCCTGCCGCGCTGAGATGCCGAGCATGCAGCGGCTGCAGAGCGAACTTGGTCCACAGGGGCTCAAGATCGTTGCTGTCAGCATCGATCAGCCGGGAATGGAGCAGGCGATTCGTGACTTCACCAAAGAACTCGGCCTCACCTTCGATGTTCTCTACGACGCGACGCAAAACATTCAGCTGCAGTACGTCACGTCCGGCGTCCCCGAGACGTTCGTGATCGGCCGCGATGGGGTAATCCGTAAGCGTATTAGCGGCGCTACCGATTGGAACGCCGACAGCCAGAAAGCGCTCATCCGGCAACTGCTCGCCGAGCCCGCATCATGATGCGTCAGGGCTAACCGTGCGCGTCCTCGGCATCGAGAGCTCTTGCGACGAAACGTCTGCCGCGATCGTCGAAGGCAACGGCGCGTCGGGCACGCTCCGCTCGCTCGCCATCCTGTCCCAAGATGTGCATGCAATCTTCGGAGGCGTCGTCCCTGAAATCGCGTCGCGGGCGCATCTCACGGCCATTGGCCCCGTGGTCTCGCACGCACTGCGCGAGGCGCAGCTCGAACTCCGCGACATCGACGCAGTCGCGGTGACGAACGCGCCCGGTCTCGTGGGCGCACTCTTGGTGGGCGTCAGTTACGCCAAGGGCCTCGCCGCGACTCTAAGCGTGCCGCTCGTCGGGGTGCACCATATGGAAGGGCACCTGTTCGCGACCTCGCTCGACGACGCGAACGCGGAGCCTCCCTTCACCGCCCTTCTCGTGAGCGGCGGCCACACACTCCTGCTCGATGCTTCCGCCTGGGGTGAATACCGCCTCCTTGGCGCCACGCGCGACGACGCCGCCGGCGAAGCCTTCGACAAGGTCGCAAAACTCCTTGGCCTCCCCTACCCCGGCGGACGACACATCGAGCGGCTCGCCACCGAGGGAGATCCCAAACGGCATCGCTTCTCGCGCCCCATGCTTCATGGCGGACAGCGACTTGGCGACGACGATTTCTTCGACGTGTCGTTCTCAGGACTCAAGACGGCGGTGCTGCTGGCCGTGCGCGCGGCAGAGGCGGCCGGAACGCTCGAGGCAGAACGTGCACATATCGCGCGGGGATTCCAAGACGCGCTTATCGAGACGCTGGCCGCGAAAACGGTCCGCGCGGCGCAGGCCTTCGGCCGCGACAAGATTGTGCTAGGCGGTGGCGTGGCGTGTAACCGTGCGCTCGTCGCCGAAATCCAGCGTCAGCTCACGCGTGCTCGCGGCAAGACCGCCACCGTTTTTGCGCCCAGCCTGCGGCTCGCCACCGACAATGCCGCAATGATTGCCCGCGCGGGCCTCTTCCGCCTTGAGCGTGGCGAGCGCGCAACCGCTGGACTCAACGCCTTTGCGTCACAACCACTTCCCGGCCTCGTCACAGCCACGACGAACCCTTAGGTTCAGCAGATGCCCCCGACTACGACGGACTTCCTCGGCACCACGATCCATAAGTTTGAGATCGTCCTTGGTCCCCTCCCGATTACTGGGTTCGGGATTGCGATGCTCATGGCTTTCCTTATTGGCCAGTTCGTGGCGACGAGCGAACTCACCCGCCGCGGGCAACACGACTCCGCCGAAGCGATGGGTGACATCGTCGTTGGCGCCGTGATCGGCGGCCTCCTCGGCGCCAAGATCTACTACATGATTCTCTTTCACGAGTCGTTCTTCAGTCGCGGCGGGTTCGTGTTCTGGGGCGGACTCATTGGGGGAATCACGGCCACCGCGATTGTGATCCGCATGAAGAAGCTCTCCTTTACGCGTATCAGCGATGCCACGTCAATTGGACTCGCCGCTGCGTACGCTGTAGGGCGGAGCGGTTGTTGGGCGGTGGGTGACGACTACGGTCGGCCGTGGAATTCTGCGCTCGCGGTGAAGTTTCCCGATGGTGCGCCCCCGTCGACTGTGGGGAATATGGTCTCGCAGTTCGGGGTCGCGGGCGTCCAGGGACACACCTTCACTGACGTAATGGGCGTGTATCCCACGCAGCTCTTCGAAGTCACGATGGGCTTGGTAATGTTCGCCATCCTTTGGCGGATGCGCGACCATAAGCACGCCGAGGGGTGGCTGTTCGGCGTCTACTGTGTGCTGGCCGGCGTCGAGCGCTTTATTGTGGAGTTCTTCCGCGCCAAGGACGATCGCTTCTTCGCCGGTTTCACCATTGCGCAGACCATCGCGATTGGCTTCGTAGCGCTCGGCGTTGTGTGGATGCAGATGCGTCGTACACCACGCGATGGCGCGCCCGGGATCTACGCCGCGACCTGATTGACCTATGGAGCGTGGCTACGTCCGCTCTCTCGGTGGAGCGTAGCTACGCCCGCTCTAGGATGACAACGGCCGCAGCCGTGAGGTCGGTGTGTGTGAGCGTGACCCACACCTGGCGCACCTCGAGCTCCAGCAGGCGTGCCTCCGCGCGGCCGGTGAACCGGAGCGTCGGAGAGTTACCGGGACGCGGCACAACTTCCACCTCGCGCCAGCCAATGAGGCGCGCTTCGTCACTGCCGGCGAGTGCCTTGAAGGCGGCTTCTTTCGCAGCCAGTCGTGCGGCGAGGTGCAGCGCCGGCCGAGCGCGTTCGTTGGCGTAGGCGGCCTCAGCTTCTGTGAAGAGGCGGGCAAGCAAGCGCTCCCCTTTGTTAGCGAGCATCTGCTCCACCCGTGCGACATCGACGACGTCGATCCCGATACCAGTGATCATTGCTGCACCATGGTCCGCGTGGTGGTGATCGGAGCGCGCAGCCGCTCCGGGAGCGGCGCCACCGTGGGTTGTATGGCAGTCCAGAACGCATCGAGCGATCGGTAGAGCAACCCAAGCGCGTTCACCCATCCTTGCCAGCAGCCGTCGCGGTCTGCCTCGCCTGCCCCTGAGAGCCAGCGTGCTGCGCGGTCACATCGCTGGAGCGCTTCGAACACGGGCGCCGCCGCATCGGTGAGCAGGGCAATCATGGCGCGGCGATCTGGCGGGGACGACGGCCAACGCTCCGTGGCAATCGACTCGATGGCACTCATGAACACAAGCCTAAGCGTCGCCGCATCGAGGGCGCGCAGTTGATCGCTTAGGGTGCGCGCCGTATGCGCTCCTCGCCGCGCTTCGACGAACGGCACGAAGACTACGTCATGACTGCGCTCGCCAAGCGCGTGCACCGCGGCGAATCCACGCAACGAGCGTGTGAACTCCGGCAGTGCGCGTGGCGCGGGAAGTTCAGGCATCGGTGATGCTGTAGCGATAGATGCCGCGCAGTTCGTCGTCACAGACCGCGGCGCGCTCGCCCGTTCGGAGCTCGAAGGCATGCGCGAAATCGGGGAGACGTCCCGTGGTGAACTCCGCGCGGGGAATCCCCGTCACTGCAATCGCGGCCTCGATCGCGTCCGGATCACCTTCGACCTCGACGAGTACGTCCATGCGCGGATAGTATTCCATGCGCACCACGGCGCCGCGGCAGCGGTACTGTACGATGCGCCGGTCGATCTCGCGCGTCACGATGTACCCGAGATCTTCGAGCATTCGTTTGAGCGCGACCGGCTCGCTCACGCCAGTGGTGAGCTCCTGCCGCACCTTGTAGCCGTCCTCGTAGCCTGTTGGCCCTTTCCAGTCGAGGCCAGCTGAGACGCCCTCGTCGTTCTCGTACACGCGCAGGCGCAGGACACAGTCGCGAAGGGCGAGCGCGCGATCGGCCGTGTCGTACCGACGATCATAAAGTCGCCCCTCGAACATCAGGTCGGCGCCGTCCGCTCGGAGCGCAGCCACGACCGCCGCGGGGTCGGTCGCGATTCCCTTCAGCTCGACTTCACGCGACACGGATGGCCTCGAGCACAGCAGCGGTGTCGGAGAGGTCGGCGAAAACGGCATCGGGGGCACAGGCCGTGAGTGCGGCCACATCGTAGTGCCCAGTCGCGACGGCAATAGCGCGGGCTCCCATGGGGCGGCCACAGGCCACGTCCATTGGCGTGTCGCCGATGATGACGCAGTCGCTGCCGTGTACGGGGCGGCCGAGTAGGGCTTCCGCGCGAGCGCGGGCAATGGGCGGAAGTTCTGGGCGCGATTCGTGATCGCTGCCGTACGCGCCAACGACGAACCGATTGGGATTGATCCCCGCCGCGCGCAGCTTCCGCACGGCGCCTCGGATGACATTCCCTGTGAGCAGGCCGAGCATAATGTCGTCCTGCGCATGGACGGCATCGAGCAGCGCATGAACGCCAGGGAGCACAAAAGACGCGGGAGTCGCGCCCTCGAGCTCTGGCTCGAGTTCCACGAGGTAGCGTGCGATGATTTCGTCCGTGTGCATCTCTACACGCGACGCATCATGTCCCGTCCCAAGCATCGCCTCGCGCACGATCTGCCGGTCGGTTTTGCCGTCGTAGCGGTGTCCTGCGGGGCCTGTGTTACCAATTACCGCCATCAGGGCGCGTTCCATAGCGCGCTTCCCTGCGCCCTGTGTCCAGAGCAGGGTGCCGTCGATGTCGAACAGTGCGATCTTCATTCGCCGTGCGCCGGTTCGGCGGTCGAAGTTTGACGCGTGAGCCAGAGCCCTGCCATGACTCCCAAGGCACCGACGCCCTGCCAGAGCGTCGGCTGCTCGCCGAGCAACGGCCAAGAGACGAGCACCGCGACAATCGGCTGCAGATTGGTGAACATCGCGGTGCGCGTCGGTCCGATGACGCGCACGCCGCGGTACCAGAAGAGGTACGCCACGCCCAAGGACAGCAGGCCGCTGTAGGCGAGCGCCGCCCAGGTCAGCGGGACGATCGCGTGAAAATTGGCCTGCATCACGGATTGGGCCCCAATCAGCACAATCGGTACGGTTCCACCCACCAAGGTCCACGCGGCGAGTTCGGGACCGTCAATGTGCGTGAACGGCTTGAGCCACATCGAATAAAAGCCCCAGCAGACCACCGCCGCGAGGATGAGCAGGTCGCCGACCACCGACGACACGCCGTGTGCTTCTTGCGCCGAACCCGCCATTACGACCGCGATGCCGAGGATCGACATGGCGACGCCGATAAGGGCGCGCGGGGCGAGCCGTTCGTTGTGAAAAATGCGCATGATGATCGCCATAAATGCCGGGCTAGAGGCAATCACCAGCGTCTCCCCAGCTGGAACTTCTCGGAGGTGGTGGTCCGCCCCTGACCTCGGGCCATCACGAACGACATCATCGCGACGGTACCGGACACCATGCGAATGGTCGTGTAGACGAGCGGGTCGAGCACCTGCGTGCCGTACTTATTGACCGTGAAGTTGCAGCCCCAGATCACCGCCGAAGCGATCAGGAGTAGCTCGGTCACGACGACTTCGCGATGGTGTTGGGTCTTGGCTTCGGGCATTGTGTGAAAGCTAACGGACGGCCCTCCTGCGGTCATATGCGCGCGCCTGTTGGGGCGTGCCTGTGGGCGTGCCCTTTGACGCCCCCACGTGTTGGGCGCTACCTTGGCGCATGCATGTTTCCTTCGCGCTTTTCGCCGACGCCGCCAATATCTCGCAGGAAGGCAAGCTGAACGTCCTCGGGGTGTTCGATGCCCTGCAGATCGGAAGCCTTCCTGCCGTCCATCCACGGGCCACCCTTGTGGTGCGCCTGAAAGCCGACGTGACCGACGTCGGGCTTCATACCCTGGCGTTCGGCTGGATGACGCCGCGCGGCGAGGAAATCTGGTCGAGCTCGGGGGAACTCGAGGTGGGAAATCCCCCGCCGGGCGCAAGCGATATCGACATCCCAGTCATCGCGTCGATCGATCTGCCCATTCAGGAAGCGGGGGCACACACGATGCGTGTGGATCTCGACGGCAAGCGGCGCGCCGAGCTCACCCTGCATATCCGAATCGGCGCGCCGTCGCTGCCGACAAACGGGATGGTGAGCTAGGACAGAGGAAAGGCCCGACCGATTATCCGATCGGTGGTCACCAGGATCAGCGCCGTTTGTCCGAGAATCCGTACTCGCGGATCTTTTTAATGAGAGTCGCGCGCGAGATGCCGAGTTCGCGTGCCGCGTGCGTGCGATTGCTGTCGTTGGCGCGCAACGTACGATCGATATGTGCCTTCTCGACGTCGGACAACGACCGCGGCTCGTGATGCGCCACGCCGGCGCCGCTGGCGTTGTGCACGTCCCGCGGGAGGTGCATCAACTCGATGCGGGGCTGCCCGCGCGCGATCAGCATTGCGCGCTCCAGGACATTGCGAAGTTCGCGCACGTTTCCCGGCCACGGGTATCGGAGAATCGCGTCAAGCGACTCGTCGGACAGCACGCTCGGTGCACCCGCAAGCGTGGCGCCCAGATCGTCGAGCACGTGCGCCGCGAGCTCAATGAGATCCTCGCGTGAACGCGTGCGCAGCGGGGGGAGGTTGATCGGCATGACCGACAGGCGATAGTACAAATCCTCGCGGAATCGCCCCGCCGTGACCTCGGCCACCAAATCGCGCCCCGTTGCCGCTACGACGCGGACATTCGGCGTGATCTCCATCGTGCCTCCGAGTCGACGGAAACCCTTCCCCTCGAGCACGCGCAGCAACTTGGGCTGGAGCGCCGAGGAGAGGTCCCCAATCTCGTCGAGGAAGACGGTCCCGCCGTCCGCGATTTCAAAGAGACCGCGCTTGGATGGGCCCTGTTGCCCCTCCGAATCGGATTCGACGCCGAACAGCTCGGACTCGAGCGAGGCCGCAGTCAGTGCTGCGCAGTTCACTTCAATAAACGGCTTTGACGCGCGAGGACTCTGCGAGTGGAGCAACTCGGCCACGCGTCCCTTCCCCGCACCACTCTCGCCGACGATGAGCGCTGTCGTCCGATCACTGGCAGCGAGCAGGGCGACCTGCGCAGCCAGTTCGCGCATTGCGGCCGAAGGGCCGAACACGAGCGACTTCCCCGCACCACGCCGTTCCGTGAGGAACCGGTTGAGATTCCGAAGCGACGCTTTCTCGAGCGCGCGTTCTGCGGCGGCGGCGAGATGGTTGAGGTCTACCGGCTTCGTCAGGAAGTTTTCCGCTCCCTTATGCAGCGCCTCAACCGCCATCGGCACATCGCCATAGGCCGTCACCATGATCACCACCGGATTGTCTTGCCCG
>JAPLKT010000150.1:0-4217 GCA_026387895.1 Gemmatimonadota bacterium | reverse complement strand
CATCAAGGAGGACGAGGTCGGGACGGAGGCGCTGATACGCTTCGATGCCGGCCGCGCCCGTATGCGCCTCGGTGACGACGTGGGATCCGTTATGCCGGAAGAACAGCGCGAAGGCTGACGCAATCGCGACTTCGTCGTCAATGATGAGAATGCTGGCCATAATTGCCCTGATTGGTAACTGGTCTCTAAACTATTTCCACTGTCTTAACTCTCAACATAACAGCATTGCTAGATGAATCAATACTAGACAGGTCTTAGGAGCACCCCTGCGAGAGGTTCCGCAGTCGCCGTCAGGGTGCCTGGCTCAAGAATCTCTCCGTCCGCCTGCGCTCCCTGACCGCTGAGCGCCTCGAGGGTTACCACTCGCCCACGTGCGAAGTGCATAGCGGGATGCGGGGTGAAATCGTTCCGGATACAGCGCAGCGTAAGCGCCAGGGCATCGGGGACCGAGTCGGGGAAGAACAGACACACGTCGAGCAGTCCGTCGTCGGTACGAATATCAGGGCCGGTCGAAATAAACCCGTCGAGCAAGGAACCGACATTGGCGATCATCGCCATGACGCACCGACGCTCGCAGGTGACACCGTTGACCGTGGCGCGAATCAGCACGCGCTCATTTTTCAGGAGGGCGCGGAATCCGGACCAGATATACGCCCCGACGCCGAAACGCCGCTTGAGCGACGGCGAGGCGCCGCGCATCATGGCGACATCCAGACCGAAGCCGGCAGTGAGCGCAAAGTGCCGGCCGTCTGTGAGGCGGCCCAGGTCGATCCGAAACTGGTCGCCCGCGAGCAGTCGGCGCACCGCACGCCCGATGTGGAGCGGCGTCCGGAGGTGACGCGCGAGCTGATTCCCGGTCCCGCCCGGCAGTATCCCGACTGGGGGCCCAGTCACGGCGAGAGCACCAACAACCTCCATAGCCGTGCCATCACCACCGAGCGTGAACACGGCGTCGTACGACGCCGCGTACGCGGCGGCAAAGCGGGCCGCATCGCCAGCGGCGGTCGTGCGCATGAGTGCGACGTGCACGCCAGCGTCAGCAAACGCGCGCAGCGCTTCCTGTTCCCCGGCCTGCCCGCGCCGAGCAGCGGGGTTGACCACGAGTAACACCGATCGGATTAGAATCGCCAGAGCCGGAAAATGTCCAACCCGAACTGTCGCGGCGTTGGTGCGAACCCTCGTGCGTTCGCATCGCGTGAACAGAGCACCGCACTCGTCGGCGGTTCGATACCGAAGGAGAAGGTCACGTTGGACCGTACCCGATAATCCACCTTCACACCGAGCGCATCGGCGAACGTGGGGGCTTCGGCAGACGATCCTCCCGGCGCGAGCAGTTGCCCCACTTGGCAGAGGCCGGCGTCGAGGCGCACGAAGGTATTGACCCCCACCTGCTTGGCACAGTTGAAGCGCGTTCCGCTGAGGAGCCCGGCTCCGACGTCCGCGATCTTGCCCTGATAGGCATCGAGGCCAGCGGTGCTGATCTGCGCGTCGTCACACAGCGTGCCCGTCGCCTTGCCGCCGAGGAATGTGCCGAACGATGACACGAACACGCGCGCCGCGGTCGAACCGATATCGCCGTTGCGCCCGCCGATTTCGTCGCTGGGGCCGCCCGTCACGAGATAGCTGATCAGATCGCCGTTGGTGACGCGCAGCGAATCGGGGCTTGAGAGCTCCGCCGTCGGCGAGGCGAGTGTACCGCCGATGTGCACCCGGACCCGCACATCGGGACGCGCCGACTGCGTGCTGTACTGTCGCACGGTGTGCAGCGCGTTAATACTGAGTGTAGGGTTGAGATCGGCATCTCCGAAGAAGCGCACATCACCGGTCTCGACGTCGAACGCCCGTTGCACGCCGGGGCCGACACTGAGCCGATACGAACCGCGTACCGTCTGGAGGGTGCCGACGAGTGCGAGCTGAGAGCCGACGTTCACATTGGCAGTCCCACGCTGGAGCCGACTGCGCGTGATGTTGAGCTGTCCGCCGAGGTTGATATTGGCTTCCTCGGACCGCAGCCAGACATCGCGTCCCATGGTGACTTGGAGTCCGTTCATGGTCAGGTTATCGACGAAGCGCCCCGAGGTCTGCGCAAAGATCCGGCGGTCAGCGAACGCGGAGGTATCGATGATTCCGGCGATCTCATTCTCGTCGAGCGCGATCAGCTTCTTTTGAAAGAGATTGCTCACATTCAACACGCCGCGATCCACCGTGAGGCTGTCGCCGGAAAGCACGGCACGATCGCGGCTCCCGGTCAGCCTGAGCGACCCGCTGACGTCGAGGTCGGCGAAGCCAGCGCGATTCAAGACGTTGAAGTTACGCACCGTCAGCCCGAGGTTGAACAGCGGGTTTTCGATATCGCCGATCTTGACCGCGCCGGTGACGTTGGCCTGGTTGTTCCGTGTCGGCCCAGCACGAGCCGAGAGCTTGCGCACCTCCACACTGTCGCCGAGAAAACGGATATCGGCCTCGATACCGCTCAGTGTTGCACGACCCATCGGCGCGAGCGTCATGGCGCCGTCCCGCACGCTCAGTTCCCCAAGGAGGCGCGGGTGCTTCCATGTGCCCGCGACATCGAGGTTCAATGACATCCCACCACGCGCGGCGGTGATGGCGCGCGAGAACGACTCCAGCAGCACGAGGCCAACCGTATCCGTTCGCACCTGCACGCTCATCGGCTCCTCGAGCAGGCGTATCACTCCGGGGCGCAGCGCAAGGTCAATCGGGAGCTTGCCCGTGAGGCGGAGTGCCGGAATCCCACGTCGTGTGTACTCCAGTGCCGTTGTCAGCCGCTGCGCGGCGTACGTACCCTGCGCCTGCACGTAGTCGAGACGGAGTCCTGCCACCTGCGCATCCTCGGCTTGGGCTGCGAGACGCATGACCGGGTCACTGCGCGTGCCACTCAACTCCGCCTGGAGCGACGCCGCCCCTTTGAGCGCGGTCTCGAGTTGCAAGAGCTCGCCGAAATCGGCCAGCGGGATGCGGTCGGCGCGCACAGTCACAGCGAGCGGCCCCTGATCCGGGACGGCGCCGCGAGCGGCGAAGTGCCCGCCCGTTACCCCGCTGAGCGCGAGTGTATCAAATGCGAGTGACGTGCCAACAATACGGGCGGTGGCGCTGCGATCTAGCGACCAGGCGTCGGCAGCGGTGACGACGGCGAGGCTGTCGAGCCTCACCTCCGTGGTGTCACCGCGGCGCCCGCCAGACAGTGACGCCCGCGCGCGCGCGCCATGCGGCATATCGCCGGCAATCGTCCCGGTCGCACGTTGGTCGGTCAACAGCTCGACGTTCGCGGCAACTCGGGCAAACGAAAGCTGAGATGCGCGCACCGTATCGAACCGAATCGCCAGCGGCCCCACAGGATTGTTGGGAAAATCGCGCAACGCGACGCTCCCCACCACGTGCCGAGCCGTCGTCGCACCGTACCGCAGATCACGCGCATCAAGTCGCAGTTGGAGATCGAAGCGATCGAGCGACCCGATAATCGCTCCCTCCAGCCGCGCGGTTCCCTCGAGCGAATCGGGCAATGCCATCGCGGCGGTGTTCGCGCTCTGGTTCGCGCTCTGGTTCGCGCTCTGGTTCGCGCCGCGCGCGAGATAGCGCCGAAGCCCGCCGAGCGAGTCCGCCTCAATCGCGAACTTGAGTGTGTCGCGTGCGGCGTCGGTGAGTCCAATGGCGTTCGCCTGCCCTGTCTTTGTCAGCAGTCCAGCGATGGTCTCCACGCGGAGCGAATCGACCTGAACCTTCCCGCCACCAAAGCGCAGCTGCGCGAGCCCGGAGTAGACGCGCACGCTGTCCACCACGGAGCGGTCCACGTAGACATTCGCCGTGCCCACGAGGCTCGAGAGCGAGTCTCCCTGGAGGTCCACCGCAAAGCGTCCGCTGAGCACACTGGTCGGAAGCGCTCGCTTTCCGAAGCCCGTGCGCAAATCGAACGCTGTCAGCGACCCGTTCGCCACCGCCCGGTAGTGCGGTGAGAGTGCGTCAATGGCGCCATCGACCTGGACCCGCCCCGCATCCCCCGCAAGGTCGGCGGTGACCGAGAGATCATTGGCGGATCCCTTCACGCGGAGCGCGCCGGTAAAGTCGCCGCGGAACGGAATGCTCGGATATGATTTCGCGACGGTCGTTACGGCGAAAGGGAGCGCCGCCGCCGACACATCGAAGATGATATTCTGCGCCATCGTGATGCGGCCGCTTCCCTTGAATCGTGAGACGGCCGC
>JAPLKT010000058.1 GCA_026387895.1 Gemmatimonadota bacterium | reverse complement strand
CCATCTCCACTTGCTCGAAGCCGACCGACACGAGATGGTCCGTGAGCGTTTCAAGGCGCCAGCTCTGTCCGCGACGGAGTTCGAGTCGCGCCGCGGCGAGTGCCTCGGGGACGCGCGTGCGCTCGAGCACCGCACGTGCGGTGGTGAGCAGAATCCGCACGCCGCCGCGCGTCATGCGCTCCAGCGTCTCGACGCGTTCACCGGCGACCTCAGCGTGCGGTTCGACTTCACCGAACCCTTCGCGCGGCGGGTAGAGTGAAATGCCCTCGCGTCCGGCGACCGATTCCAAGTCGGCGAGCCAGCGTTCGGCATCGCTCAGCTGATCCGTCACCACGACGATCAAGCGGTTCGGCTCGCGTTCGGCGAGTGCGGCAACAAGGACCGCGTCAGAGGAACCGGAGAGCCCCGCCACGTGCGTGACCGCACGTGACTTGGGCATTGTGGCGATCAGTTGGGTAAACGCGGGGAGCGCGGTGAAGCGCTCGATGATTGTCGGAAGTGGCACGATTACGCCGTGCTCTCGACGCTCTCTCCACCGCGACCGCGCGTGACAAACGCTTCGGCTACCAGCAGAATGAGTCCGAGGAGCACGAGCATCCCGTCGAGTGCGCGACTGCCGGAGACCGCAAAGGCCGTGGCCGTGAATTTCGCGGTGACGCTGTTGGCAACGACCGGTGCGCCCGTGAACCGCGCCTGCAGCGCGGCGAGTGGCATGCGGGCGAGCGCACTTTCGCGGGCTTCCGGATTTACGACGAGCGCCGCGGAGCGTGTGCGCGCGCCCAGACTGGGCGCGCCACGAGCACGCCAGGAGTCGCATCCGTCACGGCGCCAGCGTCTCCGGAGAGATGACTCGCGATGGCGGTGCCGAGCCAGGGCACCCAGCTCGCGCGGAGCGGGAGGTCGGTGCCTTCAACGGTGAGCGGTGATGCCACGAGCACGTAGCCATTTCCTGCCACGGCCCACAGATCGCCACCGACGGTGGCGAGCGTGTCGGCGGCCGCGCCGGCGTCGGTGCCGCGCGCTTCGAGTGCATACCACTTGAGCGCGTTCACATTGGCGAGTCCTGTACCCTTCACCGTCGCAGGGCCCGTACGCAGGGTGCCGAACTTCCAGGGGATTCCCGCGCGCTCCAGTGCGCGATTTGCCGTGGCGAGTTGCACCGGATCTGTCGGCGCGAAGATCAGCGCTGGCGTGCGAGCCGCTTCCGCACCCGTAATGGTGATTCCCGAGCCGCGCGCGACGCGGGTGTCTTGGACCAGTGCGTCGAGTGCGGTGCGCGCGAAAGGACCGGCGGAGGGATCGGCGGTGACCGCGGGGGCTGCGCCAACGTGGACGGCGAACCAGCGGACGTCGTCGCCGCGGAGTTCGTCGGGTTCGAGTTCAACTGCTCCGGCGAACCACCCACGCTCCACCGGATCCAAGCGGACCACGATATCGGTGCCCGGCGGCGCGGTGCCGCGTGCGGCTGCACGTGCGCCGATCATGACGCGAAAGGTGGTGGAGTCGGTGGCGCTCGTGGCCGCGCGCACAGCGCCACGCGGGGTCCAGTGCGCAGGCTCCGGCGTCGCGCGCACGACCGCACGATTGCGCGGCGGATTCAGCGTGGGGGCAAAGAGTGTCGCCGAGACGCCTTCGAGAGGCACATCGGCATCCCACGCCGTAGTTTGCGCGTCGGTGAGGATTGCGACCTGTCGCGCGGGAATACCGGACCCGCGGACGAGCGCTACCGCATGGCGCACCGCGGTCGGAAGATCACCCGCACCCGAGAGCGGTTCGAGGCGATCGAGCGCTGTGCGAACGGAACTCGCGCTCCCGCCGACGACGCGGCCGTCAGCGGTAATGAGCCAGAGTCGATCCCCGGTTGCTGCGCGGTCGACGGCGGAGCGGGCAGCGTCCTTGAGCCGCGCGAGAACAGGCGCGCCGTCCACGACCACCGAGGTCGAGAGGGAGTTGTCGAGCACGATCGCGAGCGCGGTGGGCGCATGCCCGCCCGCGGAGAGTCGCCCGAGTGGACGCGCCGCGGCGAGGGCAAAGGCGAGCACCGCCGCGATGCGCAGGACCATGAGCAGCATGTTCCGGAGTCGCAGTTCGCTGGAATGCTCTTTCTGCGCGCGCAGCAAATAGCGCATGGCTGGGAAATCCACTTTCTCGCCTTGCCGACGGCGGAGGAGGTGGAGCACCAGCGGGACCGCCGCTGCTCCAGCGAGCAGCAGCGCAAAGGGGGCAAGAAAATTCATGGCAGCGCCTGACGAGCAGCGAAGGCGCGGCGAAGCCCGACCCCGTAGGGCTGGTCGGTGAAGACCGTCTCATACGACGCGCCACTCGCGGCGCAGCGCCCACGCCATTCTTCGATCGCGGCGAGCACCGTCTCGCGATACGCGGGGCGCATCTCACTCACCATTGCGTTGACCACCTGCGACGTCTCGGTATCGACGAGGTCGGCCTCGCTGCGTGCGACGCCGAGGTCACGTTCCGCGGGGTCCATGATGTGGAGCACGGTGACGTCGTGCCCCACGGCACGGAGCGTCGCGATCGCCGACTGCATTTCGTCTTCGTTCACGAGCAGATCGGAGATGACCACCACCATACCGGGGCGCGTGACCATGCGGGCCGCTTGCATGAGCGCGCCTGGGCCGTCGGAGCCTTTCCCTGCCCCGGGGTCGTCGAGCGCCTCGATGATGCGGCGCCACTGGATAGAACGCGCCCGCGGCGGAATGACCGTGCGCACCTGATCGTCGAAGCGGATGAGCCCGACGGCGTCGCGCTGGCGGAGCAGCAGCCAGGCGACGGCAGCGGCCACGCGCTCGGCGTACGCGAGCTTGGTGATGCGCTCGGGCGAGCCGGTCCAGTGCATGGACTTGGAGACGTCGAGCACGATCGTGGCGCGGAGGTTGGTCTCCTCCTCGAACTGTTTGATCAGCCACTTGTCGGCGCGAGCAACCACGCGCCAATCGAGATAGCGGAGGTCGTCGCCGGGCTGATACGAGCGATGTTCGGCGAACTCGACGGAGAATCCTTTGCGGGGCGACTTGTGCAGCCCGGTGAGGAATCCTTCCACGACCCAACGCGCAATGACCTCGATCCGCCCGAGGGCGGCAAGCGAGGACGGGTCTACGAGGTCAGCGCGCTTCTTGGGATCGGCCATTGGTAGCCCGGTAAAGGTAGTGCTGGGGGAATGGGGGCTCTAGGGCTGTGTGTCATTACGCTCTTGTCTGATCTTATGCTTACGGCTTCTACCGCTTCTGTGCGGCTGGGGGGCTTGCCGTCCCCGTCCGGCGAGGCTCTCGCTCGCTGCTCGCTCTCGCTCGCTGCTCGCTGCGGCCGCCTCGCCGGCGCGGGGCGGCTGTGCCCCCGGCGCAGCGGGCGCAGCGGGCGTTGGCACCTCAGCCTGGGTCACGCCCGCGAACCCACATCCCGGACGGGGCTGGGCGCGGGGAGTCCGACCATTCGCCCGGCGCGAATGCAGGCGAAGGCGCCGAGGGCCGGCGCCGTAAGACAACGCCACCGTACGGAATCGCGCACGGCCCAGCTATATTAGAAGGCTAGCCCAGAACCGTCCCGAATCCCGACCCACTGTGCAGCTCGACCGTATCCGCAACTTCTGTATTGTCGCCCATATCGATCATGGCAAGTCCACGCTCGCGGACCGCATGATCGAGGCAACGGGCATGCTGCAGAAGCGGGAAATGAAGGCCCAGGTGCTCGACACCCTGGACCTCGAGCGCGAGCGCGGGATCACGATCAAGCTGAACGCCGTCCGCATGAGCTACGACGCCAAGGACGGCATCACGTACGAGCTGAACCTGATCGACACACCAGGGCACGTGGACTTCACCTACGAAGTCTCGCGCTCCCTCGCCGCCTGCGAAGGGGCGGTGCTCGTCGTCGACGCGTCGCAGGGGATCCAGGCCCAGACGCTCTCGAACCTTTTCCTCGCCATGGACGCGGGCCTCGAGATCATCCCGATCCTCAACAAGATCGACCTCCCAGGCGCCGAGCCCGAAAAGCGGCGGCAGGAAGTGGTCGACCTCCTTGGCTGCGCCCCGGAGGACATCCTCCTCGTGAGCGCCAAGGAAGGGCTCGGCGTTCCCGAACTACTCGAAGAAGTCGTCAAGAAAGTGCCGGCGCCGAAGGGGAATCCCGACGCGCCGCTCCGCGCCCTCGTGTACGACTCGTACTACGACAAATACCGCGGCGCGATTCCGAGCATCCGGGTGGTGGACGGCACCATCAAGAAGGGGACCAAGATCACCTTCGGCTCCAACGATGCCGTGTACGAAGTCGCCGAGGTGGGATACAATCAGCTCCGTCAGGTACCGACGACCTCGCTCGGCGCCGGCGAAGTCGGCTACATCGTGGCGAGTGTGCGCTCCGTCAAGGAAACGCGCGCTGGCGACACCGTTTTTGACGCCGAGAATAACGCCAAGGACCCGCTGCCCGGCTATCAGGCGGTGAAGTCGTTCGTGTTTGCTGGCGTGTACCCCACCGACACGCAGCAGTACGAAGAACTCCGCGACGCCCTCGAGAAGTTGCAACTCAACGACGCGTCGCTGCACTACGAGCCCGAGACCTCCACCGCGCTTGGCTTTGGCTTCCGCTGCGGATTCCTCGGGCTGCTGCACATGGAAATCGTGCAGGAGCGTCTCGAGCGCGAGTTCGATCTGGATCTCGTCACGACGGTCCCGAGCGTGGAATACCACGTCTTCAAGACCGACGGCACCGAGTTCCTGGTTGAGAACCCCGCGCTCATGCCGCCCGCGAGCGTGATTGATTGGGTTGAAGAGCCGTACGTGAAGGCCCGCATCATGGCGCCGTCCGACTACATCGGACCGATCATGACGCTGGGCACCGAGCGGCGCGGCGAGTACAAGGGGATGCACTTCATCGATCAAGCGCGCGTGGAGATTGCCTTTGAGTTCCCACTCGGCGAGATCATTCTCGACTTCTTCGACAAACTCAAGTCGATTTCGCGCGGCTATGCGTCGCTCGACTACGAGATGCTCGGCTACCGACGTAGCAAGCTGGTGAAGCTCGACATGCTGATTAACGGCGACCCGATCGACGCGTTCTCGGTGATCATTCACGAGGACAAGTCGTACGATTGGGGGCGCAAGATTGCGGACAAGCTGAAGGAACTGATTCAACGACAGCTGTTCGAGGTCGCGATTCAGGCGGCGATCGGCATGAAGGTGATCGCGCGCACGACGGTGAAACCCCTGCGCAAGGACGTGCTCGCGAAATGCTATGGCGGCGACATCAGCCGCAAGCGAAAGCTCCTCGAGAAGCAGAAGGAAGGCAAAAAGCGGATGAAGAACGTGGGATCGGTGGAGATCCCGCAGGAAGCCTTCCTCGCGGTGCTGCAGGTCGATTAAGTCGTGGGCACTGCACGCACCCCTCGTGGCGGCAGTTCGCTGGTCATTCAGACGAGCTTCCTCGGCGACCTCGTATTGACGACGCCGCTGTTGGCGGAGTTAGCGACGCGAGGGCCAGTCGATGTCGTGGTCACGCCGGGTGGTGCGCCGTTACTCGCGCATCACCCGGCTGTGCGTGATGTCATCATTTTTGATAAGCGTGGCGCACACGCAGGACTCCTGGGGCTCTGGAGTTTTGGGCGTAGCCTTCGGACGCGCGCGGACGGCTCAGCTCGCACAATCGACGCCGCGTATCTGGCCCAAGGCTCGCTTCGGAGCGCCGCGCTCGCGCGGATTGCTGGGGCGGGTGAGGTGGTCGGGTTTGATACCTCGGGTGGCCGCACGCTCTACACGGAGCGGGTGCGCTACGACCGTACGCAGCACCACGCTGAGCGTCTGTGGCGCTTAGCGGTGGGCAACACTGATCTGGTGAGTGATGCCGAGCGGATTCGTCCGCGGCTCTACCCCGGCGAGGATGAGCGTGCGGTGGTCGACGAGTTGTTGCGCCAGGGGCCGTTGGGCGATCGGCCATTTGTTGCGCTCGCGCCTGGCAGCATCTGGGGCACCAAGCGGTGGCCCGCCTTCGCTGGCCTCGCCGCCGCGCTCCGCGATCGGTATCGGCTCGTGGTCATCGGTGGAAAAGACGATGCGGCATTGGCCGCCGAGATCGTGCGCGCAGCGGGTGCCGAACATGTGCTCGACACCACGGGGCGGCTGACGCTCTTGGCGTCGGCCGAGCTGATTCGCCGCTGTGCCGCGCTCGTGACGAACGACTCGGCACCCCAGCATCTCGCGTCGGCGGTTGGGACGCCCACACTGACGATTTTCGGTCCGACCGTTCCTGAGTTCGGCTTCGGGCCGCTGGCACCGCGTCGGGCCGTCGCTGGCCTGACGCAGTTAGACTGTCGCCCCTGCCACGGACATGGCCCACAGGTCTGCCCGCGCGGGCACTTTCGATGCATGCGCGACCTTTCCGTTGGCGAAATTGAAGCAACGGTCGCGAGGCTGCTCGCAGAGTCGGCGTAGTCCCCCCATCTTTCTTTCCATGCCTCGCCTTTCTACCACGTACGTCGTCGGCGTTGACCTCGGCGGCACCAAGATTTCTGTTGGGGCCATGCCTGCCGACGGCACGCGTCAGATTGCCATGCGCGCCGTTCCGACCCTCGCGGCCGAAGGCGCGGATGCTGTGGTGAAGCGGATTACCGATAGCATCGAATCGGTGATTGCACAGACGATTGCGGAGACCGGTGCCACGCGCGCCGACTTTGCCGGCGTCGGGATTGGATCGCCCGGGCCGCTCGACCGCGAGAAGGGACTGGTGATCACCACGCCGAATCTTGGCTGGACGAACTTTCCGCTGCGCGACCGCATTTGCGACGTCGTGAAGCTCCCCGGGGTGCTCGACAACGACGCGAACTGCGCGACGCTCGCTGAGTGGTGGGTGGGTGCGGCTAAGGGTGCGCAGAATGTGGTGGGTATCACGATTGGCACCGGCATTGGTGGTGGGCTGATTCTGAATGGCACGCTGTTTCACGGGTCGAGCGACGCCGCGGGGGAGATTGGGCACACGACGATCGACGCCAACGGCCGGCGCTGCAAGTGCGGCAACTATGGCTGTTTGGAAGCGTATGCCTCCGGGCCGGCGACCGCTGAACGGGCGCGCGAGCGGATGGCTGGTGGTGAGGACTCACAGCTCACGGCAATGTGTGGCGGCGATCTCGCCAACATTACGGCGCAGATGGTCTATGATGCCTCGGCAAAGGGTGATGACGTTGCGCGCGAGGTCGTGCGCGAGACGGCGCGTTTCCTCGGGACTGGGATTGCGAACTTGTTGAATCTGTTCAACCCCGAGGTGGTGGTCCTGGCCGGCGGTGTGGCGCAGGCGGGCGAGGATTTGTTCCGGCCGTTGCGCGCTGAGGTCCGGCGTCGGGCGTTTAAGCCGTCGGTGGAGGCGTGCCGCATTGTGCCTGGAATGCTGGGCGGGACTGCGGGGACGGTGGGTGCCGTCGCGACGTTCCTCGCGCAGCATCCTGTCGGGGCGTGACCGCGCCGGCGCGACGCCGACGCTTGGGCGTCATCGGCACCTTTGTGTGGGATGTGATTCACGGGCGCGACACCCGTCGCGCGCCGATTGAGGAGTGGGGCGGCATTACGTATGCGCTCAGCGCGTGCGACGCCGCGCTCCCCGACGACTGGGATCTCGTACCGCTGGTGAAGGTCGGCGACGATCTCGCGCCGCAGGCGCGGGAGTTCTTACGGTCGCTGCGGCATGTGGCGCCGGACGCGCAGCCGATCGAGGTGCCGTATCGCAACAATCGCGTGGAGTTGTTCTATCGCGATGCGGAGCGGCGAAGCGAGGTCTTGACCGGTGGTGTCCCTGGCTGGAGTTGGGCCGGGCTGAAGCCGCTCTTGAAGGACTTGGACGCGCTGTACGTGAACCTGATTAGCGGGTTTGAGCTCGACTTGGAGACTGCGCAGTTGCTGCGGCAGCACTACAGCGGCCCCATTTATTGCGATTTGCACTCTTTGGTGCTGGCGGTGCAAGCGGACGGCCTGCGCACGTATCAGCCGCTCGCCGACGTGGCCGCGTGGTGTCGGTGTTTTGACATCGTGCAGGTGAACGAGGACGAACTGGCAATGCTGGCGCCCGATGGGATGGCACTGGCAGCGCTCGCGCTGGGGGCCGGCGTGCAGAATTTGGTGGTCACGCTCGGCGCGCGCGGGGTGGTGTATTTCGCCGCGCCGGGCTTTGAACAGCTTGCAGACGTGACAGTGTCGCGCCACGCGACAGCCCCCAGCGCATTCGGTGCGGTGCGCACGGCATTGGTCCCGCCTTCGCTGGCGCAAGCACCCGACGGCGGGGATCCCACCGGATGCGGCGACGTGTGGGGCGCCACATATTTCTCGCGACTCGTCGCTGGTGATATTATGTCTGTAGCGATGCAGCGCGCGCTGTCTGCAGCGGCGCGCAACGTGGAGCATCGCGGCGCTACCGGTTTGGCCCACTATTTACGGGGAGAGTTGCACCGCTCGTGACTGCCGTCATCACTGTCCCGCCGTCGCTGGACGACAAGAGCTTCGAGCACGTGCTCGAACAGCTCGCGGCGCAGCCCGAGGATGCCAAGATTATCGTCGACGCGCGTCACTGCACGTTCGGCACGCCCTACGGGCTGACTGCGATGCTGACGTTGGGGCAGACGCGCGCCGAGCGGGCCACGTTCCTTCCCCCGATCGACGGCAACGTATCGACGTACTGGAGTCGCGCCGGATTCTTCCGCTATGCGGAAGAGTTGTTCGACATTCAGGGGAGTGTGCCGCGTGTGCGTTCCACCGACGAAGGGGACAAGCTGCTTGGCATCACGCCGATTGCGGCTGCGGCCGATGTGCACCTCGTGGTAGAGCGCATTGCAGAACAGGCGCGCCATATCCTGACCACGCGACTCAAGCTCGAGCCGAAGGCGCAGATGGGCTTCACGATGGCGCTCTCCGAAACGGTGCAGAATATTGTGGATCATGCTGGGCGCCCGGGGTGGGTGATGGCACAGGCGTATCAGTATCGCCAGCGCTTGGCCGGCCGCTGGGTCGCGGAGATTGTGGTGTGCGATCCAGGGATGGGATTCCGCCGCTCCCTTGAGATGGGGAATCGCCGGCCGATCACCGATCGGTGGGGCGATGGACTCGCCCTCGAAACGGCGCTGGTCCAGGGGGTGAGCCGCTTCCCAGAGGCCGGTCGTGGCCAGGGGCTTAAGGGAACCCGAGGCTACATCGGGCGGCGCAACGGAAAGTTGACTATTCGCAGCGGGACGTCCCGGATCGGCCTGATTCCCACATGGGACGACAGTGTGCCGCTGCAGGAAAACATGCCCTACTTCCCTGGTGCGCAGCTGCGCGTGATTATCCCCGGTGAAATCGCGGGCGGCACGCCATGACCCGCATTGATGTGGGGAGTGTGCTGCGGAACTCCGCGAATTTGCCCTACCGAAACTTGGTGACGCGCTCAACGGGCGCGGCGGTGCGGCAGTGCATCGAACTCGAACTTGCCGCGCTGCCTGCCGACGAGACCGCGACGCTCGATTTCTCGCAGATTGGCATGATGGATTTCTCGTGTGCCGACGAGATCGTGGCGAAGCTCTTGCTCGATCCCCCGCAGGGCGCGCCAGCGCGCACGGGCGGCGGCGTGATCTTCCACGGGATTACCGATCACCATCTCGAGGCGATCGAGGATGTATTGCATCACCATGGGCTCGCGATGGTCGTGCATTTCGCTGATGGCGGTGCACGGCTCGTCGGCGCGGTGAATGACGACGAGCGTTCGATTTGGGACGTGGTGTACGCAACCGGCGGAACCTCGACCCAAGCCCTCGCGGACCGTGCCGGCCGCGATCTCGCCGAGGTGCAGCAGGTGCTGGAGCTCCTTCACTCGCGACGGCTCGTGCGCCAAGCCGAAACCGGCTATCACCCACTCGGAACACTGCAGTAATGGCATTCAATCCGCCGCTGCAGATTGTTGGGTATGTCGCCACGCGCAAAGGGGACGCGGAGCGGGGCCCCCTCCTGCGACTGCGCAGCGACGACGCCGTCCTGCGTGCCGTTGTCGAGGGCGAGTTCGTCTGGGTATACGGGCCACGTCGCCACGACTTGGTCCCAGTGATGATCGATGACACGGTGCCGCGTGGCGGCGTTGTGGTCCGCGATCTCGCGGGCGTCACACTCTCCGAGATCGTTCGGCTGGTGAAGGCCACGGCCGACCGGCCGGTGCTGCCGCCCTCCCTGGGCTAAATACCGGATGATTCGCTTCACCCGCGTTACCAAGGAGTTCCCGCGCACGGGCGTCGCGTTGCGCGAGGTGTCGTTTCACGTGGCGCGAGGGGAGTTCGTCTTCCTGACCGGCCCAAGTGGTGCCGGCAAGAGCACGATCCTCAAACTCTGCTATCTCGACGCGCGACCGGACGCGGGCGAGGTGCGCGTTGCAGGAACGAGTTCGGTCGCGATCCGCGGCAACGATGTTCCGAAGCTCCGGCGCAAGTTGGGTGTCATCTTCCAGAACTTCCGTTTACTTGAGGACCGGACCGTCGAGGCCAATATCGGCTTCGCCCTTGAGGTCACAGGCGCTCCTGCGGACAGCATCGCGCCCAAAGTCGCACGGCTGTTGACGCAGGTCGGCTTGGCATCGAAGGCGACCGCCTTCCCTTCCGAGCTCTCGGGCGGCGAGCAACAGCGCGTGGCGATCGCGCGCGCGTTGGCGAACGATCCGGTCCTCGTGATTGCCGACGAGCCAACCGGAAACCTTGATGAGCGCGCCACGCGAGGGGTCTTTCAGCTCCTGCGCGACATCAACGCCGCGGGGACGACAATCGTCATGGCCACCCACGACCTCGACCTCGTCAAACGCGCGAACTGCCGCACACTCGAGCTGAATCACGGGTCGCTGGTCTTTGACTCGGGCGCAGCAATGCTTGCCGGTGCACCGCTCGCGGAAGGGAGCACATGAGCCTCGCCACCCGCGAAGCGTTTAATGGGTTCCGCCGGTCGCCGGTGCTGAGCGTTCTGAGCATTATGACCATCGCCTTTTCGCTCTACGCGTTTGGGCTCTTTGGACTCGTAGCGCTCAACATCCGCGCCGCATTGGCGCAGGTGGAGGACCGCGTCGAGATTCGCGCCTTTGTCGCCGACGGCACGACCGCCGAAGCCACGAGCACGGCCGCGGGCGACATCGGAGCCTTCCCGGAAGTGCAGTCCGTCACGTTCGTGACGAGTGAAGAGGCGTTGGAACGGGCGCGGAAAGACCTCGGCGAGTTCAGCGATGTGTTCGAGGCGGGTATTCTTCCCGCCTCCCTCGACGTGCAACTCAAGCCTGGCTTCCGCGATCCAGCAACGGTCAAGGCCGTCGCCGACCGCCTGAAGACATACGACTTCGCCGACGACGTACGATATGGCGAGGAGTGGGTGCAGAAGCTGTATCGCATCCGGAACATCGCGACGCTCGCCGGGATCGTGCTGGGCCTCGCGTTCGCGGGGGTTGCGGTCATCATCATCGGGTCCACGATTCGCATGGCGGTGCTGGCACGGGCTCGCGAAATCGCCATTATGCGGCTCGTGGGTGCCACCGACGGATTCATTCGCAGCCCATTCCTCATTGATGGCGCCGTGAAGGGAACACTCGGCGGCGTGCTTGCGCTGGCACTCACGTGGGTGTCGTTCTCGCTCATTACCCGCTTTGTGATTACCGCGCAGTTCTTTGACGTGCGCCTCGTGATTGCCGGCGTCGCCGCGGGAGCGGTGCTCGGGTTTATAGGGAGCGCGCTGAGCGTGAGTCGTCACCTCCGGAACGTGTGAGACACGGCCTGCGCCGCGCCGCCGCACGCTGGGTCCTCGGCGTAGCCGTCGCAACGGCCACGATGGCGCCCGCACGGCCGGTCGGGGCCCAGCAGCAGCCACCCGCCGGAGATCGACTCCGCACGCAGCGCGAGGAACTCGACCGAATCAAGGCCGAGCGCGCAGATCTTGAGCGCCGGATGCGCGAGCTAAAATCCTCAGTGCATGACCTGTCTGAGGAGCGCTCGAACATCGAGCGGCAGCGCGATGCGACTGCACGCGTCGTACGATCACTGGACAACCAGCTCGCATCGCTCGGCGAAGAAGAACGCGAGACGACCACACGCCTCGTCGTGGCGCAGGACGAAGTGGTCGTCAAGAAAGCGATTCTTCAGCATCGCCTGCGTGAGATCTACAAGCGGGGCCCGCTTTATAGCGTCGAGGCCCTGCTCTCAGCGCATTCGTTTGGGAGTTTGGTCGCCCGTTACAAGTATCTCCACGTGATCGCCATGCGGGATCGCGCGCTCGCGGCCCGCGTCGTGAAACTCGGCGATCAAATCGCGTTGCAACGCGAGGCCCTCGTCCGGCTGCGCCGCCACGTTGAGGCGTCCCTGCAGGATAAAGCCGCCGAGGAAGCACGACTCGCGGGCCTTGAGAAGCAACGCTCGCGGAGTCTCGTGCAGGTTCAGGCGCGTCAGCAGGCGACAGAAGATCGCTTGAAACAGATCGCGCGCGATGAAGCCCGGATCACCGCCACACTCGCGTCGCTCGAGGCCGATCGGAAGCGCGCTGAAGCACGGCCCGGTGCGAAAGCGCCGGTGGCGAGCACATTGCGCACGGCCGACCTTGGCCGCCTCGACTGGCCCGTGGATGGCACAATTATTTATCGGTTCGGCAAGGCGGTGAATCCAAACAACACCACCATTCGTTGGAACGGCGTGGGGATTGCCGCCGCCGCGGGAACGCCCGTGAAGGCCGTCTCGAACGGTGTGGTCGCGCTTGTTTCTGAGAGCTTTGGCACCTACGGCCCCACCGTGTTTATTCAGCACGGCGGTGGCGACTATTCCGTGTATGCCTCACTGAGCCGGATCAATGTCACGAAGGGCGAAACCATCGCGAAGGGACAGGTCGTCGGAACGGTCGGCAAGACGGACCCAGATCTGGATTCGCACCTGCACTTCGAGATCCGCCCCAACGGACGCGCAGTGGATCCGCTCGAGTGGCTGCGGAATAAGCGGTAGTCCACCTGTTACTGTGTGTTTATGACCCCTCGTAAGGCTTCTGCTACCGTGGCCAGACTCGCAGCCACCGATGCGCCGCTGGGCGCGCACATTTCCGCGGCCGGCGGGGTGCTCAACACACCAGGTCGCGCCGACGATATTGGCGCGACGGCCATGCAGATTTTCACGAAGCAGGCCAACCGGTGGGCCGAGCACGAGGTGGATCCTGCCATCGCGACTGCGTTCAAGGCCGGGATTGCGGCAAGCGGCGTGCGATTCACCAACGCGCACGACAGTTACCTCATCAATCTTGCGTCGCCAGATCCGGCGTTGCGTGAAAAGAGCATTGCGAGTTTCGCGGCGGAGCTTCGGCGCTGCCACGCGCTGGGGCTCGATGCCTGCGTGTCGCACCCCGGCAATTTTATGGATGATCGCGCCAGTGGCATCGCGCGGAATGCCGATGGCATTACGCAGGCGTTGGAGCAGGAAGTTGGGGACACACGACTGCTGATGGAGCTCACCGCCGGCCAAGGCACCGTGATCGGCTCGACCTTCGAGGAGATGGCCGCGTTGCTCGCGCTGATCCCGGCCAAACTCCGCAAGCGGGTCGGTGTCTGCCTCGACACGGCACACGTCTTCGCCGCCGGCTACGACCTCGTGAGCGACTGCGCAGGGGTGTTTTCACAGTTCGACGACAGCATTGGGCTCGATCAACTGGGGCTGATTCACCTGAACGACTCCAAGGCCCCGCTCGGGTCGCACAAGGACCGCCACGAGCTGATTGGGGTAGGGATGATCGGCGAGGGGGCGTTCGGCGTCATTATGACGGACCCGCGGCTGGAGGGCGTCCCCAAGCTGCTGGAGACCCCGAAGGGGGACGACATGGTCACGAACGACCGGGCTATGCTGGCGCTGCTTCGGGGTTTCCGCGGGGCTCCGACCTCGCGTTCCGCGTAGCGGTGCGCCTATCGGTGCGCCTAGCATTCCAATCGGCAAACGTGTAACGTCTACATTGAGATGCTGACCCTATCCCTCCCTCGCTCGTGGAAGCTCTGGCGGCGCCGTGTATCAGCGGCGGTGTTGCTCGTGCTGCACGTGTTGATTGCGGGATCGCAGCTGTTCGACCCGATTAGCGAAGTCCGTCTCGACACGCACGCGGAACAGCACGGTAACCGGCACCCGTTTGCGCACGATGCGACGACCTGTGCCGTCTGCTCGATCCAACTGCAGCAAAGCACACTCCCGCCGCGTCCCACGTTCGCCATCACGGAGTGGATTCGCCCGTCTGCGGTGGTGACGGATGTGGCGCGCCCCGTGCGCGCCGCGCAGTTGCGCGTCGTCTCGTTGCGAGCACCGCCCGCGCGTTCCTGAGTCGTGCCGCCGGGTACGTCCCGGCTTCCTGCGTTCAGGCTCACTCGTGAACGCCACTCTCAGGACCATCAATCCCATCCATTATGCGCAACACCCTCCTTGGGGTGCTCGTGCTCATCGTCATCGCGTCGCCCGCGACGGCACAGCAGTCCGGCATTCCGCCGAAGCCGCTCCCGTCGACGGCTGACTCTGCCGCCCGCACGATTGCGGACTCCATTGCGCTGATGAAGGAGTTCGAGAAGATCACCACAGCCGCGAAGCCCGCACCAGCCGCAATCAGTAGTGCACAAGGAAGCACCAACCCACGGATGATGCCCGACTTCAGCGCGGTCGGCGACCTCGTCGGCGACCTGTCGCCGAAGCGCAGCACCCAAGCGGATAACTCCCGCTTTGGCGTCCGCGAAGTAGAACTCTCCGTTCAGTCCGTGGTGGACCCGTATTTCCGGGCCGACTTCTTCCTCGGCATCAACGACTCCGAGAAAATCTCGATCGAACAGGCCTTCCTCACGACGACAGCACTGCCAGCTGGAGTGCAGGCAAAGCTGGGCCGCTTCCTGATGCCACTAGGGAAGCAGAACACCACGCATCGCCACGACCTGCACACGGTCGAGTACCCCTATGTCCTTCAGCGCTTTCTGAGCGATGATGGCCTCAAGGGGACTGGCGTGACCACGAGCATGGTGATGGCGCCCTTTGGGTTCTATCAGGAACTCATCGTCGGCGTCGTGGATCATTTTATCGACACGCCGGACGGACTGACCGTCGACAAGCCGGTGAACCGCAATCTCGACGGGCTCGGGTATTCGGCGCGCCTCCGGAGCTACGTGGACATCTCGCAAAACGCGAATATCGAACTCTCGGCGAGCGCGATGACGGGCAAAGTCGCGCAACCACTTGTTGCGTCCTTCACGACGGCGGACAACGTTACCGCGAGCGCGGTCGGCGCGCGGCAAAGCGTCATCGGCATGGATTTCACGTATCGGTGGAAGCCACTCCAACAGGGGATCTACCGGTCGTTCATCCTGCAAGCCGAGGTGATGCGACAGCTCAACGAGCGGAATCCCACGCTTCCAGCACTCTCCCCCCTGTTCGATCCAGCACCGGGGTTTATCCGAGGGTACGCTGGTCCAACCCGCGATTACACCGGCGGCTACGTCTTCGCGCGATGGCAGTTGAGCCAACGCCTCTATCTTGGGGGCCGGTACGACAACGTGCAGGATCCGATGGCCGCGGGGGCAACTCTGACGGCAGGCTCGGCGGTACTCGAGTGGTTTCCGAGTGATTTCTCCAAGCTGGTGGCATCGTACGAGCGGGTGAACCAAGGGTCTGCTACCGGACTCGACCGGTTGCTGCTGCAGGCGGTCTTCTCCGTCGGTCCGCACAAGCCGCATCCCTTCTGAGGCATTCTGATCGGTCTCCGGGCCGAGGAGTCATACGTATGAACGTTCGTCAATGGATTGCTGTCGTCGGGCTCGTCGTACCGACGGTGATGCAGGCTCAGCTGAAAGTGGTCACCAGTACCACCGACCTGTTCGACATCGCGTCGGCGGTCGGTGGCGACAAAGTGAAGGCTTCGCACATCGGCGAGGGGTTTCAGGATCCGCATTTTATCGAAGCGAAGCCGAGTTTTGTGTTGCAGCTCCGCAACGCCGATGTCTGGGCGTTCGTGGGCCTTGAGTTAGAAATCGGATGGATGCCGCTTCTACTCGATGGAGCGCGGAACCCGAAGATTCAGCTCGGCGGTTCAGGGTACGTCGACGTCAGCAAGGCGATGCCGGTGATTGATGTTCCGCGCGGCAGCGTTGATCGCTCGATGGGTGATGTGCATCCGCTTGGGAACCCGCACTATTGGCTCGACCCTGAGAATGGTCGGCGTATCGCGAAGCTCTTCTTGGCCAAGTTCTCCGAGCTGGACCCCAAGAACGCCGCGGAGTACGCCGCGAACGAGAAGGCGTTTGAGACCAAGCTTGGGGCCGCCGAGTCGGCCTGGCAGGCGCAGCTCGCCACAATCAAGGGCAAGCCGGTTGTCGCGTGGCATACGAGCTGGAACTACTTCGCTGAGTACACAGGCATGCGGATTGTGGCCTACATGGAGCCGAAGCCTGGCGTCCCCCCGTCGCCGAGTCACCTGCTCCAGGTCGTGCAAGCGGTGAAGGCCAGCGGGGCCAAGGTCATCATCATGGAACCGTTCTACGATCGGAAGGTGGCGGACTTGGTGGCGCGTCAGACGGGAGCGACGGTGCTCATCCTGCCACCATCGGTCGGCGGTGTTCCTGGAATCACCAGCTACCTCCAACTCATGCAGCACGATGTCACCGAACTCTCCACCCGCGTGAAATGAGCGCTCTCGTCACGTTTGATCACGCCACGCTCGGCTACGGCGCCAAGAAAATCCTCACGGACATTAGCTACGAGATCCCGGAGGGCGACTTCCTCGGTCTCGTCGGGCCAAATGGTGCGGGAAAGACAACGATGCTCCGCAACATTCTTGGCTCGCTGTCGCCGCTCTCCGGCACCGTGACGGTTCGGCCCGGCCTACGCTTCGGCTACGTGCCACAGCGCGAGTCGGTCGACTCTGTCTATCCGCTCCAAGTCGTCGAAATCGTGATGATGGGTCGGTACGATCGCATCGGACTTGGACGGCGGCCAACCAAGACGGATCGCGCGTTGGCGATCGCAGCCCTCGAACATGTGGGGATCGCTCACCTCGCCGAGCAACAACTCCGATCGCTCTCGGGCGGTCAGAAACAGCGCGCCCTGATCGCGCGTGCGCTGGTGGGCGAGCCCACCGTGCTCGTGCTCGACGAGCCCACCGAGGGGATGGATCTGGTGGCAACGACACAGATTCTCAGTCTTGTGCGTGAGCTTCATGCGCAGGACGGACTCACCGTGCTCATGGTGAGCCACGCGCTCAACGAGGTGGCCAACTATGTCGAGCGAATCGCGCTCGTGCTGGAAGGCGGGTTCCGGATTGGTCGCGTGGACGAGATTATGACCGAGGCCACACTGTCGTCGATGTACAAGATTCCGGTGGACGTCAAGGTGTTCGATGGGCATCGCGTGGTTGTCGCACGTCGAGTGGCGGCACAGCCAACGACCGGGGCGCACACGCATGCTTAGCACGATTCTGATCTTCCGCGAAGCGCTGTACGGTGCGCTCGTGATTGCCTTGGCCTGTTCCGTGTTGGGGGTGTACGTCGTGTTGCGCCGTATCGTCTTCGTCGGCGCGGCGCTGGCTCAGCTCTCCTCCGCCGGCATTGGCCTGGCGCTCTTCCTCGGCGGGCTCGGCATCGGCGGTGTGCTGACCAGCCATCCGGTTGCGATGTCGCTCCTCATTACGATGCTCGGCGCACTTTTCTTTGGAGCGGGAGGCGGATCCAAGTCCGGGGTTCCGCCGGACGCCACGATTGGCGTGACCTACGCTGGCGCGGCGGCCGCTGGCATTCTCTTGATTTCCAAAGCGACGACTGGCGAGGCGCATGACATCTTCCTGCAGGGGAACATCCTGGGCATGACCCTCGCCGACACGACGGTGCTCCTCGCGGTCACGATCCCGGTGCTGCTCGTACACCTCGTGTTCTACAAGGAGTTCCTCTTCGTCTCGTTCGACCGCGAGACGGCGCGCACCATGGGATACCAGGTCACACGGTGGAATCTCCTGCTGTACGGTACGCTCGGGTTGGTGATCGCCTTCGCTATGCAGTTCGCTGGCGTGATGCTTGTGTTCAACTTCCTCGTGCTCCCCGCGGTTACCGGGCTTCTGCTCGCGGGGAGTATGGCGGGGATTTTCACGGTCGCGATTCTCAGTGGCCTACTCGCGTCGCTGATTGGTTTCGCGCTGTCGGTCCCGTTTGACCTGCCTTCTGGACCGGCCATCATCGCGTGCAGTACCGTCATGGCACTGGCCGCGTGGGTCGTGCGGTCGCTCAAGCGCTGAGGCTCGCGCGATTCGGGGGCACAGCACACACGGACGCGGGGGACGGGGCTCAGCTTCGTCCCCCGCACTGTTTCCGTCGTCCACAAGCAGGCCCTGCGCACGGCGACGACAGCGTCAGATAGCTGTACAGCGCCTACCACGAATAAAGACCGAAAAAACACTCTCGCCCGCGCCAGCAATTGAGTATCTTTCTCCGCTTATGAAACGCCAAGACGCTCTCGACTATCATTCGCGCGGACGGCCCGGAAAGATTGCCGTTGTTCCCACTAAGCCGCTCGGGAATGCGCGGGATCTCTCGCTGGCCTACTCCCCAGGTGTCGCCGAACCCTGCCTCGAGATCAAGGCGAATCCCGAAGACGCCTACAAGTACACCGCCAAGGGCAACCTGGTCGCCGTCGTCACCAACGGCACCGCCGTCCTCGGACTCGGCAATATCGGCGCATTGGCCGGCAAGCCAGTCATGGAAGGCAAGGGAAACCTGTTCAAGCAGTTCGCCGATATCGATGTGTTCGACCTCGAGATCGGCTCCGAAGACCCGCAGGACGTCATCCGCTTCTGCCAGCTCCTCGAACCGACCGTCGGCGGAATCAACCTCGAGGACATCAAGGCTCCTGATTGCTTTCTCATCGAGGAGACCCTCAAGGCCACGCTCAAGATTCCGGTTTTCCACGACGACCAGCACGGCACCGCGATCATCTCCGGCGCTGCGCTCCTCAACGCGCTTGAGGTGTCGGGCAAGGACATCGCCGCAATCAAGGTTGTGTTCTCGGGCGCCGGCGCCGCTGCCATTTCCACCGCCAATCACTACATCGCCCTCGGCGTGAAGCGTGAGCACCTGCTCATGTGCGACCGCGAAGGGGTGATTTATGTGGGCCGCGGTGAGGGGCACATGGACCCGTACAAGAAGCGCTTCGAGCAGAAGACGAAGTGCCGGACGTTGGCTGACGCACTCGTGGGCGCCGATGTGTTCGTGGGGCTCTCCGCCGCGGGCGCCGTGAACGGCGACATGATCTCCAAGATGGCTCCCAACCCGATCATTTTTGCGCTCGCCAACCCCGTGCCGGAGATTCTTCCGCATGAGGTGCGCGAAGTGCGCGACGATGCGATCATCGCCACGGGGCGCAGCGACTACGCCAATCAGATCAACAACGTCCTCTGCTTCCCCTTCATGTTCCGCGGTGCACTCGACGTTCGGGCCAAGGAAATCAACGAAGAAATGAAGATGGCAGCCACGCGCGCCCTCGCCGCGCTGGCCAAGGAAGACGTGCCCGACACCGTCTCGCAGCTCTACGGGCTGAGCTCGGTCAAGTTCGGACGCGACTACCTGATTCCCTTCCCCTTCGATCCGCGCGTTCTGCTCTGGGTGGCACCCGCCGTTGCGTGGGCCGCGGTCGCCAGCGGTGCCGCCACGGGGTTCGTCGACATCGAGCACTACCGCGACGAACTCGAAGGGCGCCTAGGACGCGTGCGCGGGGTCATGCGCGGCATCATCAATCGTGCGCACCACGACCCGAAGCGCGTCTGCTTCCCCGAGGGGGAAGACCTCAAGATTATGCGCGCGGCGCAAATCCTCGTAGACGAAGGCATCGCGCATCCGATCCTGCTCGGCCGCAAACAGAAAATCCAAGATCTCGCCGAGGCCAACGGAATCCCGCTCGACGGAATTCGGATCGAGGACCCCGGTACCAGCACGAACCGTGATCGGTACGCCGAGTTCCTGTGGCGGAAGCGGCAGCGCAAGGGACTGTCGCTCGCCGAGGCGCACCAGCGGCTGTACCGTGGCATTTACTACGGCTCGGTGATGGTCGCCTGCGGCGACGCCGACGCCGTGCTTGGTGGCGTCGGCAAGCACTATCCGGAAACGGTGCGCCCTGCCCTTGAAGTCATTGGCGCGGACGCTCGCACCGGGCTCGTGAGCGGTCTGTACATGCTCGTGTTCGAGAAGAATGTCGTGTTCTTTGGTGATACCACCGTGAACATCGATCCGACCGCCGAAGAGCTAGCGACGATCGCCGTGTCGTCGGCGCGTGCGGCGCGAACCTTCGGGGTGAGCCCAAAGGTCGCGATGCTCTCGTTCTCGAACTTCGGATCCGTGAAGCATCCCGAGACCGAAAAAGTGGCACAAGCGGTACAGCTCGCGCGGCGTATGGATCCGTCACTCGTGATTGACGGCGAGATGCAGGCGGACACGGCGTTCGACGCGGAGATTCTCGCCGGCCGGTATCAATTCAGCACGCTCAAGGACGAGGCGAACGTGCTGATCTTCCCGAATCTCAGTGCCGGGAACATTGCCTACAAGTTGCTCACCAAGCTCGGCGGGGCCACAGCGATTGGGCCGATCCTCGTCGGGATGCAGCATCCTGTGCACGTGCTCGAGCAGGGCGCCGATGTGCAGGAGATCGTCAACATGGCTGCGGTGGCCGTGCTTGACGCGCAGGAACGCTCCACCGAACGCTCCACCGAACGCTCCACCGAACGCTCCACCGAACGCTCCACCGAACGCTAGTCACGAACCCCACCTCATTTTCTCACGACCATGCCTGACACGACCACCGCAGATTCGCGTGTGAGCAAAAACGGACTCGATGCACAGGGTCTCGCCCCCAAGGGCACGCTGCATTGGAACCTCGTCGCGCCTCAGCTGACGCAGTCCGCCATCCGCAAGGGAGAAGGCGAACTGGCCGACATGGGTCCGTTTGTTGCTGTGACCTCGCCGCACACCGGCCGTTCGCCCAAGGACAAGTTTGTCGTCCGGGAGCCGTCGTCAGAACACGATGTCGATTGGGGCGCCGTGAACCAGCCGATGTCGCCGGAGCAGTTCGAGATTCTCCAAGCGGACGTTCAGGCGTATCTCAATGGCCTTGGCGAGCTCTTTGTGCAGGATCTGTACTGCGGCGCCGATCCGGCGCTCCGCCTCTCCTGCCGCTATGTCACGCCGAACGCCTGGCACGCGAACTTCGTGCGCAACATGTTCATCCGCCCGGACGCTGGCGAGCTCGCGAATTTCGCGCCGAACTTCAGCATCCTGCATGCGCCGGAGTTCCAGGCCGATCCGGCTAAGCACGGCACGCGCACCACGACCTTTATCGTGCTGAATCTTGCCAAGCGTACCATCCTGATTGGCGGCACACGCTACGCCGGCGAGCTCAAGAAGGCGATGTTCACGGTCATGAACTACTACCTCCCCAAGCAGGGCGTGCTTTCGATGCACTGCTCGGCGAACATTGGGGCCGCTGGTGACACCGCGCTCTTCTTTGGCCTCTCGGGCACCGGCAAGACCACCCTCTCGGCCGATCCGGACCGCGGGCTCATTGGCGACGACGAGCACGGCTGGAGCAAGGACGGTGTGTTCAACTTCGAAGGTGGCTGCTACGCCAAGGTGATCAACCTCTCCAAGGAGCAGGAGCCCGACATCTACGCGACCACGCAGATGTTCGGCACGATCCTCGAGAATGTGGAACTCGACGAGACCAAGAAGGTGAAGTTCGAGAGCCAGACAATCACCGAGAACACCCGCGCGAGCTATCCGTTGCACTACATCCGCAACTTTGTGCCGAGTGGGCGCGGTGGCGTGCCGAAGAATGTGGTGTTCCTGACTGCCGATGCGTTCGGCGTGCTGCCGCCGATCGCGCGGTTGAGCCGCGAGCAGGCGATGTACTATTTCCTCTCGGGCTACACCGCCAAGGTGGCGGGCACGGAGCGTGGCGTCACCGAACCGCAGGCGACGTTCAGCGCCTGCTTCGGCGCCGTGTTCCTTGTGTGGCACCCGACCAAGTACGCGAACATGTTGGGCGGGCTGCTCGACAAGTACCCCGACACCAAGGTGTGGCTTGTGAACACCGGGTGGAGCGGCGGCGCGTATGGTACGGGTAGCCGCATGAAGCTGAGCCTGACCCGCGCGATGGTGCGAGCGGCGCTGGCTGGCAAGCTCGACAACGCTCCGGTGAAGACTGATCCGGTGTTCGGCCTGAACGTCCCGCAGGGGATCGAAGGCGTGCCGGCCGAGGTGCTCGACGCGCGTGGCACGTGGGCGGACACCGCTGCGTATGACACGATGGCGGCGAAGCTCGCGGGGATGTTCCGCGACAACATCACGAAGTTTGGTGATGCGGTGTCGGCGGCGATCATTGCGGCGGGGCCGAAGGGCTGAGCGCCGTTCGACGTCCGTTCGACGTCCGTTCGACGTCCGTTCGACGTCCGTTCGACGTCCGTTCGACGGGTAAACGACGAGGGGCCCGCGCAGTGCGCCGGCCCCTCGTGCGTTGGATCGATGTTGCGATTGTCACCCCGCCCCCTGAGATTCCTAGGGTGACTTTCATTCGCGACCCGCTCTGGAACAACATCCGCGTGGACAACACCGCGGAACTCCTGCTCGACACTACCCCGGTTCAGCGGCTCCGATACGTGCGCCAGCTAGGGCTCGCGCATCTTGTCTACCCGGGTGCGACGCACTCCCGCTTCGAGCACGCGCTGGGGGCGTACCACCTCGCGCGCCGCACGATTACGAACCTGCGTGAGGCGGGCGCGCTCGATCAGGTCGCGAGCGACGAACCAGAGATCGTCACCGCCGCCGCGCTGCTGCACGACATTGGCCACTATCCCTTCTCGCACGCGCTCGAAGAGATCGGGATGCCGCATCACGAGGAGCTCTCGCGCCCGCTCATCACTGAGGGGGATGTCGCCGCCATTCTGCGTCGTGAGATCGGCCCCGACGCACCGGAACGCGTCTTCGCGCTCATCTGCGGCACGAGCGCGAGCCCTCTCCAGCGCTTGATTAGTGGCTCGATCGACCTCGACAAAATCGACTACCTCAAGCGCGACGCCCTCATGTGCGGCGTCCCCTACGGCGAGATCGACGAGGACCGCTTGATCCATGCACTGGTGATGGTCAACGATCCCGAGACGGACGCTCTGACCATTGGACTGCGCGCTAAGGGGCTCTCCGCGCTCGAGTCACTGCTGTTCGCCAAGTACCAGATGTACCGCAACGTGTACTGGCATCATGCGGTGCGCAGCGCGACGGCGATGTACAAAAGGCTCGTGTCACTCGCCCTCGCCGACGGCGTGATCGATCCGGCCGCGGTTGGACGTTTCAGCGACGAGGGGCTGCTCCACGCGCTCGATCAAGCGGCGCCGTCTCCGAGTCGGAGCGCGTTACAGCACGCATTGCTCCGACGCCATCTCTACAAGCGCGCGTGGGAATCGCCCGCCGCGCAGCTCGACGCCGATCGCTACGAGTGGATTGCCGACGACAGGGCGCGCACCGCCGCCTGCGAAGTCGCGCTCGCCGCATCGCTCGGCTTGCACCGCGACGAAGTGTTACTCGACTATCCGGCTAAGACGCAGATGCTCTCACTCGATATGCCAGTGCGCACTATCGACGGCACGGTGCAACGCCTCACGAAGGCGGGACTCGCCGGAGCAATCGACCTACCAAAGTTGTCGGATGCACTCTACGGTTCAGCGCGCTGGCTCCGCGTGTTCACCGCGCGGCGTGTCACCGTGGAGCCGGCGACGCTTGTCGCTGTGCTTGACGCGCACTAACGAACGAGCAACCCGCTAACGACCGCTCTTCTCCAGCCCGTGCGCCTCGGCCAGCTTCCGGCCGATCCCGCGGTAGAACGCCGCGTCTTCACGCTTCCCTTCGTCCTCGAGCGAGAGCGCGCACCGCTCCAGCGCGTACAGGATGTTGCCGAGGTAGAGCGTGGAGATGTCGCCTACCGTGTCCGTGAGCGGAGCGTCAGCCATTGGCGAGCGCGGCGTCGACTCCCGTCACCTGGATGATAATCGCCGTGATATTATCGGTGCCGCCGCGCCCGTTGGCTGCGGCGATGCAGGCATCCACCATCCGCGCTGGTCCGTTGCCTGCGAGCAGGAGATTCTGGAGGCGTTGGTCGCCCACCATCCCGGTGAGCCCATCGCTCGCCACGAGGAAGACATCGTTGGGAAACATCTCCCCTGAGAAGATGTCAACCGCGACGTCCGGGTAGGACCCCACACAACGCGTGATCACGTTGCTGTACGGATGACGGCGCGCCTGCTCCGGGGTGAGGAGCCCGGCATCCATTTGTTCCTGCACGTACGAATGATCGGTCGTGATTTGCGTGAGCGCACCGCCGCGGAGCAGATAAACACGTGAATCGCCAATCTGTCCGACCAAGTATTGATTATCGGAGAGCATGAGCACGCTCGCAGTCGTCCCCATCCCCTGCTTGTCGGCTTCGGCGAGCATACGCTCGTGAATCGCGCGATTCGCCTCGCGCATGGCCTGCTGCACACGGTCGGCCGCGTCTGGGGCGAGCACCGAGGACATTTCCAGCAGCTGCCGCGAGATAATCTGCACGGCCATCTCGCTTGCGACTTCACCGGCGGCATGCCCCCCCATCCCATCCGCAACGATAAACACGCCGCGACGAGCATCAGCCTCAGCGAAGAAATTGTCTTCGTTGCCGGGGCGGACCATTCCGACATCGGACCGTGCGCCCACCGAGAGTTGCAGCGGCATCAGCGTACCGTAGGGACGAGGGCTGCGGGCTCCAGCGGAACGCGCTGAGCGTCGTGATCGATGGGAGGCATAATGTGGAAATTAGCCCCTGCTCTCAGGGGAGGCAACCGTAATCACCCCGAGGGCACGGTGTCGGCGAACGCACCGGCCTGAAGGCGATAGAGCCGAGCATAGAGCCCCTTCGCGTCAAAGAGTTCGCGATGTGTGCCGCGCTCCCGAATCTCCCCGTGGTGCATCACCAGAATCTCGTTCGCGGCAGTGATCGTGCTCAACCTGTGCGCCACCGCAATAGTGGTGCGCCCCTGCATCAACTCGGCGAGCGCCTGCTGGATGACCGCCTCGATTTCGCTGTCCACGGCACTTGTGGCCTCGTCGAGCAGAAGCAAAGCGGGATCAGCGGCAATCGCGCGGGCAAAGGAGAGGAGTTGCCGCTCCCCAACGCTCACACTGGCCCCGCGTTCGGCGAGCTGGTGCTGGTAGCCATCGGGGAATCGTGTGATGATGGCGTCCGCCCCCACCCGCACCGCGGCGCGCTTCACGTCGGCGTCGCTCAGCGACGCGCTCAGGCGAATGTTCGTGGCGATGTCGGTGGCAAAGAGGAAGATGTCCTGCTGCACATAGCCCACGTGCGAGCGCAGTGTGTCGATCGGGAGGGTGCGAATGTCGCGCCCGTTGATCAGAATCCGGCCACGCTGTGGATCATAGAACCGCAGCAGCAGACTAATCACCGTGGTCTTTCCCGCCCCCGTGTGTCCAACCAAGGCCAGCGTGTGCCCTGGACGCACCGTGAAGCTCACCCCCTTGAGTACCCACTGGGGATCGGGGAGCGACGCGGCGTCGGGGCCTCCGTAGCTGAACCAGACATCCTCGAATGTCACCGTCACCCCGGCCGATGCCGCTAACGGCGCAACGTCGTCGGGCGCGGCATCCACCGGCACGGGTGTATCGAGCAAGGCGAAGACCCGCTCGCTCGCCGCCATCGCCTGCTGGAGCGTGTTGTACTTATCGGAGAGGTCCTGCAGCGGCTGGAAAAAGCGACGCGCCAGCTGAAGAAACGCCGCCACAGTCCCCACCGTGAGCACGTGCCCAGCGACACGCGGCACTGCGGTGACAATCAGCGCCGCGAGCGCGATTGTCGTGAGTATCTCAATGGCGGGAAAGTAGAGCGCGTAGACGGTGACGGACTTTAGATGCGCGTCGAGATGCGACTGGTTCAGCGCCGCGAACCGTTCGGCTTCGTCGCGCTCACGGCCGAAGAGCTGCACGATCCGAATTCCGGTCAGCCGCTCCTGCAAGAACGCATTGATGCGGGCGAGGCGGGTGCGGATGTCTCGGTAGCTGTCGCGGACGCGGGCACGGAAGACCCACGAGGTGAGGAAGATGAACGGCACGACCGCGAACGCAGCGAGCGTCATACGCCAGTCAACACTTCCCATCAACGCCGCGATGGCCACCAGCGTGACGAGGTCGCCGAGTCCGGCCACAACGCCGCTGGTGAAGAGCTCGTTCAGCGACTCGATGTCGGAGGTGATGCGGGTGACGAGCCGTCCGACTGGCGTCTTGTCGAAATAGGGGATCGGTAGCCGCTGTACGTGCGCGAAAATCTGCTTGCGCAAATCGTGCATCACCGACTGACCGAGCTTTGTGGTGAGGAGCACTTGGCCGTACGACGTGCCAAGCAAGGTGACGAGCACCGCCACGAATGCCAAGGCACTGCGCTGGACGTTTGCGACATCATGCGCGGGAACAGCAACGTCAATCACATAGCGCGTGAGCAGTGGCTGCGCGAGCTGCAGCACCCCTTCGATCATCAGCAGCACAACCGAACCGACCACCAACCGCCCATACGGGCGCACATAGCCAAACAGTCGTTTGGCCAGGGGCCAGTCGAATGCTTTGCCGAGGGCGTCGTCGTCTTTGGCAGCGGCCATGGGGTGAATTTAGCCGCAGGCGCGGACCTGTGGCACTTTTCACGAGCCTCATTTATTAATTGGTATGATAGTTAGACTCACTCAGTTTGAGCGGCAACACATCGGCCGAGGGGGCAGGACTACGCTCTGGACGGCGATGGCCGCGCTCGTCCTCGCCCCATCAGCGCTTTACGCGCAGCATGAAGGGCACGACATGTCCGCGATGTCGAACGCACCGATGGTCCGCTTCGGTGCGGGAGTCCCCATGAACCGATTCGCGTCGGGCACGTCGTGGATCCCCGATGCCGTGTCGCTCCCGTCGCGGAGTTGGATGGCGGGCGATTGGCATCTCATGGCGCATGGGTACGGGTTTCTTCAGTTCGACCATCAGTCCGGCCCGCGCGGTGCCGACCAACTCGGCAGCCT
>JAPLKT010000082.1 GCA_026387895.1 Gemmatimonadota bacterium | reverse complement strand
CCGTCGCGCCAACGCCCGTCGCGCCAACGCCCGTCGCGCCAACGCCCGTCGCACAAACGCCCGTCGCGCCGGCGCCTGTGGCAGCGGCTCCAGTGAACGCACCGGTCTCTCCCCCGCCCCCGCCGGCATCTAAGCCGGCACCGGCACCGCATGAACCGGAGCGCCCGCGGTCGCAGTGGCACGACGGGAGCTACACCGGATGGGGAACGTCTCGGCACGGCGACATCGAGGCCACGGTGGTGGTCGCCGACGGACGTATCGTCTCGGCTCAGATTTCACGGTGCCTCACCCGCTACTCGTGCTCATGGATCGCGCACTTGCAGCAGCAGGTGGTTGTGCGGCAAAGCGCCGACGTGGATTTCGTGTCGGGCGCCACCCAGAGCACCAACGCGTTCTACTACGCGGTTGTCGAAGCACTCAACAAATCGCGGTGACCGCCGCCTTCGAACGCACCGCCACGGCGATGGGAACCGTGGTCACCATTCGACTCGTCGGTGGAATCGCGGCAGAGCGCCCCATGCGCACCCAGCGTGCCCTCGACTGGTTCTCCCGCGTCGAAGCGTGCTGTAGTCGCTTCGACCCGTCGAGCGAACTGCGCCGGATGGTTCATCACGTCGGGCATCCCTTCGCGGCCAGCGAGATTCTGTTCGAAGCCACCCGCTTTGCGATTGCGGTCGCGCGCGCGAGCGACGGCGCCTTTGATCCAACCATCGGCACCACAATGGAGTCGCGCGGATTCGACATCTCCTGGCAGAGTGGCACACGCGCCCCGTCGCGATTGCCCACCGACGCGATGGTGTCTTGGCGGGACGTGGAAATCGACGAAGCAGCTCACACCATCACCCTGCACCGCCCCTTGGTGCTGGATCTTGGGGCCGTGGCCAAAGGGCTCGCCGTCGATCTTGCAGCAGCCGAACTCGCCGATACCGGCAACTTCGCCATCGACGCCGGCGGCGACCTCTATCTCGCCGGCCACAACACGAACGACGAACCGTGGACCGTTGGCGTACGCCATCCGCGCAACCCGTCTGATGAGGTGGCTCGCCTGCGCATCTCCAACGCGGCCGTCTGCACCAGCGGCGATTACGAGCGGTCGGCCCCACTCGGCAACGGGCACCATATCGTCGATCCGCGACTCGTGAGCTCCGCCGCCCGCGCAGCGAGCGTCGCGAGCGTGACCGTTGTTGCACCACGTGCAATGGTCGCCGATGCGCTTGGGACCGCAGCCTTTGTCTTGGGGCCAGAGCGCGGGATCGATTTCCTCGAGCATCAAGGCGTCGACGGGATAATCGTCACACCAGACCTCGCGCGCACGGTGTCGCGCGGGATGCGCCAATACTTCGACACTGCCGATGTCACGACAGCATAAGAACAACGCGATTCAGCGCTATCTCCGCACGCCGAAGGGACTCTTCACCATCGTGTTGGTGATCCTCACGGCGATCGCTGCACCGCATGAAGGCTGGCGACTGGTCGCTCCGCCACTACTGGGTGCCGTGGTCGCCGCGATGCTCGTCGACGCGCCCTTGCTCCGGTGGCGCGGGGGACGGTGGGTGTTTCCCGACGGGGCGATGCTCACAGGATGGATCGTGGCACTCATTTTGAGTCCGCACGAACCCTGGCATGTCGCAGCAATCACCGCGGTCGTGGGCGTCGTGAGCAAGTACCTCGTCCGTGCGCGAAAAGCCAACGTGTTTAATCCAGCGGCTCTCGCGCTCGTGGCGACGTTCTACGTCTTTGACACCGGACAGAGTTGGTGGGGCGCGCTCCCCGAGATGTCGATCCTCTGGATTGGCGCGCTCGCGGCGACCGGGGTCTTCATCACCATCCGCATGAACAAAGGCCCGCTCGTGCTCGCCTTCCTTGGTTCCTACTATGCCCTGGCCACCGCGTTCGCGTTCTTCGGCGACCCCGGGCATGTCGCTGAGTTGTATCGGGAGCCCGACCTCCATGCCGCACTCTTCTTTGCGTTCTTCATGGTGACGGACCCACCAACCTCGCCGCCGAAGCATCGCGACCAGCTGATCTATGGGGTGATTGTCGCCGTCGTGAGTTTCGCCGTGTTCGAGTTGGTCGGGGCCGCCTATTTCCTACTCGCGGGCCTGCTGGTGGCAAACGCCTGGGAAGGATGGAGAAAGTCACGCCGTGGCAACGCGCGCGAGCCGATTGCGGCGTAGCTCGCAACGCGTTCGTTTCCATACAGTCACCTCACACCGCTCGCACTCTTCGAACTATGTCCAAAGTCATTGTTATTACCGGAGCAAGTTCCGGCATCGGCGCAGCACTCGCCGAACTCCTCGCACGGCGGGGTGATTCGGTGGTACTCGCCGCGCGGCGCGAAGCGGAACTACACCGCGTCGCGGTCGCTTGCGGCCCACAGGCTCTCCCCGTGGTGGCTGATGTCACGATCCGCGACGACGTCCAGCGCGTGGTGCGCTCGGCGATCGAGCGCTTTGGCCACATCGACGTGTGGGTGAACAACGCGGGGCGCGGGATCACCCGCATGCCCACCGCCATCACCGACGCGGACATCGACGACATGGTCCGCATCAACGTGAAGAGCGTCCTGTATGGAATGCAGGAAGTACTCCCGCATTTCCAAGAGCGTGGCAGTGGGCAGGTGATCAACATCTCGTCAATGCTCGGCCGGATGCCCATGGCACCCATGCGCGCCGCTTATAGCGCGGCTAAGCACATGGTAAACTCGCTCACCGCGAACTTCCGAACCGAGGTCCGTGCGACGCACCCCGGCATCCAGTTCTCGTTGGTGTCACCCGGTGTGGTGCAGACCGAGTTCGGAAACAACGCCCTGCACGGCGGTCCCGACTCGCGCTCGTTCCCAAACTCGCAGACGGTGGACGAGGTAGCCGCTGTGATTGCCGGAGTCATCGACTCCCGCGCCGGGGACGTGTACACCCGGGCGCAGGGGAAGCAGATGGTGCTCGACTACTTCGCGTCCGACGAGCCAGGGAGCTGAGCGAGCGAATGTGCTGCACCTGCGTACCGCGGGGCCGGAGCAGGTGCGCCGTCCCCGCGTCCTGCTATGCCCGCAAATCAAATCCGATGAAGAACCGCGGCTGCCGGTAGTCTTGCGTGCGATTCGCATGCGTGATCGGATCCACGGACTCGCGCTTCCGCGACTCCCAAAGGACGCCCATCATGATGCCCGCGTCCCCAACGACGCGACCGACCGCCACTCCCGTCAGCAGGTCATCGAGCAACGCACCATTCGCGATGTTTGTCCCACCGACGAGCGACCATGAGTGCCGGAGCCGCGGGAGACGTGCGGGCAGGATATTGAGATAGCTGGTGAGGTAGACGTTGGCCTTGAACGACGAACTGACATGCTCCGTGCCCGAACCGTCAACCGTCGTTGAACCAGACCCGAACGCCGTGGCAATGCCGAGCCCAAGGTCCCACCGCGTGGCCTTCGCGTTGTTCAGTGTGGTGTACAATCGCGTGAGCGTGCCGGGAAGCCGCTGCCGTCCATTCGCGGCGAGCGCGAGTTGCACGTCCGTGTTCTCGCCGATCTCGACGCGTGCTGAACCCGCCCAGAGTGGTGACCGCGGATCGTCGGATACCAACCGCAACGACATCTGTCGATCCAAGTCCATGACCGTCGCACCAGCGTCAAAGGCGGGAATCTTGCCAGCGCCGAACGCGTTCACCAAGACCGTCGTGAACTGTTCTTTTTGAAAGTTGACAGAGCGGCGCGACAACTCCAGTGCTGGACTAATGGAATCCGCCGGATTGGTAGGAACCGCTTCGAAGAACGCCGACGTGTAAATGTATTTCTGGCCACGCAGGAGATCGGTAACCACACCCTTTTGAATGACGCCCTGCTTTACTGAGCCGTCGGCACGCACGTAGACCACCCAATTCGCGAGCGCTGGGTTGTACGAGTCCCCAAAATAAATCTCGAGCGCGCGGCCAAAAGCGCCTGCGTTCAGCGCGGAACGAAGCTCGCCGAGGCATTCCGAGGTCAATCGGTATACCGCAGCCGAGGCAGCCGGCGGCTGATCGGCACTCCCCTTCACAGCACATAAAGCCCCAACAGCCTGGAGAGGTTGCACCACTTGGGCAGCAGCGACCCGGGGTGCGAGGGCAATACAGGCCAGCGATGCGACTGATGCTGCGACACGCAGGCGCGAACGAATGAGGGTCATAACCAATGGTGAAAAGGGAGGGTCGGTGCCTGAGCCGAACGCTTCGCCGACGCTAAAGTACCGGTGCACCAACGATACGCCTGCTCAAAAAACCTACAGCGAGAGTGTGTTCCCTGAAAGGGTCGCCGAGACGGGGCTGGTGCGTTCTCCTCGCACAAGCCGTCCGTTCGGCTAATATGACATTTTTGTCACGAATGTGATGACATATGTGACAGTTGGATGGATTTTGCAGTATTGCTTCGTATCTATATTGAGGGTTCAGTTAGGGTAACGTAGAACCGGTGCGTCATCACAAAGGGGCAAAATCCCTTACTCAGGTCCAGCGAGGACTTTGTCTTGAAAAGAGCTAACCTCCTGCTATTGGCGCTTGCCATCTTCGGCCTAAGTGCACGCGCCGAGTCGCAGAACAGCCTGACGATTACCGGGGGCGACAATCAGACGCAGCCACGCCTCACGCTGGCGAACGGAACGCCCACCGCGTCGTTCGCGCCGCTCAAGGTGCTGGTCAAGAACAGTAGCGGACAGCCCATCGCGAACGCCGTGGTGATCTTCACCGTGGGGTCGCATCCGGCAAAGATGACCTGCGTCATCGACCCGAACACGGTTACGAATAGCAGGGTTACGACAGACGCGACTGGAGTAGCCACGCTCTCGAAGCTCCCCGGCACCCTCGGCGCCGCGATCTTTGGCGACAATGGACAGTGCTTAGTGAATGTTCAGGCGCAGGGCGCCACGAGCGTCACCTTCCACCTCAATGCCACTGCCCCAGTTGCTGGCCAGACGGCCGCTCCCACGGCCGCGGCGGCGGCGGGGAACCTCGCAATCCTGAGTGGCGACAACCAGTCCACGGCCCTACTCCAGCAGACCAACAGTGTCCCGACCGCCTTGTTCAAGCCGCTGTCCGTCCAGGTGAAGGACGGCACTGGTAAGGCGCTCGGGAGTGGGTTATCGGTTACCTGGTCGGTGACCTCGCGCGCGCAGGGTATGACATGCGCCCTCGACGCACAGGGAAAAACACAGAACACCGTAACCACAGACGCGTCGGGTGCTTCGACCCTTGCGAACAGCGTCTACGGCAGCTCGGCGCTTGTATTCGGCGCGGCTGGTCAGTGCGTCGTAACGGCAAAATACGGGTCGTCGACCGCGGCGTTCCGCCTGACGGCAACCCCCGCGGCGGCCGCGAGCACCACGGCATCGACCGGCGGCACAACGGGCGGTTCGACGGGTGGCACGACGGGTGGCACGACGGGCGGTTCGACGGGCGGTTCGACGGGCGGTTCGACGGGCGGTTCGACGGGCGGTTCGACCACCGGAAGTGCGCCGACCGTCGCAGCACTCAGCCCCATGAGCGGTGATGGTCAGAGCGCCGCTCGCAACCAGACGGTCAACGGCCAGCTCGTGGCCATGTTTGCGCCGCTCGTGGTCTTTGCCAAGGACGGCACGGGCAAGCCGCTGAGCGGCGTGCCGGTTACCTGGACGGTCGGACCGCATCCCACCGCCATGACCTGCATGATTGACCCCAGCAACAGCGGGTCCGTCTCCGGTGTCACCGATGCATCGGGCAGTTCCGTACTGGCGAAGATGAACGGGATGTCCGCCGGGATCGCCGGTCAGGACGGCGACTGTCAGATCTTCGCCATGGCGAACGGTGCCCCGCAGGTGACCTTCCGCCTGAACGCCACCACCGCTGCCACCAACACCGGCGGCACGACCGGCGGCACGACCGGCGGCACGACCGGCGGCACGACCGGCGGCACGACCGGCGGCACGACGAGCACGGCACCGACAGTGATGCTGTTGCTCAACATGGGGTTCAATCAGACCGTCCCCCGCTCGCAGATGGTCAACGGTGCCCAAAGCGCATCGTTTGCACCGATGGAAATCGAAATTCGCGACAACAACAGCAAGCCAGTCCCGGGTACGCCGGTCTTGTGGAAGGTCGGTGCGCATCCAGCCAACATGTCGTGCCTGCTCGGCCCCAACATGGGCACAGATTTCACAGACATCACCGATGTGAATGGGCGTTCACAGCTCGGCAAGGGAACCCCTGCTGCAGTCATCTCGGGCGCGGATGGACAGTGCCAGATTATCGCGACCGCCACGGCGTTCAACCGCTCGGCACCGTTCAACCTGAACGCGATTGCCGGGGCACCGACTCCATCGGGTCCGCCAGCCGCGCCCAGCGCCTTAAGCATCGTGTCCGGCGATAACCAAACTGTCGCGCGCAATCAGCTCTTGCCGGGGGCAGGGATCCCGGCAGCGCTTTTTGCACCGCTCGCCGTCGTAGCAAAGGACGGCAGTGGCAAGCCGATTCCAGGCGCGATCGTGGTTTTCTCCATTGGGGCGAAGCCCAATGCTATGGTGTGTCAGCTGGCCCAGTTTAACGGGACCGTGACCGCCGATGCCAACGGCGTCGCGACGCTCAATTCTAACGGTGCCCCCGCCCCAGTGTATGCCTACTACGCCGACGGCGAATGCCAAGTGATCGTCTCGGCTGGTCCCGTGACAACGACGTTCCACTTGAATGTCTCTGGTGCTTCTGGACCGACCGGTCAGACCGCTGCCTCGCTGCAGCTCTTGAGCGGTGACAATCAAGTCTCCACGCGCTCTGGAACGAATATTCAGGGCGGTGAGGCCTTATACGCTCCGCTCGTCATCCGTGCCACAGATGCTGCAGGCAAGCCGATCCCGGGCGCACTCATCACATGGAAACTGGGCAACAAGCCAGGCGCGATGGCCTGCCAGTTCGAGCCCTCCGGGATTAATCCTGGGTTCAGCTACGCGGATGCCTCAGGCATCGCCACGATGAACAAAATGAGCGGAAACTCCGCGCGCATCTACTACGCGGACGGCGACTGCGAAATCCTGGCAACATCAGGGTCCGCAGCACCCGTGACCTTCCACCTCAAGTCGGCCGTGCCAGGCCCGCCCACCCTCGCCATCACGGGCGGTGACAATCAGACCGCCTCGCGCATGGGCACCAACATTCAGGGCGGCGAGGCTTTCTACGTGCCGCTCACCGTTGTCCTGCGCGACTGGACGGGGAAGCCGCTTGCCAAGACTCCCGTAATCTTCAGCCTCGGCACCAAGCCGGGGGCTATGGCCTGTCAGTTTGAGCCTGGTGGTGACGCGCAGAGCACGATCGTCACCGACGACAACGGCGTCGCGACCCTTGGCAAGATGTCGAACACCACCGGCTCCTACTCGGCGCGCATTTACTACGCCGACGGACAGTGCCAAATCATCGCCACCTCCGGCGCCGCCACCGTCACCTTCCATCTCTACTCCGTCGTACAGGGACCGCCCACCCTCGCCATCGTGAGCGGTGATAATCAGACACGCTCGCGCACCGGGGCCAGCGTCCAGGGCGGCGAGGCGTTCTTTGAACCACTCGCCGTGGCCGTGAAAGATTGGATGGGGAAACCGCTGGCCAACACCTCGGTGATCTTTAGCCTCGGCACGAAGCCAAGCGAGATGACCTGCCAGTTTGATCCCACCAACGCCATGGCGACCAGCACCACCGCGACCACCGATGCCAACGGCGTGGCCACATTGAAGAAGTTCCCATCGAACTCCGTCGGGACTTACTACGCCGACGGACAGTGCCAAATCATCGCAACCCTTGGCGTT
>JAPLKT010000039.1 GCA_026387895.1 Gemmatimonadota bacterium | reverse complement strand
GAGATGAACTTCCTCACCGTATCCTTGGACTTTCCGCAGAACGAGCACCTGAGGTGCCGATCGTGGGACATCGTCGTCATGAGTCGCGGTTGAGCCTCGGCGAGCAGTGAACCTTCGAAACGGGGGGTCTCAACACAGACCGTACCTAGAGACTCCCCCAGGTCAGACACGTAACATCACCCTGGCTAGGGGCCAATCCAGCCACAGGTTTTGTGAAGAAGCTCACAAAACTGTCATTCGAAACCGTTATTTCGTGGCCGTGAGCGTTGCTGCCGCCGCCACTTCTTCCTTCTTCGTGATCACATGGTCGATGATGCCGTACGTCTTGGCTTCCTCGGAGGACATAAAGAAATCACGCTCCATGTCATGCTCGATCTGCGAGAGCGGACGTCCCGTGTGCTTGGCGTACAGCCCGTTCATCGTGGCGCGGAGATAGAGAATCTCCTTGGCCTGGATTTCGATGTCCGCAGCCGTGCCCTGCGCGCCACCCGACGGCTGGTGGATCATGATCCGCGAGTGCGGGAGCGCCGACCGCTTGCCGGTCGAGCCCGCGCTGAGCAGGAACGACCCCATCGAGGCCGCCATACCCATGCAAATCGTGTTTACCGGCGACTTCAGGAACTGCATCGTGTCGTAGATCGCCATGCCAGCCGATACCACGCCACCCGGCGAGTTGATGTAGAGATGAATGTCCTTACCAGGATTATCGGCTTCCAGGAACAAAAGTTGCGCGATGATCATGTTGGCCACGTCGTCGTTGATCGACGTGCCCAAGAAAATGATGCGGTCCATAAGCAGACGCGAGTACACATCGTAGCTGCGCTCGCCGCGGCTGGAGCGCTCAATCACGTACGGATTCGGAATGATCGGCATATCGTCGTCTCTTGAAGTCGGTGACTTGGTCTCAGAACGCCCCCGAGGAGCGCGCCGTCCATGAACTGCTGCTAGGTGTGCCCCGTGTGCCCCGTGCCTACGCCTGCTCAACCGTGTTTCTGGACAAGAGCCAGCCGAACACCCGGTCTTCCGTAATCCCACGTTCGATCTCGCGGAGACGCCCCGCCTTCTGCAGCGCGGCGTACACCTGGCCCACATCCGCGCCCCGCGCGGTCGCCATCTCCGCGACCTTCTCGTCCACGTCGGACTCAGTCGCGGTCAATTTTTCCTTGGTCGCAATCGTTTCGATCACGAGATCGCGGCGCACCTGGCGCTCGGCCATCGTGCGGAACTCCGCTCCAAACTTCTCCGCTTCCGACGCCGGAATCTGATACGCTTCGGCGTAGGCGCCCATCAACTGACGAACCCAGCTCGGCGGCACGTCAAAGGGGTTCGCTTCGATCACCTTCTCCACCAGCGATGTCCGCACGGCGGCGTCGGACTCGCGCGTGGCGTTCGACGAAATGTCCTCGCGCACGGCCGCCAACAGCGCATCCACGGAGTCGAAATCGCCAAGCTCGCGGGCGAGGGCATCATCAAGCGCCGGAAGTGACTTGCGCTTCACGTCCTTGAGTTCCACGCGCACCGTCTTGGTCTTGCCACGCTGTGCTTCGTCGGGGAAGTCGTCCGGCCACTTCACCGCACGCTCCACCGTCGTGCCCTGCGCCAGCTCCATGATGACTTCTTCGATCGCCGGAATGGCCTGGCCGGAGCCGAGTACGATCCGGTATTCCTTGCCTTCGGGAATCGTGCCGCTGTCGTCAGCGACGGCGAGCATCACCGAGGTCATATCGCCTTCCTTGGCCTTGTCCTCGACGGGCGACCAGGCCGCGCGCTGATCACGCAGGTGCTCGATCTGCTCGTTCACCGTCTCGTCGGTCACTGCCGGATTCGTGCGGGTCACCGTGAATCCCTCCACAACAGCGAGGTCAATCACGGGCTTCACTTCGCAGTGCAGCTCAAACGTCAACGCTTCGCCCTCGGCGAACTTCACGTCGTGGGCATGCGGCTGCGTGATCGGCTCGAGCTTCTCGGTCTCAATGGCGAGCGCGTAGGCCTCGCGCATCAGGCCGTCGAGCGCTTCTTGCTCAATCTCATTGTTGAAACGCTTCTTGACGACCGCTACGGGCGCCTTCCCCGGGCGGAAACCGGCAATGCGCACCTGCTTGGCAACGCGCTTGACCGCCTTCTCCTTCTCCGCCGCAACGCGAGTGGCCGACACCGAGATGCCGAGGCGCCGCTCGGCGCCTTCAGACTTCCGGGAAGTGACTTGGATATCCATGACGTCTAAATGGGTAAGAACCCCGTCGCTGGGAGTCCCGCGACGGGGTCGTTGAGCCGTACATCTATAGCGTAAATCTAACCCCGGGACAGCTCCGGTGGGGGGCTATCTCGCACCAGACCCAGAGCCGGCAGCGTCCCCTGCGTCCGTGGCCAGATTCTGGGCCACGGGCCGCATCGACAGTGCCAACGGAATCCCCATCGCGACAATCCCGCCAGCCCAAGCCCATGTGAATCCATGAGTTACGCAGATCGTGGTCGACAGCACTCCGTTCACGGCATACAGCACTAACGGGAACGGGCTTCTCGACAACTGGCGCGCCACTTCAGACGGCGACACAAAATGCAGCATCACGCGCGCAACCACCGTCCCGGTCCCGATCCAGCCAATCCAGTTCGTCAGGGGCATGCCGTAGAAGAAGCCAGGCGCATGCCAATACCAGTGCGTGGTGACGACCATTGCCGGATCCATGGTGACATCCCAGGCCGACAGGATTACTCCGCCGATCACTGCCCAGCGCCACCGGCCAAGATTCGAGTCGTCCGCCTTCGCCAGCCGCCCGACCATCGCCAAGGAGCAGTACAGCATAAACGTCCACGACAGCGGAATCGGAAAGGGTACAAGTTCCGCAATCCGATAGCCGAGCAGATTGGTGTATGAGTAGCCACCAAAGGGGTACCCGGTGCTCGTACCGAGCAGCTCCGACGAGAGGGAGACGAGCGACGCCGCCACGAACATCTTTGTCGCGCGTGCCTGGCCAAACCGGCCGACCGCGTGCAGCAGCGCCGCCAAGAAGCCGAGGCACACCACCAAAGGACCGCTCACCTTCCACGAAATTTCGTAGATGCTCCGGTTCGGTTCCTGTTGCAGCCACGCCGGGGGAGGGCCGGAGAGGATGGTCGCGAAGGCCATCGACGCGAAGATCGTAGCCATGACGTGCACCAGCAGCATGATCCACGCGGTGCGGTCCATCTTGGAAAGCGATGCCAACCGGTTCACGATGCCATTTCCTCGGGTCTCGAGAAAGTCTGTCCGGCCCACTGAATGACCGGTTCTGTCGGGATCGCTTCAGCGGGACTCAGCGTTCCGTTGCGCCAAATACTCCAGATGAGTCGTCCACGCGCCCACGTCCCCACCTGCGCGCGCGTGCTGAATGAATCGTAGTCAATCGATTCAATCGCGCTGAGAATTTCTGCGTAACCGTCCGCACAGGCGCGCGCGCAACGCTGGGCATCGGGCTCAAGGAGCGCGAGTCCTGGGGCCGCAGCAACGTAGAGGGCACGGGCACGGGCAATCTCGTGCGCCATGAAGGCTTTCCAACGCGCCTGCTGTCCGAACAATGGGTTGTGAAGCACTTCCTCCGTGCTGATACCGAAAGCCGCGAGCGAAGCAGCCGGCAAATAACAGCGACCACGCGCCGCATCCTCACCCACGTCGCGCAGAATGTTCGTATGCTGAAGCGCCACGCCGAGGGTGCGGGCAAAACGTAGCGCACGCTGGCGGTTTGCCTCGTCGCCGCTCACGCCGAACACATAGGTGCACATCTCGCCAACGGAGCTTGCCACTCCCTCGCAGTACGACGTGAGCTCGGCCCACGTCGCGTAGTGTGCGGGCGCCAGATCCACGGCCACGCCCCCCATCAGTTCGAGGAGTGCAGACGCGGGAACCCCAAACTCCTTGATGGTCCACCAAAGTTCCCGGTACACCGGCCCCTCCGGGCGCCCCTCAATCGCTTCGTGCAACCCCGACATGTACCCAGCAAGTTCGCGCCGCAGCGTCTCGCGGTCACCGGTCGCGCCACGGTCTACAATATCGTCCGCAGTCCGGCAGAACGCGTACACCGCAAATGCGCCGCGCCGCTTGTTTGGTGGCAAGAACCGACTGGCCACGGCGAAGGTCCGCGCGTGGTGTCGGGTAATCGCCTCGCAGTGGCGGGCGTCATTCAGTGTCTTGAAAATCACGCCGCGTCTCCAATCAGGTCCGCGACAATTTTCCCGGAACTGATAACCCCCGGCAAGCCTGCCCCGGGGTGCGTGCCCGCGCCAGCGAAATACAAGTTCGGGATGTCCTCGCTCACGTTGTGCGGGCGCATCCATGCGGACTGCATGAGCGTGGGCTCCACCGAGAACGCACTCCCGAGATGGCTCGACATGACGTCGCGGAAATAGCGCGGGTCCACGCGCCGCTCACTCACGATGTGCTTCGAGAGCTCAGGCATATACCGCTCCTCGAGATACGCGACAATCCGATCGCGGTACTCCTGTGCTTTCGCCTCCCAGTCGACATCACCGGCGAGGTTCGGCACCGGCGAGAGCACATACCAAGAATCGCAGCCCTCAGGCGCAAGGCTCGGATCGGTGGCCGTGGGGCGGTGCAGATAGAGCGAGAAATCGTCGGAGAGGATCTTCTTGGTAAAAATGTCCTCAAGCAGCTCACGATACCGGGGGCCCATAATAATCTCGTGATGCGCGATGTCGTCGTACTTCTTGTCCGTGCCGAAATAGATCACGAACAGCGACATCGAATACGCCATCCCCTTCATCTTCCGATCGGTGTTCTTCTTCCGGTGGCGCGAGGGAATCAGCTTCATGTACGTGTTGGCAACGTCACCATTGCTCACCACCGCGTCGGCGTTCATCACCGTGCCGTCCGCGAGTCGCACGCCAGTGGCCTTCCCAGTGCGATCGTCCACGAGAATTTCTTCGACCGCGCTGTTCAGTGCAAGCGTTCCCCCGAGATCCTCGAAAAAACGCACAAAAGCGCGCACAAGTGCGCCGGTGCCACCCATCGCAAACCACACCCCCCACTTCTGCTCCAGGTGGTGGATCAGCGCGTAGATCGATGTAGTCTGAAACGGGTTCCCACCCACGAGCAACGGATGGAAAGAAAAGACCTGACGCAGACGGTCATCCTTCACGTGCTCGAACGCGAACTTCGCCACCGACTTATCCGAGCGCAGTCGAATCAGATCGGGCAGCACGCGGAACATCGAACGGAGCGTGCTAAACGGCTTGTCGATCAGGCCGAACCCGGTCTTGAAGATGTCCGCGGTCTTCGCCAAGAACTTCTGGTAGCCCGCCACGTCGTCCGGATTAAACTTGCGCACCTGCGCCAGCACGTCAGCGCGGGTGCCGTTGTAGTGGAAGACAGACCCATCTTCAAAGCGCACGTTATAAAACGGATCAATCGGAACCAGCTGCACATAGTCAGCGGTCTTTTTCCCGCCGAGCGCAAAGAGGTCATCGATGAGCCACGGCGCAGTGATAATCGTCGGGCCCGCGTCAAACGTGAAGCCATCCTGCTGCCACACGTATGCACGCCCACCCGGCTTGTCGCGCTGCTCGAGCACCGTAACCTCGTGCCCCTGCGCGCGCAGCCGAATCGCCGCCGCTAACCCGCCGAATCCGCTTCCGATGACGATAATTCGCATGTGCGCTTGAACGCCTACAGGTGGAAAAAAGTTCTCAATGCGAAAGGTGGGACTCGAACCCACACGCCGTATGAGGGCACAGGATCCTAAGTCCTGCGCGTCTGCCAGTTTCGCCACTCTCGCATCCAACATCCAAAGCTACATCAACCGGACGGATTTTAGATGGTTACGGCAGTCCAGTTTGTGTTCAGTTTCCGCCGACGCGGAGGTTCACGATGCCCGTCTGACCCACCGTGCCATCAGTATTGTAGCGCGCGATCTTCACTCCGATATAATCCCCTTCCTTCAGCCCGCTTATCACCTTCTGCAAGTCAGCGACCGACTTGATAACCGTCTTCTGCGGGAACACGACTTCGGTAATCACATCGCCAACGCCAATCGCGCGTGTCGCCGCAGCCGCACCGCCACGCTCGACCTCCCTGACGAAGGCGCCAAACACTTCGGACTTGGCGGCCCTGAGGAGCTCGGCCGGCGGAGCGGTCACCGTGATCCCAAGCTTCTTCACCACGATCGTCGACGCCGAACCAGTGCTCGGCGCGTCCTTTTCCTTCACCGCCGACGCGACCGTGGCCTTCTCGCCCTCGGCTTCCATCAGCTTGATCTTGAACATCTGCTTCTTGCCGTAGCGCACTCCTTCGAGCTCAACCGTCTCGCCCGGCTGGTGCGTGCGCACAATCCGCTGCAACGTGCTCACACGGTCCACCGGCTTGCCGTCCGCCTTCACAATCACGTCGCCCGGCTGCAGCCCCGCCTTCTCGGCCGGACTGTTCTCAACCCCCTGGAAGTCGCCGATCTTCACGCCGGCAATCTCCTTGAGGCCGTTCACCTGTGCGTCTTCCGCCGTGATCTCCTGAATGCGAACACCCATGATCGCGCGGCGTACACGGCCGTGCGCGATAATGTCGTCCATCACCGTCTTTGCGAGGTTGATCGGAATCGCGAACCCATAGCCCGAGTACGTGCCGGTCTGGCTGGCGATAGCGCTATTGATGCCAACCACTTCACCGCGAAGATTCACGAGCGGACCACCCGAGTTCCCTGGGTTGATTGCGGCGTCCGTCTGCAGGAAGTCCTGAATGGCGTACACGTTGTTGTTTAGCCCGCGGAGCTCGTTAGAACGCCCCTTCGCGCTGATGATGCCCGCCGTCACCGTGAAGTCGAGGCCGAGCGGGTTGCCGATAGCCACCGCCCACTCACCCACGCGCACTTTGGAATCGTCGCCGAGCGCGATGGTGGGGAGGTCCTTGCCTTCAATCTTGAGCACCGCCACGTCCGTCTGCGGATCCGTGCCAATGACCTTGGCCTTGAAGCTGCGGCGGTCCGAAAGGCCAACGGTCACGCGGTCAGCGCCTTCGACCACGTGGTTGTTGGTGAGCACATAGCCGTCGCTCGAGACAATAAAGCCTGTCCCCGTGGCTTCCGATCCACGCTCCTGCTGACGCGGGTCGTCAAAGAACTGCTCAAAGCCCGGAGGAAGATTCCGCATCTGTGGCGAGCGGGTCGCTTTGCGCGCGTCCGTCTGCGCGTCAATCGAGACCACCGCAGGCGTCACATGTTCGGCGATCGCGACGAAGGAGTTCTGCTGGTCCATCAGCGAGCTCGACACCTTCGCGAGCGGCTTGCCAGCGGTTCCGCGAATCTGGGCACCGACGATTTTCGTCCAATCCATGGACGAGGCGAACATCACGCCGCCTACAAAGGCGACGCTGGCGATGATGGCAATCTTTGGCTTGGAGAGGTTGAGGCTCATGGCGTGTTATCCGGTGTGCGAGAATGGTGCTCTCGTTTAGACCCGGAGGCGCCGCGGAAAGTTTCCGCGCCGCCCCCGCCTACCTAGTTCAACAATAACTACTTCTTGTGCTTGTCGTCGTCGACGATCTCGTAATCGGCATCGGCGACCTCGTCCTTCTTCTCGCCGGCCGGGGCACCCTCGCCCGCGGCGGCACCATAGGCGGGCGCCTCGGCAGCTTGCGCGGCATAGACCGCCGTACCAGCCGCTTGGAAGGCCGCGTTCAGCTCTTCTAAGGCACCCGTGATCTCGTTCATGTCGTCACCCTTGTGCGCCGAACGGGCACGGGCCACGGCGGCGTCGAGGCGCGTCTTGAGCTCGGCCGGCACCTTGTCGGCCCAGTCCTTCGACTCCTTCTCCACCTGATATGCCAACGTGTCGAGACGGTTCCGCGTGTCGATCTCCTCACGCTTCTTCTTGTCGTCGGCGGCGTTGAGCTCGGCGTCCTTCACCATCTTGTCGATCTCAGCGCTACTCAAGCCACTCGAGGCTTCGACGCGGATCTTCTGCTCCTTGCCCGAGGCCTTGTCCTTGGCGGCGACATGCAGGATGCCGTTGGCGTCAATGTCGAAGGTCACTTCGACCTGCGGCATGCCGCGCGGAGCGGGTGGGATCCCCGTCAGCTGGAACTTGCCGATGGTCTTGTTGTAGACCGCGAGCTCGCGCTCGCCCTGAAGCACGTGAATCTCGACCGTGGTCTGGTTGTCGTCGGCGGTGCTGAACACCTCCGACTTCTTGGTCGGGATTGTCGTGTTGCGCGGGATAAGCACCGTGGTCACGCCGCCCAGCGTCTCGATGCCGAGGGAGAGCGGGCTGACGTCGAGCAGAAGCACATCCTTCTGCTCGCCGGTGAGCACGGCGCCCTGAATGGCGGCGCCAACGGCCACGACTTCATCCGGGTTCACGCCCTTGTTCGGCTCCTTGCCAAAGAAGGCCTTCACCACCTCCTGCACCTTCGGAATACGCGTCGAGCCGCCGACGAGCAGAATCTCGTCGACTTCCGACGGCTGCATCTTGGCGTCGGCGAGCGCCTTCTTCATGGGCTCGAGCGTGCGCTGGACGAGGTCGTCCACGAGCTGCTCGAACTTGGCGCGCGTGAGCTGGTAGTTGAGATGCTTGGGGCCCGAGGCGTCGGCGGTGATGAACGGAAGGTTGATATCCGTGCTCATCGTGCCGGACAGCTCGATCTTGGCCTTCTCGGCGGCTTCCTTCAAGCGCTGCAGCGCCATCGGGTCCTTGGAGAGGTCGATCGCCTGATCTTTCTTGAACTCGACCACGAGCCAGTCGATGACCTTCTGGTCGAAGTCGTCGCCGCCGAGGTGGGTGTCACCGTTGGTGGACTTCACTTCGAACTGCTTGGTGCCGTCGACTTCGTAGAGCTCGAGGACCGAGATGTCGTAGGTGCCGCCGCCCAAATCGAACACGGCGACCTTTTCGTCCTTCTTCCCCTTTTTGTCGAGGCCATAGGCGAGCGCGGCCGCGGTGGGCTCGTTGACGATACGGAGCACGTCGAGTCCCGCGATCTTGCCGGCGTCCTTGGTGGCCTGACGCTGCGAGTCGTTGAAGTAGGCCGGCACGGTGACGACGGCCTTGGTCACCGGGTGACCGAGGTAGTCCTCAGCGGTCTGCTTCATCTTCTGGAGGATCATCGCCGAGACCTCGGGGGGCGTGTAGCGCTTCCCCTGGACTTCGACCGAGGCGAGATCGTTGGTGCCGCTCTTGACCGCGTACGGGACGCGGGCAATCTCGCTTGAGACTTCGGGCATCTTGCGGCCCATGAAGCGCTTGATCGAGAAGACCGTGTTCTGCGGGTTCGTGACCGCTTGGCGCTTGGCGATTTGTCCGACCAAGCGTTCGCCGTCCTTGCTGAATCCAACGACGGACGGGGTGGTGCGACCGCCCTCGGCGTTGGGGATGACCACCGGGTCGCCACCTTCCATCACTGCGACGACGGAGTTGGTGGTGCCGAGGTCGATGCCAATGACTTTGTCAGCCATGTTCTTTCGGTCCTTAGGAGATTAGTTGGTGATGTGGTGGTGCTGCTGCCCTGTACGTAGCAAGGATGGGACCATATAAATGGGTCATTTTGACACCCAAAGGGGCGGTTCGCCGCAGAATGGGTGTGCCAAAATGGCATATCGCGAGATTCTGACGAGAAAAAAACATCGAGGAGCGCGAGTCCGATGGAGTTCTGGTGCTGTGATGCCGTCGGACAAATTAGTTGAATCGACCGTCTTGGGTCTTTCCGTAACAGTCGCGCCACAACGGGGGCTGAGGATACCACGGGCGTTTGCTGGCGTTCGCGCAGCTATCTAGATTTGATACATACATCTAAGCATTTCCCCTCTGTCAGTTTTGCCCCGGAGCTTCCCCCCGTGCGGCTTATTCCGAAAGATGAAGGCTTTTTCGAACTGTTCGATGGCCTCGCGGTCCTCATGACGCGGTCGGCCACACTCCTGAATCAACTGTTCACAGATCCAGGGCAGCTCGATCGTTACGTGGTGCAGATCAAGGAAATCGAGCACCGGGCCGACGACATCACGCACGAAATCATGAACCGCATCGACCGAAGTTTTGTTACACCGCTCGATCGCGAGGACATCCACCTGCTCGCCACGCGGCTGGACAACGTGGTGGACCTCATGGACGGCGCCGCGCGTCGTGCCAAGATGTTCCATATCACAGACCGCAAGGAGCCGGCGAAGGAGCTCACGCGCGTGCTTGTTGCCGCGACGGAGCAGATCGCTCTGGCCGTGACCTCGCTCAAGGATGCGCGCCAGGTCCAGGTGATTGGTCGTGAGATGAAGCGCCTCGAACAAGAGGCAGACGCCATCTATTCGGCGGCCGTTGGCGCCCTGTTCGAAGGGACGCCCGACGCGCTCGACGTCATCAAGTGGAAAGAGCTCTACGACAACATCGAGAACGCAATCGACGAAGCGGAAGATGTGCTGAACGTGCTTGAGAGCGTCTCACTCAAGAATAGCTGAACCTGTGCTTACGTACGTCTTCATCATCGTTATCATCGCGATCGGGTTCGACTTTATTAACGGGTTTCACGATTCGGCAAATTCCATTGCCACGATCGTCGGGACTCGCGTGCTGAGTCCGTTCGCGGCCGTCTGCTGGGCCGCGACCTTCAACTTCGTGGCGGCGTTCGTCGGCAACACGGCGGTCGCCAAGGCAGTCAGTGGCGGCTTTGTCGATCAGCACATTGTCGACGCGAATGTGATCTGTGCGGCGCTCATCGGCGCAATCATCTGGAATCTGTTGACCTGGTTCTACGGCATCCCGTCGAGTTCGAGCCACGCGCTCATCGGCGGGTTCGCTGGTGCGGCGATTGCGAAGGGTGGCTTCGCCGCGCTGACGTGGGGCACCAAGTGGATCCAGACGCTGTCGTTCATCGTCATCTCGCCGACGCTGGGCATGCTGGTGGGCTTCCTGCTGATGGCGCTGGTGCTCAACCTGTTCCAGAAGGCGTCGCCGCGTCGCGTTGACAAAGTATTTCGCCCGGGACAACTCGCGAGTTCGGCCCTGCTCTCGTTTGCGCACGGCCAGAACGATGCCCAAAAGACGATGGGTATCATCGTCGGACTGCTCGTGGCGACCCAAGGGTATTTCGTCAACGAGACCGGCTTCTGGCGCCACTTCTATCTCGCCAACAACTCGCACATTCCGTGGTGGGTGGAGATCGCGGCCTATTCCGCGATTTCGCTCGGTACGCTCTTTGGCGGCTGGCGGATTGTGCATACCATGGGCTCGCGCATCACGCGCTTGCGCCCCGTGGGCGGCTTCGCCGCTGAGGGCGGTGGTGCGTTGGTGATTCTCGCGGCGACCAAGTTTGGCATTCCCGTGAGCACGACGCATACCATCACCGGTTCCATCGTCGGCGTGGGCGCAACCAACCGCCTCTCGGCGGTACGCTGGGGGCTCGCGAGCAAGATCGTGTGGGCCTGGGTGGTGACCATTCCCGCCGCGGGCGCCATGGCTGCAATCAGCTACCTCCTGCTCTCCACGGCCATCAAGATCTAAGTCGTGACGCACACGCATACGGATGCCGGGTTGTTCATCAACCGCGAACTGTCCTGGCTTGAGTTCAACGCCCGGGTGCTCGCGGAAGCGTACGACGAACGGAATCCGCTGCTGGAGCGGCTGAAGTTTCTCGCCATTTTCCACAGCAATCTCGACGAGTTCTACATGGTGCGCGTGGCGGGGCTCCGTCGACAGATGTCGGCGCGCGTTCCCCACGTGAGCAGTGATGGGTTGAGCGCGCGGCAGCAACTCGATCACATCAATCGCCGTGTGCGCGAGATGACCGAGTCGGTGCAGCATTGCTTATATCAACTGTTGCTCCCCGCACTCGGGCAGCACGGTGTCCGGATTATCGCCATGTCGGACCTCACCGATGCGGAACGGGCCGCCGTCGACACCTTTTTCGACAAGCAGGTCTTCCCCGTCCTGACCCCCCTCGCGGTGGATCCGGGGCATCCGTTTCCATACATCTCGAACCTCTCCCTCTCACTCGCGGTCGAGCTGCGCCACCCCGAGGTTGGGGCTGAGCGACGCCTCGCGCGATTGAAAGTCCCCAAGTCGCTCTCACGCTGGGTCGCGGTGCCAGGGCGCGTGCACCAATACCTCCCGCTCGAAGCGGTCATTAGTGCACACCTCGGGCGGCTCTTTCCTGGCATGCAGATTGTCGGGACGCACGCCTTCCGAATCACCCGCTACAGCGACCTCGAAATCGCGAACACCGAGGAACCGGAGGACCTGCTCGCGACGATCGAGGAGCAGGTGTTTCAGCGTCGCTTCGGCGAAGTCGTGCGGCTCGAGGTTCAGGAGGGGATGCCGGAGGCGTTGCGCACAGTCCTCCTCGACGAACTCCGCGAGACCGAGGACGCCGAGTTCGAACCGCTCAGCGATCGCGAGGTTCAAGTGGGAGGAGTGTTGCTCGACCTGAGCGAGCTAATGGTGCTCGCCGGACTCGACATTCCCGAGTTGCGCGATGTTCCCTATGCGCCCGCGGTGCCCACCGAGTTGCGCGACGCCGACCGCTCAATCTTTGACGTTGTGCGCACGCAGGATTTGCTCGTGCACCATCCGTTCGATTCCTTCACCGCATCGGTCGAACATTTCATCGCCGCGGCCTCGAAGGACGACCGAACGCTCGCGATTAAGATGACATTGTATCGCACATCGGGTGACGGCGCGATTGTTCGGGCGCTCGTCGATGCCGCGCAGCGCGGCATTCAGGTGGCGGTGCTGGTGGAGCTGCAGGCGCGCTTCGAGGAGACGAACAACATCACGTGGGCCCGCACCCTCGAATCGTACGGCGTACATGTGGCCTATGGACTCCCGGGGCTGAAAATCCACGCAAAAACGGCGCTTGTCGTGCGACGGGAAGCCGACGGAATCCGCCGCTATGTCCACCTCGGAACCGGCAACTACAATGGGCGCACCGCGCGCACGTACACGGACATTGGTCTGATCACCTGCAGCGAGGCGATCGGGGCCGATGTCAGCGACCTCTTCAACGCGCTCACGGGGTTCTCGCGTCAGTTGATCTATCGCAAGCTAGCCGTGGCGCCGGGCGGCTTGCGCGACACCGTCATCGCCAAGATCAACCGCGAGGCCGCGCATGCGCGGACGGGACGTCCGGCACGCATCATCGCCAAGATGAATGCGCTGGTAGACAAAGAAACAATCCGCGCCCTCTACGAGGCGTCGAAGGCCGGCGTCGAGATTGACTTGATCATTCGCGGCATCTGCTGCCTCCGGCCCGGAATCCCGGGCGTGAGCGAGCGCATCCGCGTGATCAGCATCGTGGGACGTTTCCTCGAACACTCGCGTCTCTGGTTCTTTGAGAACGACGGGAGCCACGAGTATTGGATCAGCTCCGCTGACTGGATGCCACGCAACTTTGACCGGCGCGTGGAAGCCGCGACGCCGATCGAGGACCCGTCCTTGCACCTACGCCTCCGGTCGCTCCTTGAGACCTATCTGTCGGACAACCAGCAGGCCTGGGAGTTGAGCGCCGCTGGTGGATACGCCAAGCGTTACGTGAACGGCGACCCAGCAATCTCGACCCAGTCCCGACTGATGCTTGAGTCATGGGGCCAAGGAACGGACACCCGCGCGCACCGCGTCTCGGGGGCGGTTGATGCCAGTGGGGCGCACTTCGGCTGATACTGCGGGCCGCCACTCGGTCTGTTGAACCCAGCGGTGGGACGGACCTACTCGACAGTCTCTGCCATCGTCGCGTCCTGCACAACGCGTCCGTCCGGCCCGACAATCTCCACGGGCACCCCGATCAGCTCCGCGAGCAGCCCGCTCTTCCGCGCAGCGCCCCACAGCTCGAGGCGGAGCGTCTTGGCGCGCGGGGTGGCCACCGGCGTAATACGCAGCGCCCGTTCCATCCAGCGCACCTTGATACGCTCCACCGCACCCACATGCCCGCGGTCGAGACCATCGGCGACACGGAGGAGTGCCGACAATCGCTTGATCCGCGCGCGCGTCCCCTTCTGGAGCGCCGCATACTCCTGATGCTTGTCCCGGTCGGGCGGTGAACCGCGGTGGTATCGCGCCACATGGGCGACCACCACCTTCTCCGTCGGCGACATGCCGAGCAACTCGGCGTGCCGAATCAGGTGGTACGAATGCTTGTTGTGCTTCTGGTAGTTGATGTGGTAGCCCACGTCATGCAACAGCGCGGCATCCGACAAAATCTGCCGATCCGCTGCTTCGCAGCCGAGTCGCATCCCAACGGAATCGAAAAGCTGGAGCGCGATCTTCTGCACCTGCCGAGAGTGCGGCTCCTCGTAATGGCACCGTTCGGCAAACTCCCGCACCGACCGCGCGCGTGCTTCGCCGGGGTCGGCGATGCTGGGCTTGATCCGTGCCACGTCGAGGAGCAAGCCTTCGCGAATGCCGTAGGCGCTCGCGCCAATCTCGCGTGGCTCGACACGGGCCAGCACTTCGGCGGCAACCGCAAGACCGGCGACAATGATGTCGGCGCGGCCGGCATTCAGCCCCGGGACGGCCAGTCGCTCCTCAACCGACATCTCGGCGAGCATATCCAGAATGTGCTCCACCTCGGCGCGAGGAATCCGTGTACCGTGGACGGAGCGTGCTGCGCGCATCCCGTGCCGCGCGAGAAAGATGCCGGCGAGATTCGTGAAGGTTCCGCCGGAGCCAATGACCTCGGCGCCGCGCCAGTCGCGCACCGGCAACGCGGCGCGGATCTCGTCGCGGATGTGCTTGCGGAGCTTTTTGATGCCCTTGTGTGAACTCCCCTTCGAGAGAAACCGTTCGGTCAATCGAAGGGCGCCAAAGGGCAGGGATACCAGGTGCTCAACCAGCCCTTCCGCTGCGAGGGCCAGTTCCAGCGAGCCGCCGCCAATGTCCATCACGACACAGCGTCCGTGGCCGAGCTCGAAATGGGCGAGCGCCGAGCGATATGCCAGCTTCGCTTCTTCGGCGCCGTCGAGCAGGCGGATCTTGAGCCCCGTTTGCTGGCGGACGCGCGTGAGAAAGAGCGCGCCGTTCGAGGCGTCGCGCACCGCACTCGTGGCCACGGCCTCGACGCGTTTGGCGCCCAGCTGGCGGGCGAGCGTGGCCATACGCTGCAGCGACTCGATGGCGAGATTCATCGGCCCTTCGCTCAGGGCACCGGTCTCGGAGAGACCCGCGCCCAGTCGCGGCGCGGCCTTCATTTCATCGACGACACGAATGGATCCGTTCTTCCCCACATCCGCAACAATCTGTCGAATCGAGTTGGACCCGATGTCGATGGCGGCGATTCGCTGCTCCCCTTCCTCGCCTTGCGGGCGATATGGGCCTTCGGTAGCGGCGAGGCGGAGGGGAGGCAACGTGCTCATATCACGGGGAAGGAGCTTTGGGACAGGCGCCGGACGCAATCGTGCCGACCAGTGAATCGTAGTGGGTGATAGTCTCGCGCGGGAGCGGCACGTACTCTAATGCCCCCGCGTCGCCAGTGCCGTCGGTGAGTGCCCAGTGCAGAAAAGCCACGGCGCGGTCGCGACGCGCGGGCTCGGCGATCCGCTTGGGCACCACGAACCAGGAGATCGCCACAATGGGATAGGCACCCGGAACCCGGGAGTTGACCACCGCCTCCGCCTGCTCGAGGTGCGTCACCGGGACGGACTCGAGCGCCTTGCGCACCCCCGCAACCGACGGCGCGACCGGATGGCCACCGGCGTCGGCGATGCGCGCGGTGCGGAGCAGATTCTGCCGCGCATACGCGATTTCCATATAGCCAATCGCGCCACGGGTCTGCCGTACGCGGGCGGCGACGCCCTCGTTCCCCTCTTCGGCGATCCCAACCGGCCAGATCTCGTCGTCCGATCGCGGATGCCACGACCGGGTGCCGCGCAGGTACGCGGCGAAGGCCGCGGAAGTGCCGCTGCCGCTACTGCGATGCACGACGCGAATCCGCAGTGGTGGAAATGTGAAGGTCGGATTCTGTCGCGTAATCTCTGGAGCATCCCACCGGACGATCCTGCCGGAAAAGATTCCAGCGAGCGATTCGCGATCCAAGGTGATCAGCGTGTCGACGCCCGGGATGTGATAGGCAATCGCGACTGCTCCAGCGACGGTGGGTACCTGAATGGCGCCGCCGCAGCCGAGTGAGTCGAGCGCTCGCGGGCTGAGGGGGAGGTCGCTCCCAGCGAAATCGATAGTGCCAGCGGTGAGGAGTCGAATACCTTCGGCGGAACCCACCGATAAATAGTTGATCCGGACATCGGCTTGCTGCAAGTAACTCGACGTCCAGCGCGAGTAGAGTGGGTAGGGAAAGGTGGCGCCGGCCCCCGTCAGCGCCTGACGCGGCTCGGCGCTTTGGGATCGATCCGGACGCCCGCAGGCGGCGAGGCCGAGGACGAGCAGGACGAGCAGGACGAGCACGGCGCGTACGGGTGTCACGACGCGCTCGCTGAAGGGGCGGCGCATCGATTACAGCTGGTTGCTGTAGCTGAGAAACTTGAACTGCCCACCAATCTCAATGACGGAGCCGAAGTAGCGGCGGGTGTATTCCTTGCCGTCGGGTTCGACCAGAACGATGAGGCAACCGGCATAGCGAGTCGTCTTCCCTTCGTGCTCGACTTTCGGGTCGCACTTGTGGCTCACGTAGCGGATCGACGTCCCGCCAAACTTCTGGAGGAGTCGCGTGAGTCCACCGATGCTCGGATTCTGGATCAGGGTCCAGGCCATTCCCGCCTGCTGCTGATAGGGCGGGTGAGAGTAGGGGGAGTCCATGTAGTAGAGGTCGGCGAACTCGCGACCGTGCACGACCATCGCCCGCAGCTCGTTCGTGTCCGATTTCGCGAGCGCGGTGACGAAGCGACGCAGGAGTGGAGTCGGGTCGCACTGTCGCCGGGGACCGTCTTCCGGAAGCGCTTCAAGCCCTCTTCTGGGGTGAAGATGGAATCCACGACATAGTCGGGGCGTGCCCGATTGATCGAATCCTGCTGCGCCCGCGCAATGGAATCGGTGCGGGCTGAATCCGCGGCGACCGCCAGGGCGCGACGCTCGCTGTACGCCTTGCAGCCGACAACGGGCATCAGCACCACGGCCAGGAGGCAGATTTCACGCAGTTTTATCATATCGAAAGTGTAGTACGGGAATGAGGAGAAACGCAAAGGGCCGGCGCTCCGATGGAGCGCCGGCCCTTCACGAACCGTAGCAGTTAGTTACGAGCGTAGTTCGTCCAGCCCGCCCACCACTTCGCGCCAGCCGGGTCAACGGCGCCGCGATAGGTGGTCGCCGTCACGAAGGTGCCGGCCTTGGTCAGCATGGAACCCGTGAAGGTCGACAATCCGCCCGTGGCGATCGGCGAGCCGGTCGACGGTGTAAAGTCGAAGCTCGACAGGGTGGTCGGCACCGTGCCAACGGCCGGGATCAGCACGAAGAGCGAGGCCGCCGTGGCGGTGCTCAGCGTGAGGCTGTTGGCCGTGGGGTCGAGCGCAAACTGCGTGGACGGGGTCGCGGTGTTCGCCTGGAACAGCGTCGGCGTGCCGGCCGGACCAACTTCGGCGAACAGGATGTTGCGGAGCTGCAGGTCCGCCGAGGTCGACGGCGTGGTGGTGGAGCCGCCGCGCACGTAGGTCGTGGTGTCGCGGAGCGAAACGCCGTCCGCCGACCAGCGAGCGATAACACCGTTCACGTAGTAACCACCGGTGCCGCGGCGCAGCATCATGCCGTGACCGCCGCTGGCGCCCATGCAGCTCTGGAGTCCGCAGCCGATGAGCGTGAAGTTGGCGATCATCGGAATGGTGTACGGCGTGGAGCTGTGACCCAGGTCGCAGCCCGTGCCGTTGCAACCGTCGTTCTCGATGCCTTCGAGGTCAACGGAGTAGAAGCCGGCGCCGGTGCGCGGGGTGAGCTGGTTGGTGCTGATGCCGATGGCGAACTGCACGCGACCCGAGTAGCCTTCCGACATGTCGAGCACGTCGTCGGCCGTCTCAAAGGCGATCACGTGATCGAGGTCGATCGCGCCGCCGAAGAACTCGTACGAGTCGTCGAGGCCGTCGAGCGACTCGAGATACGAACCGCGCGTGCCCGAACCGATGGCGCAGAAGGTGAAGGAGTTGAACTCCTGGTCCTGCAGCGGCGCGTAGCCGCCGAACTCAACACGCACATAGGCGAGCGTGCCCGAGTTGTCGGTGGCGATCGTGCCGCCGTTGTAGACGACCGTGTAGTTCTTGCCGGTGACGACGGTGGCGCCGTCGGTGCCGGTGCCTTCAACGGCCACGGAGCCGCTGCGGTTGTTCACGCCGTTGCCAACGAGGATCAGGCCGCCCCAGTCACCGGGCTGGCGCGAACCGGCCGCGCGGGACGATGTGAAGACGATCGGCGCATCAGCAGTGCCGACAGCCTGAATCTTGGCGCCCTTCATGATCATCAGCGTCGATCCAAGCACAGCGTAATCGCCCTTGATCACGGTGCCCGGCTGAATCGTCAGCGTGGCGCCGTTCCCGACGTGAATGAAGCCCGAGATCGTGTAGGCGGTATCGGCGAAGAGGGTGCGGCTCGCGGCGATGTCGGCCGTGATCGTCGCCGCAGCGTTGCCAAACGCGAGCGTGGCGGTGGTGGCCTCACCGGAGGCGACGCTCTTCAGCGAGTTCTTGTTCGTGAAGACGCGATAGCGATACGTGGTGTTGGTCTTGAGGCTGGCGTCGGTGTACGTCACCGCACCGGCGGTCGCCGGGGCCGGAACGTTCGTGACGGCCGCGAAGGTGCCGCCCGTGGTGCCTTCGGCGCGCTCGATGTCGTAGCTCACGTCACCGGCGATGCTGGTGAAGGAGATCTGAATGCTGGAGATGCTCTTGGCGACAACCGCGACGCCAACAATCGGAGCCGGCGCCGAGGGCGCCGTGGTGCTGTCCTTGCTGCACGCAGATGTCAGAGCGGCCAACAGCACCGCGGACATCGCCAGCGCGCGACGGGTGAAGTGCATACGATCCTCGAAAAGAAGTGAATAGGGCACGTGTGATTCCACAGTTATTCCCGCGTCGAAGCGTTCGACCGCATTCCGAAGTAACAGGGACTCTGTACAGCCCCGACTACGGTTTGGTCACGATACGGTCACGCGCCTCTTACAGTTTTGTTATATGCGAAGAGCCCCCGGTGCGAGAATCGCACCGAGGGCTCTTGCCTGCGTTGCGGTTGGTGCTACGGGCGCCACTGCAGGCCGGCCTGTACGGTCCGGCCGGTGCGGTATGACTCGCGCGTTACCGTGCCCTGAATCACCTCGTACGGCGAATCGAGCAGGTTCTTCGCATCGGTCCGAAGTGTCACGTTCGACGAAAGCGCCAAACGCAGCGAGAAATCCATCACGTTGCGCGGCTGTTCAATGACGTCCGGCAACGGGGTGCCACCGGCCGCGGTGATCCGCTCACCAACCCGATTGAACAACAGGGTCGCCGAGGTCTTGCCATTGCCCGAGGTGTACGAGACACCGCTGTTGATGACGTATGGCGCCTGGCCCACCATGCGACGGCTGAGATTCGTCGCCGAGGCCTGCGTGTTCGGATACAGGTGGATCTGGCTCTGCATCACCGTGACGTTGCTAAACACCGAGAACGGTGCGAACGCCTTGCCGAACCAGCCGTCAAGATCCTTGCGCAGCTCGACCTCAATACCAAAGTTGTCGGCGCTCTTGGCATTCGTATAGAACACGAAGCTCGTGCCACCACTACCAGATCCGTACACACGCTCAATCGGGTTCGTGAACTGCTTGCCGAAGAGCGCGATGCTGAGGACCTCACCCGAGCTCGGGTACAGCTCCCAGCGCACGTCGGCGTTGGTAACATTCGTGCGCTCCAGCGTTTCGTCGCCGCGCAGGTTCTCACCGTTAATCACATCTCGGCTAATGATCGGCGAGAGTTCGCGGTACTCGGGGCGTGCCAACGTCCGCGACGCGGAGAGTCGCAGCTGCTGCGTGTTGGAGAGCTGCATGGTGAGCGCGAGCGACGGGAGGACGTCGTTCCACACCTTGTGCGTGAGTACCGGCGACCCGAGGGTCGAGAAGGCATCAACTTCGAGGTCGTCGTTCTCGTACCGAGCGCCACCGATCAGGCGAACCGAACGGCTCAGCGGGACCTCTGCCATCAGGAAGCCGGCCCGGATCTGGTCACGCGCGATGTACGAACCGCCCTGCGAGAGCGGGCCGAAGGTGAAGAGCTTGGAGGAAGCGGTGGTGAAGCGCCCGTCGAACAACTGCTCGGGCGGAAGTTCGCGGATGGCGTTTGTCGTCAACGACGGGTTCGCGGCAATCGAATAGGACAAGCTCTGGGCGTCACGCGCCGTCGTGCGCGCCAGGTATCCGAGCTTGATCGAGCCGAACCGCGCGGCCGAGCCGAGGTCTAGGGAGTACTTGGCCGAATACTCGTGGCTATTCTCGGTGAGGTCGGAGAAGGTGCGCACGGCGCCGCCGCTGCCACCGCTGAGCCAACGAGGCACAACTGGACCAGTCGGGGTGTCCTTCTCAAGCACCTGCACAAACTCAGAACGGTCCGGCTCGTACCGCCGCACACCGCTCGCCGTGGCGTACCACTCGATCTTCTGCAGGGTCCCGATCTGGTGTTCGCCGGCCAACTGGCCCGAATAGATGCTGCGCTGCACGTACTGCATGCGGCTGATGCGTACGTTGACCGCGTCGGCGGTGAACGCACCGTTCTCGACGCGCGCGTCGTTATCGGCCTGACGATTATAAAGTCCGTTGAACGAGACCCGCGAACCGTTGCCGATCATCGTGCTCAGGTTCGCCAGCCCGCCCCACAGCACGCTCTGGCTGACCGCACGACCCGAGAAGCGATCCATCTCGACCGTGGTACCGCGCGTGGTGCCGCGATCCGCCAAGGCGCGAATCTGATCGTCCTTGGTATCGGTACCCGACGTGATCGACCCGGAGAAGAGATACCCGAGTCGGTGGCCGAAAAGAACGGGATCATTGCCGCCAATCGACGCCGATCCGTTCATCAGCGGGGCAGCGGTGCGGACCGTCGGTGTCCACGAGTTGCGAAGTGACCCGACCAGGATGTTCATGTCGCCCTGGTTCAGGTTGATGTTCTTGAAGCTGCCAAGGTTGCGGATAATCGTTGGGAGGTCGCGGCCGTGGTTGACCATCGCCAGCTCCTCGCCACCTGTTGCAGTCGCCGAGGTCACCTGCGAGCCCGTCGCGCCGGCAGCGTAGCCACTGCCCGCCTGAATTGAGAAGGAGCGGCGTGCCGGGAACTCCTTCGTCTTGATATCCACGAGCGCGCCGGAGAAGTCACCCTGCAGGTCAGGAGTAAACGTCTTCGATGTGGTGATCGACTGCAGCAAGCCTGCAGGGAACATGTCGAGCGGCACCACGCGCTTCTCAGGCTCGGGGCTCGGAACTCGCGCGCCGTTCAACGAACTCGTAGTGTAGCGCTCACCCAAGCCGCGGACGAACACATACTTGCCATCCTGAACGGTGACTCCGCTCACACGCTTCACAGCCTGCGCGGCGTCGCCGTCTGGGCTCTTGGCAATCTGTTCGGCGGTCACGGCACTCACGACACCAGTTGCGGTGCGCTGTGCATCGAGCGCCTCACTCACCGAGCCACGTTCGGCGGCGGCGGTCACCATCTGCGCGCTCAGCTGCGCAGCGGCCTGCGCCAGCGAGATGTTCTGTTCGACCGTCTTGCCGGGCTCAACAAAAATTCCCGTGACAGTCTTAGGAGCGAAGCCAATGCGGCGTGCCTGCAAGGTGACGGTGCCCGCCGTGACGCCGGAGAGCGTGAATCGTCCCTCGAGGCCGGACATGCCGCCGGTGGTGGTTCCGACAATCTGAATGGCGACGTCGGTGATGCCTTGTCCGGTCGCGGCGTCAATCACGCGGCCGACGATGCGGCCAGCGGCGGGCGCTGTGCCGCTCTGCGCTGTGCCGCTCTGCGCGTGAAGCGCGAACGGAGCGATCGCGACGAGGAGAACAATCAGAATCGAGCGAAACGAGAGGCGCATGGCCAGTTGGGTTCGGGAGTGCGGTACGTCGCGTTGCGGACACGCGCCGGAACTGCAGACTTAAAGCTCCCACCGCCTGGTATCGGCTCTACTTCGGTTGTGTCACGGACAGGTAACGACAGGCAGGCCCACCCGGCGTACGGGTTACCCGCGCAAGGGCGAACTGGCTGGAAAATTCACCATAATCGTTGTTCCAGCCCCAGGCACGCTCTCGGCTTTGACCTTTCCGCCGTGTGCCTCCACCAAGTGCTTAACAATCGCAAGGCCGAGTCCCGTGCCGCCCTCGGCGCGCGCGCGCCCTGGATCAACTCTATAGAACCGCTCGAAAATCCGCGGGAGGTGTTCGGCCGGGATCCCCACGCCGGTGTCGCGCACCCCAACCGTGACCCCGCCGTCGGGGCGCGGCCGCGAAAAGATGACGACGGCGCCGGTCGCCGTGTGCCGAACCGCGTTGTCGACGAGGTTGCCAATGACTTGACGGAGGGCTGTCGCGTCGGCGAACAGCACGGCCGATTCGGGGTGGATATCCACCGACAGGGTGAGCCCCTTGGCGTCCGCGGCATCACAGGCAGCGGCAATGGTATCCGACGCGACCGCGAGCAGGTCGAGCGTCATTGGATTGGGGACCCAACCGCCACTTTCAATGCGCGAGAGGTCGAGCAAGTCGTCGACAATGCGCTGCATCCGGCGGGTGTTGCCAAGAATTCGGTCGGCGAACTGCCGGCGACTGTCGGCCGGCGGGTCGTCTTGGGCGAGCGTTTCCGCGAATCCACTAACGATCGTGAGGGGGGTACGGAGCTCGTGCGACACGTTCGCCACGAAATCGCGGCGTACCGCTTCGAGTCGGCGCACGCGGGTCAGGTCGAGGAGCGCGAGGACCGCCCCGCCTCCAGCGAGGGGGCGCGCGGTCACGTTCAGCGTGCGTCCACTGATGACGAGTTCCGCGTCGTCTGTCGTGTCGCCGGCGGTGGCACCGGCTAGGGCGTCGCGGAGCGCGGTGGCGCGGGGCAAGAGGTCCGAATGGAAGGGCAGTGCGTCGCGCGCATTCAGGAGGCGGCGGGCCGTCTCGTTGATGCGCACCACCATGGCATCCGTATCGATCGCAATGACGCCCTCGTTGAGCGATTCTGTCAGCTGGAGGAGGAGCGACTCATCGGCTTGAAGCGCTGCGAGTCTGGCGGAGAGCTGTTCGGCGAGTTGGTCCAAGGCGACGGCGAGATCCCCCACCTCGCCTGGAGCACGAATTTTCGACCGTCGGGTGAGGTCTCCCGAGGCGAGCGCTCGGGCGACGTCGCGCAGTTCAACAACGGGTTGCGACACCGACCGCGAAAAGAGCCAGGCGAGCACCAGCGCACCCAGAAGGGCGACGGCGCCGGCCGACGCAGCGTCGCGTCCAGCGGCCGCCACAATCGCGTCGAGCGATCCGGTTGGCACCGACACCCGGGCCACGCCAAGCGGCGCGCGCACGGCGACATAGAGTTCGACGTCACCCCGCGAGGCGCTGGGGCGCACTGCTGATCCAATCTCGCCGCTGACCGCCGAGGCCACTTCCGGGCGGGTAAGATGGTTCTCGAGCCGTGCCAGCGCCTCCCCCTCGAAGTCGGTGTCGCCAAGCACGACGCCATCCTCGCGAATGAGCGTCACGCGTCGGCCGAGGGCAACGCCCGCCGTGCGCGCCAGCACCGACGGATTCGTCGTTGGGGTCCACTGGGTCGCGACGAACCGTGCTTCGCGCGCCAGATTCTTCGTGGTCTCATCGCGCAGCCGTTGGCTGAGCTGGCGGTTCACCACCACCACGATCGTGACGACGAGGAAGCCAACGACGGCGATGGCCCCAAGGAGGATGCGCTGGGTGAGTTTCACGCGTCCTAGCTGTGCGACGCCTTCATGCGGTAGCCGAAGCCGCGGACGGTCTCGATCAAATCGCCCGAGGGGCCGAGCTTGGAGCGGAGTCGGAGCACGTGCATATCGACCGTCCGCGTCTGGATATCGGGGGCGGCGTCCCACACCTTCTCGAGGAGGTGTGCGCGGGCCTGCGTCCGTCCACGCCGCTCGGCGAGTGTCAGCAGCAACTTGTACTCCGTGGCGGTCAGTTCTACCGGCTCGTTCTTGACCGTGACGGTGTTCGCCGCGCGATCGATGACGATGTCGTCAATGGTGAGGACATCGGCCGTCGCAGCGGGCGCCGAGACACGTCGCAGGATTGCCGCCACGCGCAGGACCATTTCCTGCGGGCTGAAGGGTTTCGTGAGATAGTCGTCAGCGCCGAGCGAGAGTCCGCGAATCCGGTCGGGTTCTTCCTTGCGGGCCGTCAGCATGAGCACGGCGGTATGGCGTGTGGCTTCGTTGGCGCGCAGTTGTTCAAGCACCTCGAATCCTGACATGCCCGGGAGCATGAGGTCGAGCACGATTAACGCAGGGCGCTCCCGCTTGGCGAGTGCCAAGGCGTCGGGTCCGGAGCTGGCGGTGGACACGCGGTATCCCGCTTTCGCCAAATGATAGACCACGAGCGCGACGATGTCCGGTTCGTCGTCCACGATGAGGACACGGTCAGTGGCGAATGGTACGGTCTGCTCTGTCACGTTGCTCTCACTTCGGCTGGAGTCGGCGCAGGATAGTGTTGATAATCAAGTCGATGGCCACGGTGTTATGTCCACCGCGCGGCACAATGATGTCGGCGTAGCGCTTGCTGGGTTCTACAAACTGCAGGTGCATCGGCTGTACGGTCGTCAGGTACTGATCGAGGATCTCTTCGAGCGGACGCCCTCGCTGGGCCATGTCGCGGCGAATGCGTCGGATGAGTCGTACGTCGGCATCGGCATCGACGAACACTTTTACATCGCAGCGCGCGCGCACGCGCTCATCCACGAACAGTAGGATACCATCGACGACGATGACATCAGCGGCCTCGATGTGCACCGTCTGATCGGTGCGCAGGTGTGTCACGAAATCGTAGACTGGCTTGTCGATGGCTTTACCGTCGGCCAGCGCCATCAGATGCGCGGAGAGCAGGTCCAGATCGAAGGCGTCGGGATGATCCCAGTTCAACTTCCGCCGTTCTTCGATCGACAGGTCGGAGCGTTGCTTGTAGTACGCGTCCATGTCGAGGAACGCGACTTTTGCCGGCGTCAGGGCGTCGGCAATACGACGTGCCACCGTGGATTTACCCGAACCGGACCCGCCGGCGATACCGATAATCAGCGGTCGCATCGGCGATTCTGCAAGGTAATGTGCACGAGTGAAATGTCCTTAGTTGGGCGCGGGAACTGAAGCTACAGTGCTGTCACAGTCCTGTATCGTCGCCCACTGTAGCGGGGGCGTCAACAGGGAGTATCGCTTGAGGGGGCATCCCGTGCTGAGACACTCCCCGCGTCCCCTGTCTCCGCATAGCTTTCGCTGATGGAACGACGTTCGTCCCCCCTGCTGCGCCTTGCCTTGGCGATGGCGCTCTTCGCCGTCCCTGCGGGAGTGGTCCCTGCGGTCTTGGTGGGGCAGTCGGCAGGCCGACAGGGCACTCGGGTGGTCGATTTGGTGGTGACTGCCACGACGGATGTGCACGGGCGGGTCCGCGGCTGGGACTACTACGCCGACACGGCCGAAGGGGGGCGCGGCCTCTCTCGGGCCGCCACCATCGTGGATTCGGTGCGGACGGCGAACCCCGGGCGCGTGTTGCTCGTGGACGCCGGCGATCTGTTGCAGGGGAACCCGTTCACCTATGTGGCCCGCGACGGGAAGGGGGCCCACCCCGTGATCGCGGCCATGAACGCCATGCGCTACGACGCCGTGGCCGTCGGCAACCATGAGTTCAACTATGGCATTCCCGCATTCGAGCGGGCGAGCGCCCAGGCCACGTTTCCCTTCTTGGCTGCCAACTCGCGGAGCCTCGACGGCAAGAAGCGCTGGTCGCCCTTTACAATCGTGGTGCGCGACGGCGTGAAGGTCGGCATCATTGGCGTCACAAACCCCGGCTCAATGGTGTGGGACGCCGAGAATCTGCAGGGGAAGGTTGCGATCGACGACATCGTGCCGGCGGTACGTCGCACCGTCGCCGAGGCGCGCGCGGCCGGTGCGCAGGTGATTGTCGTGGTCGCCCATGCCGGCCTAGACGGCGTGGCTTCCTACGACACCGTCGGGACGGGGCTCGGGAGCGAAAACCCGATGGCGACGGTGGCCAAGGAGGTGCCGGGGATCGACCTGATCGTCTTTGGGCACTCGCATCGCGAACTGGCCGATACGCTGATCAATGGCGTGCTCCTGACGCAGCCCCGCAACTGGGCGACGAGCGTCTCGGTGGCGCACCTCGGTGTCCGCGTGGAAAGCGGAAAAGCCACGGTGACCACCAAGCACGCCCAGGTGGTGCGCGCGACGGGGCATGGCGAACAGGCGGCTGTCGCTGCCGCCGCGACTGCGGGACACAAGGCGGCACGTAGCTATTCAACCGCGGTGATCGGTACCACCACCACCGACTGGCGTGCCGATTCGGCGCGAGTCGTGGACACCCCGATCATGGACTTCGTCCTTGAGGTCATGCGCAAGGCGGCGGGGACAGATTTGGCCTCAGCCGCGGCGTTCTCAACCGAGGCGCGTCTTGCCAAGGGCAACGTGACGGTGGCGCAGCTCGCGCTCCTGTATCCGTATGACAACACGCTCAAGGGGCTGCGGATCTCGGGCAAGCAGCTTCGCGAGTACCTCGAGCAGAGCGCACGATACTGGCAGGTCACGGGCACGCGCGTGACCCCCGACCCCTCAATTCCGTCGTTTAACTTTGAGATGGTCGCGGGCGCTGAGTACGCGATGGACCTCTCCAAGCCGACGGGCGCCCGCATTACGGGGCTAAAGGTGAAGGGCGCACTCGTGCGCGACAGCGATACTTTCACCATTGCGCTCTCGAACTATCGGGCGGGCGGGGCGGGGGGCTACACCATGCTTCGCGGTGCGCCGCTGATGCACGACAAGCAATTCGAAATCCGTCAGCTACTCATCGACGAAGTGACGGCCAAGAAAACACTGAAGCCGTCGGACTATTTCACCCGCAACTGGTCGCTGACGCCGGATGCGCTACAACAGGCGGCCGCAGCTGCCTCGATCCACGAGCGTCCATTCGACGCGCTTCGTCCTCTCAATAATTTTCCATGATCGAACCCATTGAGGTCTGCGCCTTCGTCAATGGCGCTGCAGTCTCTGTTGCTCGCGGCGCCACGGTGATCGACGCCGTTCGTGCGCACGACGCCACCATTGCTGAGGCACTCGTCGCCGGTACCCGCGCGACCACTGATAGCCGCGGTCTCCCCGTAGCGCTCAATGAACCGGTCTCGGGCGGCATGGTGTTGCGCATCGTCTCGGCGCGCGCCCTTACCGGACACGGGGACGACGAGTGACGGCTTTGAACGCCGAGCTGTTGCGTCGAATTCCGAAGGCGGAGCTTCACTGCCATCTCGACGGCAGTGTACGTCCTACAACGCTCCTCGATCTTGGCGCAGAGTATGGTGTCGCAATGCCGGGCCAGACACCGGCAGAGCTCGCGCACCACATGTATGTGCGCGATGCGCGGCATCTGGAGGACTACCTCGAGCGATTCGACACCACGCTCTCGGTCATGCAGACGGAGGCATCGCTCGAACGAATTTCCTACGAGCTCGCCGAGGACGCCTGGCACGACGGCGTGCGCTATATCGAAGTGCGTTACGCGCCTGTGCTGAATGTGGTGGGCGGGATCTCGCTGGAGGCGGCTGTTGAAGCGCCGCTCCGCGGCCTCGCGCGCGCCAAGAAAGTCCACGGGATTGAAGGGCGTCTCATTATTTGCTCGCTTCGGCATCTCGATCCCGCCATCTCGCTCGATCTCGCTCGGCTCGCCGTGGCGTATCAGGGAAAAGGGGTCGTAGGCTTCGATTTGGCCGGTGGCGAGTTCGGACATCCCGCGGCCCGACATGTGAAGGCGTTTCACCACGCCCGCGAACATGGGATGTTCTGCACCTGTCACGCCGGCGAAGGTGACGGCGCTGACTCCGTGCGCGAGGCGGTCCATGTGTGCGGCGCACAACGCATCGGACACGGCACACGTCTCATCGAAGACCTGCGTCTCACCGACGAGCTCGCCCAAGCCGGCGTCGCAATCGAAGCCTGCCTCACGAGCAATGTGCAGACGCGCGCCATTCCCGACTACGAGCACCATCCGCTGCGTGCGTACTTTGAGCGCGGCATGAAGGTCACGCTCAACACCGACAAGCGGTTGATGAGCGGCACCACCCTCACCGACGAGTACGTGCACGCGTCGCGTGCGCTACACTTCGGATTCGACGAACTCTGCACGCTGGCGCGGAACGGATTCGAGAGTGCGTTTCTCCCGGCCGACGAGCGAGCCGCGCTCCTACAGCGCATCGACGCCGAGTTGGTCACCCTTAAGAAGGACGTTGCATGAGCGATCACGGATTCACCGCTGCGCGTGCTGCCGCTACCTCCACCCGTCTGCGTCTTGGGGTGAAGGAGCCGGTGGCCGCCATCGTCCTCGGCTCCGGCCTCTCCGCACTGGCCGAACGGATCTAGGACGCGGTGCGCATTCCGTACGCTGAGATCCCGGGCTTCCACGCGCCGCGCGTGGAAGGGCACAAGGGAGAGTTGATTCGTGGCACACTCGGCGGGCGCGAGATTCTCGCGTTGTCCGGTCGGTTTCATATGTACGAAGGGCACGACGCCAAGGTCGCGGCGTTCCCGGTGCGCGTGGTGCACGCGCTCGGCGCAAAGGTGCTCTTTGTGTCGAACGCGGCTGGCGGTGTTCGCCGCACCTTTAACGCCGGTGATCTGATGATTATCGAAGATCACATCAACCTGATGTTCCGAAACCCGTTGATCGGCGCGCTTGAGAATGGCGATACCCGGTTCCCCGATATGTCCGCCCCCTACTCGCCGCGGCTGATCGCCTTGCTCAAGGAGTGCTCCTCTGCGACCGGCGTGCCGCTCGCCTCTGGGGTGTATGCCGGGCTTCTTGGTCCCACCTACGAAACTCCCGCTGAAGTTCGAATGCTCGAACGGTTGGGCGCCGACGCCACGGGAATGAGCACGGTGCCTGAGACTATCGTGGCGGCTGCGATCGGCATGGAAGTCGCCGGCGTCAGCCTCATTACGAATCAGGCGGCCGGCATTTCACCCGTCCCGTTGAGCCACGCCGACGTTGTGGCGGTCGGGAACGCCGCGGCCACCCGCTTTGCCGATCTCGTTACGGAGTTCGTGCGCCGGCTCGGCTGACACTTCGACAGGCACATCAACGAGGGGGGCCGACCAGATGGTCGGCCCCCCTCGTGTTTTCGCCTGATTTATTTCGTAGCTTTTTTCTTGGGCGGTGCGGCGGGAAGTGACTGCAACCGCTTCTTGAACGCCTGAAAGTTCGGCGAGTCCGTGGTGAGCCCTGTGAGCGCACCTGCTGGATACGTCGCGATCAACGCCTTTGTGGCGGTGATGCGGTCTTCCTCCAGCGGATGGCTTTGGAACATCGCATCGAGGCCGGCGGGCTTGGACTTTCGCTCGTCGAGTAGAATTCGGAACATCTCCGGAACTCCGCGGGGATCGATGTGCGCCGCCACCATGAGCTTGACCCCCTCAGCGTCCGCCTCGGCCTCGTCGTTCCGGCTGAACTTTGCAAATACGCCATTGGCGGCCAGGCCAATCAACTGCTGGCTGACACCGCTCTGGCAGATTGAAGTCAGCGCGCACCCGAGGGCCATGCCGACGTTCGCGTTCTGCTGCTTTTCCATCTGCTTGACGCTGTGGCGCCGCACCACGTGCCCGATTTCGTGGCCGACGACGCCCGCGACCTGGTCCAAGGTCCGCGCCCGCTCAATCAGGCCGCGATTCACATAGATGTAGCCCCCGGGAACGGCGAAGGCGTTCACGTCCATGTCGTCCACGATCTCGAAGTGCCAAGTGAGCTGGCTCCGGAGGGTAAGTCCGGCCAGGGAGTCGCCCAGCGTATTGATATACCGCTGGACTTCCGGGTCCTTGATCAGCGGGAGCTGCTTCGCGAGGTCCGCCGAGTACGTGGCCCCCATTTGGCTCTCTTGCTGCTCGGTAACTGTGGCGCACCCCACCATGGCGGCGGTGGCGACGGCGAGTCCGAGAAACGCAACGCCCCGGTGGAGCGTCCCTGTAGTGAGTAGGTGCGGCATATGGGGAAGTGTAACGGGGTGTCTGGGTTTCATGACGCTCCCAACGGGCGAGGCTGATGTCGCAATTGTTGACCCTAGCAAGGGACCTGAAGCGTCGCAAGGCACGCGAACGGAAGGGACTGTTCGTGGCCGAAGGTGTGCGCACCGTCGAGGAGCTGGTCGCGTCCACGTGGGCCGTGACGGGAGCGCTTGTGAGCTCGGTGATTCGTGATACCCCGCGAGGGGCCGCCCTATTCGCGGCGCTCGAGGCACAGGGCATTGAGACGCTTGAGGTCTCGGAGAAGGAGTTTGAGTCGGCCGCTGACACGGAGCACCCCCAGGGGGTGCTCGCGATAGCCAAGGCCCCCAGCGCGACCTTGGCCGGGCTCGACCTCCCGGACGGTACTGTTCGCCTGCTTGTCCTCGATGGGGTCCAGGATCCCGGGAACGCGGGCACGCTGGTACGCACCGGCGCGGCGCTTGGGGTCTTCGCGGTTGTCGCGTTGCCCGGGACCGCCGATCTCTGGAGCGCTAAGGCCATACGCAGCGCGGTTGGTGCACATTTTCGCCGCCCGGTGCTGCACGCAGAACTCGAGGAGCTTTCGTCGCTCCTCTCGGACTCCAACGTCGAACTCTGGACCACCGCCGGCGATGGCCAGCCGATCGACGCCATTCCCGCTCCCCAACGACTCGCCATTGTTGTCGGCAACGAAGGAGCTGGGATTACCGATGTCGTGCGGGGGCTCGCCTCGCGCAGCGTCGCACTCCCGATGTCGTCCGGCGTCGAGTCGCTGAACGTCGCCGTTGCGGCTGGGATCGCCCTTTACGCGCTACGCCCATGAGCCTCCTCCTCACGTTTCACACGCTCTTCGTGTTCATCATCGGCACGTGCATCGGATCGTTCTTGAATGTCTGCATTTCGCGCTGGCCAGCGGACCTCTCTGTGGTTCGTCCGGCCTCGCGGTGTCCGAAGTGTGAACACGGGATTGACTGGTCCGACAACATCCCGGTGCTCTCGTGGCTCCGTCTTGGCGGGAAGTGCCGGAACTGCCGCGAGCCCATTTCGCCGATCTACCCGGCGGTTGAGTTGACGGTTGGGTTGCTGTTCGCCGGCATCGCGCTTTGGCTGGGGCCGACGCTCGTGGCGGTTCGGGTCGCACTCTTCGCGACGATCCTGCTCGGCGTCGCGCTCACCGATCTGCACCACTATTTGATCCCTGACGGCTTCACCATCAGCGGGCTGCTGCTGGCCTTGGTGGGTGCGGTAGCGGGGGTGATGCTTGGCGAGGCTTCGCCGTTCGCTGCCCCGGTCGACGCGATTTTTGGCGCCTGCGTTGGCGCGGGCGCCATCACGATCGTCGGGTGGATTGGCGAAGTGATTCTCAAGAAAGAGGCCATGGGCTTTGGTGATGCCACGCTCATGGCGATGGTAGGCGCTGCCGTCGGGTCGGCGCGCGCACTGCTCACGATTTTCGTTGGCGCGGCGATCGCGGCAACGGTTTTCCTGCTGGTGGTCTACCCAGTCGGGATGGTGCGCGCACGTGCCCGCGGTGTGGCGTTCGAGCCGCCGCTCGTGCCCTTTGGTGTTTTTCTCGCTCCCGCAGCGTTCGTGACCCTCATCTGGGGTCGCGAGCTGATCGACTGGTATCTCTCACGCATGATGGGCTGATATGTCTCGCCTCGCACGTCGTTCTGTTACGCTTACGCTCTCGATTGTCGCAACTCTTCCGATCGTCATCAGTGGCTGCACGAAGGAGGCCAGCGGTGCCTACAAGGGGCCTTACGAACGCGAGGTGAATATCGCGATTCCCGCCATTGAGAAATCGGCGGGATTCCCCTTCAAGCGCATGCCGAAGGTCGAAACGCGCTCGAAGGACGAGGTGCGCGGCTACCTCGAAAGGAAGTTCGCCGAATCGAGCCCCGCGCTCGAACTCGCGGGCACCGAACGCGCATACAAACTCCTCGGGCTCCTGCCGGACTCGCTGGACCTTCGGAAGTTCATGCTCAAGCTGCTCGCCGAGCAGGTGGTCGGATACTACGACCCCGCCACGAAGGTGCTCTACGTGGTGCAAGGCGTCGACAAGAAGGATGGTGGCGAGCTGATCCAAATTGCGATCGCGCATGAGCTCGTGCATGCGCTGCAGGACCAGTATGTGAATCTCGACTCGCTGGAGAAACTGCACGGCGAGAACGATCGCCAGGCCGCGATGCAAGCCGTGATGGAAGGGCAGGCCACCTACGAACAACTCGCGTCGATGGTCGGCGGCCAGTCGGCCTTGAACATGCCCGGCAGCTGGGATCGTGTGCGCCGCGTGATTCGCGACTCGCAAGGCTCGATGCCGATTTTCGCTTCTGCGCCCTTGCTCATCCAAGAGACGTTGCTCTTTCCGTATCTCTCAGGTGCTGGGTTCGTGAAGGCGTTCAAGGAGCGACGTCCGGGCCAGGCGCCATACGCGCCACTGCCACAGTCCACGGAGCAGATTCTCCACCCGGAGAAGTTTTTCGATCTCGTCGACGCGCCCATACGCTTCCGACTTCCGAAACCGAACACCGGCTCGGTCGTCCTTGAGAATGAGTTAGGAGAGTTCGAGACCCGCCTGTTTCTGTATCAGCATTTGAAAGACCTCGGCGTCGCAGGGCAGGGCTCCGATGGATGGGGAGGCGACCGCTACATGGTCGTCAACACCGGCGGTGGCGCGGCGATCAGCTGGTTGTCGCTGTGGGACACGCCAGTCGATGCGGCCCAGTTCCGCGATGCCGCGGAGCGCACGATTGAACGTCGATTTGGAGTGGCTGTGGGCGCTGGAGGCACGGGGAACACCCGTCGGTTCACGGCCAAGGGGCGCACGATTGAGCTCACCGCGGCGATGGTGCTCGGCAAGGCTGCCGTTCTGTACACCGATGTTCCCGCAGGCACCTCGACGAACCTGATCGACTTGGCCAAAGTCACGCTGGAGAAACCGTGATGCCCAATTTTCGCAGGTGGATCGGACAGCTCGCGCGCCTCTGGCGTCCCGCGATGACCCTCGGGTTGCTGGTGCTCGTCCAAACGGCGTGCGTACGGTATCCGGCTCCCGCTGATGCGCAGGGAGTCGCGCGCTATATCAGTAGCGTGCATCTCACGGACTCCGTGTCGAACGCGACAATCCGCAGTGGCATGCCCACCGCCGATCCAACGGCCCCAGCGTTGCATGCGATGCTCGGGCCCACGGCGCTCGAAGGTGGGACGACCGACGTGACCGCGACCTCGGCGACCCCGTTCACTCGCATTGCGGTGACCGTGCCGGGTTCCGGGTCCTACTGGGACGTGACGCTCAGTCGGCCGACCACCGTCGCGACCATCCGGCTCACCTTCGCCGAGCATCTCCCGACGAGCAGCTTTGAACTTCGCGTGGCCGGGGCCGATGCCGCCGCCTACGGTGCGCCCGCGGTTGCGCAGCTGTCCGCACTTGCCGTGGCTGATGGCGGCCGCGTGACACTGGAGTGGGACTCCCCGGCTGAGTTAGGCGTGCGCGCCGTCGACCGCACTGGCGGTGATCTCACCTGGAATACCGAACACCGTACCGTGCAGGTTGCTTGCGGGACAGCCGGGCATGACGCCAAGAATGTGTGGGACGGTGCCGGGCTCGATGCCCCGCCGGGCGCGTATCGCGTGCGCCTCTCGTATGCCGCAGAATGCACGCGCGGCGCTACGCACTACACGCTGACCGTCGCCTCGCCCAACGGCCGCGCACACTGGTTTAGCGGGATCCTTCCGGGGCTGGCCGATCGGGCCCGCGCCGACGAGGTTGCGCTGGCCGATCGCTGAGCACGGCGGCACGGGCCTTCGCCGGCTCGGCTGGCGCTTCGTCGGCCAACGCGACCATCGGTGCTTCGAGCAAGAGCTGATCGAGTACCTCGTCCATCGTTCGCACGAAGGTAAAGTGCATGTGCTCGCGCACCGCGGCGGGGATCTCGCGCAGATCTTTCTCGTTGCTCGCCGGCAGCATCACTTCGCGAAGCCCACTGCGATACGCGGCGAGCACCTTCTCCTTTACGCCGCCGATCTCCAGCACCTTACCGCGCAGCGTGACTTCGCCCGTGACGGCGACGTCGCGACGCACCGGTCGGCCACTCATCACGCTCGCGATGGCGAGTGTGACCGCGGCGCCCGCGCTCGGGCCGTCCTTCTGTACCGAGCCCGCAGGAAAATGAATATGCAAATCCGTGGACACCATACTGGCGTCGTCAATCCGCAGCGCGCGGGCGCGTGAGCGCACGTAGGAACAGGCGGCATCTACCGACTCACGCATGACATCGCCGAGCTGGCCGGTCACCGTGAGCCGTCCGCTTCCGGGCATGCGCAATGCTTCAATCGTCATGAGCTCGCCACCGCCCGCTGTCCATGCGAGGCCGGTCACGGTGCCGATCTCCGGCTCAATCTCCGCTTCTTCAGCGGCATACCGCGGCGCGCCCAGCACCTCTTCGAGGCGCGCGGTGTCCACGATCCACGCGCCTTGCTCATCCTGCGCTTTGCGGCGCGCGCGCCGGCGCATAACCGACGCTAAGCTCCGCTCGAATCCGCGCAGGCCGCTCTCGCGCGAGTAGCGACTGGCGATCAATCCGAGCGATTCGTCGGTGAACTGGAGGTCGTACGTGGTGATGCCGTGCTCTTCGAAGAGACGCGGCAGGAGGTAGCGCCAGGCGATCTCGACTTTCTCGTCCACGGTGTATCCCGCGATCCGGATGACTTCCATGCGATCGCGGAGCGGGGCGGGGATGTCGAGCAGGTTGTTGGCCGTGCAGATGAACAGCACCGACGAGAGGTCGACTGGCAGGTTCAGGTAGTGATCGACGAAACTCCCGTTCTGCTGCGGGTCGAGTACCTCAAGCATCGCCGCGAGCGGATCGCCGCTTGGGCCGCCGGCGGTCATCTTGTCAATCTCGTCGATCATCAGCACTGGGTCGCTCACATTCACGCGCCGTAGCGCCTGCACGATCAGCCCCGGGAGTGACCCGACGTACGTTCGCCGATGTCCGCGAATCTCGGCTTCGTCGCGCACGCCGCCCACGGAGATGCGATAGAACGCGCGCCCAATGGACGCTGCGATCGCTTCGCCGAGCGAGGTCTTTCCCGTGCCTGGCGGGCCCACGAAGCAGAGAATCGGTCCGTGCGAGTTGGCGGCTTTGTGCGCAAGCAGCTTCCGCACCGAGAGGTACTCGAGGATTCGCTCTTTGGCCTCTTCGAGTCCGTAGTGCCGATCGTCGAGCGCCTTCTCCACCTTATTGAGCGCGATGTCGTCGTCGCCGGAGCGCTTGCTCCACGGCAACGCGAGCACCCACTCGATGTAGTTGTGCAGCACCTGATATTCGCTCGACGCCGGCGAGAGCGCGCGCAGTCGCTCGGTCTCGCGGCGCGCCTCGGACGCGACTTGCTCCGGCAGCGCGGCCGCCTCAATCTGCCGCAGCAAATCTTGCGCGTCGGACTCGTGTGGGTCGCGCTCGCCGAGTTCGGTGCGAATCGCTTGGAGTTGCTGGCGCAGATAGAACTCGCGATGGTGCTGTTCGACTTTGACGTCGGTCTGGCGCTTGACGTCGTCGAGCACTTGTGCGCGCGCGACTTCCTTTTCGAGACGATTCGCGACGTGCTCGAGCCGCGCCGTGACGTCGAGCCGTTGGATGGCTTCGTCGCGATCCGCAATTTTGAAGCCCGCGCGCGAGGCCGCGAGATCGGCGAAGGCCGAGGGGTCGCGCGCTAGGCGGCCGAGCAGTCCCGGGAGCTCGGCGGGAAATGATTCGTTGAGCTCGAGCAGCGTGTCGGCGGCGGCGAGTACCCGCTCCATGAGTAGGCGCGCGGCATCGCCGACTGGGAGGAGCTCATCGACCGCAGTGACTTCAATCACCGGAAACGGCTCGCGTTGTACCGCGACGCCGAGTCGCACGCGTGCGATGCCGTCGAGGGTGACCTGCACCGTGTCGCGCCCCGCTTCGGTGCGGTTGCGCACGCGCGCGAGGACGCCGATGCGGCCCGTGACTTTCTCCGCGCTCGGGTCATCGGCAGCAGCCACGGCCACAACCACCTGGAACTCCTGATCCGGATGATCGCGCAGCAGCGCGACGTTATCGGCGGCTCCCATCTGTACGGCGATAGTGCCGCGCGGAAAGACCACCGTGCTGCGCAGGGCGAGCAGGGGCAGTGCTTTCGGCAGGAGTTCGGGGCTCGTCACGTGGGGTAACGTAGCGACACGACAGGCTTTTCGTCGATATGTAGAGGGCAAAATGTCCCGCCGGCCCCCTGCCTTGGAGAAGCCTTTCGGCGGGGCTATCTTCCTAGGCTATATGTTCGACGAACTCTCAGAAAAACTCGAAGCCACCTTCGCGAAGCTCCGCGGCCGTGGCTCGCTCAGTGAAGCCGACGTCAAGGAAGGGCTGCGTGAAGTCCGCCGCGTCCTCCTGGAAGCCGACGTCAACTTCCAGCTTACCGGCGAATTCCTCAAGCGGGTCGAGGAGAAAGCGGTCGGTGTCACCCAGCTCAAGTCGGTCGCGCCGGCGCAGCAGCTCGTCAAGATTGTCTACGACGAGCTCACCGTCATGCTCGGCGAGCGGAAGGAGGGACTCAAGCACTCCACGCTCCCGCCGACGGTCATCCTCATGGTCGGGCTCCAGGGCTCCGGCAAGACGACGACCGCCGCCAAGCTCGCGCGCAAGCTGAAGGGAGAGAGCCGCCAGGTCAGCATGATCGCCGCCGACGTGTACCGCCCCGCCGCGATCGATCAGCTGGAAACACTCGGTCGAGATCTCGAGATCACGGTCTACGCCGATCGCACGACGACGGACGTCGTGAAGATCGCGCGCGCCGGCCTCGAGCAGGCCCGCCGCGACCGCGATCGCGTGGTCATTGTCGATACCGCCGGCCGTCTGCAGATCGACGCCGACATGATGGACGAGCTCAAGCGCCTGAAGGACGCCATCACGCCCGACGAAATCTTGTTTGTGGCCGACGGCATGACCGGTCAGGAAGCGGTCAAGATCGCGCAGGGGTTCAACGACGCGCTCAATGTGACCGGCGTGATCCTCACCAAGCTCGACGGTGATGCGCGCGGCGGTGCGGCGCTCTCGATCTACGGCGTGCTCAAGAAGCCGATCAAGTACATCGGCGTTGGCGAGAAGACTGACGCGCTCGAAGAGTTCCACCCCGACCGTATGGCCGGCCGCATTCTCCAGCAGGGCGATATTCTCTCGCTCGTGGAGAAGGCGCAGGAGTCGTTCGACGCCGACGCTGCGAAGAAGCTCGAAAAGAAGGTCCGCAAGGAAGGGATGGACCTGAACGACTTCCTCTCGGCGATGAAGCAGATCCAGAAGCTGGGCCCTCTTGAGGGCATCTTGAAGATGCTTCCCGGGGTCAACAGCAAGATGCTCAAGCAGGCCAATGTCGACCCCAAGCGGATGAAGCATGTCGAGGCGATCGTGCTCTCGATGACTGCTCAGGAGCGGAAGAAGCCGGAGCTTCTGAACGGCTCGCGCCGGATTCGCGTGGCCAAGGGGTCTGGGCGCCCGATCCAAGAGGTGAACCGCCTGTTGGATCAGTTCCGCGACATGCAGAAAATGATGAAAAAGATGGGTTCGGGCGGGGGAATGCCCCGTTTTCCGGGCGGCGGGGGCTTCCCGGGTGGATTTCCGGGCGGATTCCGCTAAGTTTCTTAGGCTAGGCAGGAAACGGGGTGCGATCCGGATACGCCGGAACCGCGAGGAGCCTCGTCAGCAGGACCCATCACCGCTATCACAGGATCTCGTCATGGCCGTTGCCATCCGTCTCCGTCGCACCGGGCGCACCAAGGCGCCCACGTATCGTATCGTCGTCGCCGACTCGCGCAGCCCGCGCGATGGCAAGTTCATTGAGATCCTCGGGCAGTATCAGCCCCGCAGCGGTGATAAGGCGCTCAACCTGAACGCCGAGCGCGCCAACTACTGGATGGACAACGGCGCGCAGCCGTCGGACACCGTCCGCTCGCTCCTCCGGAAGGCGGGCGTGCTGAAGGCGCGTCACGAGGCCCGTTTGGCCGCGAAGCTGACCGCCTCCGCGGTGCCGGTCAAGGACGCGTAAGCGTTCGTTGACCGCTCCTGAATATGTGATCGTTGGCCGGATCCGTCGTGCCCACGGGGTGCGCGGTGAGGTGGCGGTCGAACTGATTACCGATGAGCCGGACGCGATTTTCGCGTCCGGCCTTCGTGTTTACGCCGGGAGTGAGTACGGCCTCCCCGACCGCGATCCGGCGACCGGCGCCTTTGTCACGCTCCACATGACCGGCGTACGCCCCTTTCAGGACGGGGCATTGATCATCTTCGCGGAGATCACCGATCGCAACATCGCCCAGCGCTGGAACGGGCGGTATTTGGTGGTGCCGTTCGAGGAACTCCCACTGCCCGAGGAAGGGGCCATCTACTTGCACGAGCTCGCAGGGATGACGGTGCTCGACTCAGGGGGAGGCGCCGCAGGCACGATTCGCGCATACTATCAGTTGCCGCAGGGAATCGTTCTCGAGATTGATACGCCCAGCGGACCGCGCGACATTCCGTTCAACGAGGAATTCGTGAGCAATATTGATCGCGTGGCGCGTACGATGATGATCCGTCCCCCCGAAGAATCTCGAGACTGAGCGCGTGATGCACGTTGGTGTGGAAGCGAGTCGTCTCTCGAGGGAGACGCGCGGGATTGGACGATACGTGCGCGCGCTGCTCCCCGAGCTCGCGGCGGCTGATTCGTCGGTGCGATTCACCTGCTTTGCCAAGGATCGCGACGATGTCGCGGCGCTCACGGCAGCGATCGACACGATGCACTTCCTCTCAGGTCGGTGCGAGGTGCAGCCGCTCGACGCGCTCGGTCGTGTGCGCACCGATCTCACCTGGTACCCCTGGAACGTCGTGCGCCCAGCGGCACCGCCGGGACCGGTGGTCGTGACGACGCACGACATTGTACCGGTGGCACTCCCGGATCCGCGGTGGCACGCCTTTCGTACGCGCTGGAAGTGGCGCCGTCTCTACCAAGGCACGGTCACACGCGCCACAAAGATCCTCGCCGATTCTGCCTTCACTCGCGACGAACTCGTGCGCACGCTGGGTGCGGATCCTACGCGCGTGGTCGTCGCGCTCCTGGGCGGTGACGATATGCAAACGCAGCCCGCGGACAACCCCGCTGCCACACTCGCCCAGTGGGGCATTTCGCGCCCCTTCGTGCTGTGTGTGGGCGCTGACGAACCGCGCAAGAACCTCGGCATCGCGCGCAGCGCGGTCGCCACGCTGCGCGCGCGCGGGCTTGCGGTGCAGCTCGTGTGCGTTGGGCCGCGGAAGCGGGCGCTGATAAATTCCGACGGCGTACTTGAGCTCGGCTTTGTGAGCGAACAGGAGCTTGCGACGCTGTATGCGGAGGCTGCCGCGCTGGTGATGCCGTCCACGTATGAGGGTTTTGGACTGCCGCTGCTCGAGGCCATGGTCGCTGGCACACCCGCCATTTGCGCGCGCGCGGCATCGCTTCCAGAAGTCGGCGGGGACGCGGTGATGTATGTCGGCGCACCGGACGGACGCGCGCTTGCGTCGGCCATTGAGCGATGCGCCACCGACGTCAGCTGGCGCGCGGACCTTTCGGCACGCGGCCGCGCCCGCGCGACGCAGTTTACGTGGGCCGAGACCGCGCGGATCACGCTCGAGACGTTTCGCGATGCGGTGACGACCGGGTGAGCGCGATGCCGATGCGCGTGCTCGCGGTGGAGAGTTCTCGCTGGGTGCGGGACGTCCGTGGGATTGGGCGGTACGTGAGCGTCGTCCTCCCGTTGCTGGCGGCGGAGCGACCCGAGCTACGCATTATCCTGTTCGCCAAGAATGGCGCCGATGCTCAGGTGCTGCGCGATCGCGTGAATGCGGATGCGGCGTTGCGGGGGCGCGCTGAGGTGAAGTTGCTGCGGGAGCTGCCGGCGACGACGGCTGATGTGTTCTGGTATCCGTGGAATGCGATTATCACCAAGGCGCGCGCTGGGGCGATGGTGGTCACGGTGCAGGACGTCGCGCCCCTCGCGCTCCCCGATCCCCGATGGAGCCGTTGGTTTAAGAACCTGCGGGCGAAGTTGCGCTACCGCGAGGTGGCGCGCTTGGCCACGCACGTGATCACGATCTCGGAGTTCAGCGCTCGTGAGGCGCACCGGTTTCTCGGCATTCCGTACGATCGGATGACTGTGGTGCTTGACGGTGGCGACTTTGGTGTACCGCCGGATGCAGCTGGTGATGCGGCCGCGCTGGAGCGCCTTGGTGTGCGCGGAAAGTTCTTGCTCACCGTTGGCGCTGCCGACCGGCGCAAGAACTTCCCGATGCTGCAGCGGGCGATGCGCACGGTGCGGGAGCGGCATCCCGATCTCACGCTGGTGCTCGCGGGGCCGCGCCGCAGCGGGAGCGCGCAAGACGCGCTGCAGCCGTGGGAGCAGTCGGTGGGATTTGTGTCCGACGACGACCTGTGGCGGCTGTATCGGAACGCGGAGATTTTTGTCTTTCCGTCGCGCTATGAAGGGTTTGGCCTTCCGGTGATCGAGGCGATGCGGGTGGGGGCGCCAGTGGTGAGCACGAGTGCCGCCTCGCTGCCGGAGGTGGGGGGCGATGCGGCGGTGTACGTGGAGCCCGACAACAGCGACGCCATGGCGACGGCGATTCTTGCGGTGCTCGCCAACCCCGCGCAGCAGCGGGCGATGCGCGCGGCCTCCGTGGCGCACGCGGCTCAGTTCACCACGTGGGAGGAGACGGCGCGGCAGACGATTGCGGTGTTCGACCGAGCCGCCGCGATGGTGTCCGCCGGCGCGTCCACGACGGCGCCGACGCGCTAACTTCAGGAACACTCGCACCCCAGGCCCGTGCTCCGCATTAACGTCATCAGCATCTTCCCGCAGTTCTTTGAGGGGCCACTCTCGCTCTCAATTCCGGCGCGCGCCAAGGCGGCGGGGGCCGTGCAATACCACTTGGTGGACCTGCGCGACCACACCCACGACAAGCACCGCAGCGTCGACGACACCCCCTACGGCGGCGGCCCTGGGATGGTGATGAAGCCACAGCCCTTCTTTGAGGCGGTCGAGGCGTTGGGGCCGGGGGCAGCTGCGGGGCCGGTCATTCTGCTGTCGCCGCGCGGGAAGCCCTTTGGCCATGCGGACGCGGTGCGCCTGAGCGGGCTGAACGAGTTCACCCTCCTCTGCGGTCACTACAAAGACGTGGATCAGCGGGTCGCTGACTATCTGGCCACCGAGGAGCTCTCGCTTGGCGATTTCGTCCTTTCCGGCGGGGAGCCGGCGGCCCTGGCGATTATTGACGCCACCGTGCGGCTGCTTCCCGGGGCCATGAGCGACTTAGAGAGCGCCCGTACCGATTCGTTCTATGACCGGGGCATCTCGGCCCCCAGTTACACTCGGCCGCCAGACTACCGCGGCTACGGGGTTCCGGACGTCCTGCTCTCGGGGAATCACGCCGAAATCGACAAGTGGCGGGAGGCCGAAGGGCGCCGATTGACCCGGGTTCGGGAAAAGGGGAAGGAGGACTAGCGTAAGTGGCTGGTCTTGAATAGCTTTGAAGGCTCAACCCAAGAACCCTGAACTGGGTCTTTTGCCCTGGCCCGGAGCTGTCTATGCACGAGTTTATCGAGACCCAAAAAGAGTGGATGAAGGTGATCCCGCCCTTCCGTTCCGGCGACACGCTCCGCGTGAATGTCCGAGTTAAGGAAGGCGAAAAAGAGCGTATTCAGGCCTTCGAGGGCGTCTGCATTGCCCGTCGCGGCGCCGGTGTGTCGTGCACCTTCACGGTGCGCAAGATCTCGAACGGTGTGGGCGTGGAGCGTATCTTCCCCGACCACTCGCCGATGATCGAGAGCATCAACGTCGTGCGCCGCGGTCGCGTGCGTCGTGCCAAGCTCTTCTACCTCCGCAACGTGACCGGCAAGTCGGCGCGTATCAAGGAGCGTAAGGTTCGCGTGGCGGTCCCGGCGACTGGGACGGCCACCGAGGCGTAAGTCGGCTGGGCCGCGAGAGTGGCCCGCTGGAGCGCTATCGAGCGGGATCTGCGCGCCAATGGCGCGCAGTACATCGCCGGAGTAGATGAAGTCGGACGGGGCCCGCTTGCGGGCCCCGTTGTCGCATGCGCGGTCATCATGCCCGCCGCTGCCCGCGCCATTGCTGGTGTGGCCGACTCCAAGCTGCTTTCCCCTGCGGAGCGTGAGCGACTCGCCCGCCTGATCTTCGAGCGCGCGGAGTGTGTGGCGCTGGGCGCCGCGAGTGTGCGTGAGATTGGGGAGCGCAACATCTATCAGGCCACGTCGCTGGCTATGCGCCGAGCGTTGCGGCGTCTCGCGATTACACCTGATGCGGTGCTTGTGGACGGTAAGCCGATCAAAACGCTTGGCGTGGAGCATACTGCGGTCGTGAAAGGCGACAACAAGTGCTACGCCATTGCCTGCGCGAGTATCGTGGCGAAGGTAGTGCGCGACCGGTTGATGCAGCGGTTGGACGCGCGGTACCCGGTGTATGCCTGGCGGAAAAATGCCGGCTACGGGACGCCGGTGCATATCGCGGCGTTGCGCGCGCAGGGGCTCACGGCGCACCACCGGGTGTCATTCTGTCGGTCGGTGCTTGAGACGGAGCTCGAGCTCGGGCTGTAGGGCGCTCGGGGGGTCGGCCCGACCCCATGGACTCATGGACTTGCACAATGCGTTCACCGCTAGTACCGTCGAGAAGTCAACGCGAATATCCGTTGTGTAGCGAACTGATTGGAGGGAAAATGAGCCGGACCACGATTTCCACTGCAATGTTGCCGATGGTAGTGTGCCTGCTGTGGGGTGCGAATCCTGCCGTGGCGCAACAGCCGGCAAAGACGGCGATCGCCGCTGTGCCCTACGTCGCCCAGACTGTTACCGGCGCAAAAGTTCTGGGCCCTTTCTCCGCGGGCGGCATTATGTGGCAATGCGCCGACAATCGTTGCACCGCATCCGGCGCCGAGGTCCTGCCGGAGGTGTCGGCTTGTGCGGAACTTGCGCGCATGGTGGGCCGCATTCAAAGTTATGCGTATGGTGCAAAATCCCTGATTGATATCCAGAAATGCAACGCCACGGCGGACCTTGCGAGCGCAGACGCACTCGGCAAGCTGTCAGCCGGCACGCCGAGTAGTACCGCGCGCGGGCCGATACGCACGGTCATGTTGCAGTTTCAGGGTAGCGGGGCCTCGCTTGCGCAACTTTACCCGGCATTCGCGCCAATGCGCGTCACCACCGTCGCGCTGCAGTTTCGGGGCAGCGGCGCCTCGCTGGCGGAACTCTACCCGGCATTCGCGCCGGTCACCGTTCGCACCGTGCAGCTTCAGCTGCGCGCCGCCGGTACGCTTCCATGACATGCTGTTCGACCAACATGAAACCTTGGAGATTGACATGATGAATTCCATTCGTGTTGCACTGGCTTCGGCCATCCTTGCCTTCGGAACTTTTCCCGCGATGGCAGCAGACTTTACGTTTATCGTTCCGGTGGATGTCTCCAACCTGCCGCCTGAAATCGTGTCCTTCAATGTGCAGTGCGCGGTTTCCACGGCAGCCACAGGCGGCATCCTGCAAACCGCTTTTACCAACTTGGTGGTGCGCAACCGTGCTTACCGCGGCGATGTCACCGTTGAAGTTACCGTGATCCCCTCCAGGCGCGCGGAAGCGGCGTATTACAAGTGCGAGATTCGCGACTTCCGTACCGCCACCGGGGGGGGGCTCGTCTACGGGCTCTATGGCTCACAACCGTTGCCGCGTGCGTCTGGCAGTCCGTTCCGCGGCGAGACAGACCTCGATTTTATCCCGATTCCGCGCTGAACCACGAGGAATGTTTTTTTGGGGTAAACCCAGACGCTTACTTCGATAAACTCTGCACGCGCGGCACGATGAAACGCGATTGGTATGCTCATTGTCCAATTTTGGCCGGCGCCGGCGGGGACCCATCGGACGCACCGCTGGAACGGCCGCGGCCCATACCACGACCGCGGCGGCGGGCCCGCGGACACCAGCCTAGCGCCGGACGGCGGATTGGTGCCTGCTAGGCACTATGTCCTCACAAATTGATCGCCTGAACAGCGCGCTCGCCGGCCGCTACCGCATCGAGCGCGAGCTTGGCGAAGGCGGGATGGCGACCGTCTATCTGTGCGACGATGTGAAGCATGACCGCAAGGTCGCCCTGAAGTTGCTCAAGCCCGAACTCGCCGCGGTGCTCGGCGCCGAGCGATTCGTGCAGGAGATTAAAACAACGGCCGCGCTCCAGCACCCGCATATCCTGCCGCTCTTTGACTCGGGTGCGGCGGACGGTTTTTGTTTTACGTCATGCCCTACATCAAGGGCGAGACGCTCCGCGACAAGTTGAATCGCGAGACGCAGCTCGGCGTGGAGGAGGCGGTCCGCATTGCCCGGGCCGCTGGCGCTGCCGCTGGCGCTGCCGCTGGCGCTGGGCGCGGCCGTCGCCGCGGCGGGCGCCGAGGCCGAGGC
>JAPLKT010000133.1 GCA_026387895.1 Gemmatimonadota bacterium | reverse complement strand
CTGCAAGGCTATGGGCCGCGGCAAAGTAATCGGGGTTGATATTGACATACGCTCGCATAACCGCAGTGCTATCGAGAATCACGAGCTGTTTCCGCTGATTACGTTAGTTGAAGGCAGCTCCATCGAGCCAAAAATCATCGACCAGGTCAAAGCTAACATCCCCACTGACAGCAAAGTCATGGTGATTCTCGATTCATGCCATGACTACGTCCATGTTCTTGAAGAGCTCCGAATGTACGGTCCGCTGGTGTCAGTGGACTCGTTCATCGTCGCGACAGATGGTTCCCAAGAATATCTCAATGCTACCCCTCGAGCTCAGAGAGAATATCCACACTGCGCTGACTGGCAAAAAAACAATCCCAAACGTGCCGCCGAAGATTTTGTGAGGGAAAATCAAAACTTCAAAATCACTACATTAGAAGCCCCATTCAACGAAGGCATGATCGAAGGTGAAATAGTGACTCATTGGCCATCGGGTTATATTCGCAGGATTAGATAGATTTTGCTGAAAACGCGTTTTCAGCAAAATACAGAAGGGCTAGCGAGCAAGTGGAGTTTACAAACATTCCTGACGGATTACTGGAGTTGACGTGAAATGACCCCCAACTCTGTACCGAGGATTATGTCGGTCCGGTGGATGGGGTAAAGGAAGGTGTAGCGTCCGTGAGTGCCAGCGCAAACTCGCGCGGGGTGAGATCTCGCAGCTTGCTGTGCGGCCATTCGCACTCGTAGTCGATGCGCCGCGCCTCGATCGTGCGCTGCGCGTCGTAGAGGCCGACCAACCAGTTCTCGTTCAGGCATTCGTCGCGGAATGTGCCTATGAATTCTTTCTGTCGAGTTTACAAGGGTAGACGTGATGCCTCAGGCCGATGCTGTAGCGCGCTATAGTCGCAGCAAAGCATGCTGCTGACTGAACCTCTTCGACCTCCATCATGATCTGCGAATTGTGGGTGATGGCGCGCGCGGTGGTGATCGACCACATCGCTGGACATTGGGAGCGTCGGCGAACGGCACGGTTCGCCGATCTTAGCAGGTGTGACGCCGCCGCGTCCGTGCGGCTGGCCAGTTCGGTCGCCTGGCGCTTGGCATGACGTCTCGTACAGTCCTCGTTCGCCTGCGGGGCGGGCTCGGGAACCAGCTGTTCGGCTACGCGATCGGCCGGGCATTTGCGCTGCGCTACGGCGCGGAACTCGTGCTCGATACGGTATCGGATTTCGAGGTCGACTGGCGGTACGCGCGGACCTACGCCTTGGATCCGCTGCGCGTGGTAGCGCGCGAAGCGACCGCATCAGAACGCATGGAGCCGTTCGGGCGATCGCGTCGGCTTTGGGCGCGCCGGTGGGCACGCGTCAAGCCTTGGGGGGCACGTGACTATGTCGTCGAGGCGCAGCGCGGATGGGATCCGCGCATTGCAGCGCTCCCAGTGCACGGACGCCTCACACTTGACGGTTATTGGCAGAGCTACCGCTACTTCGAGGCAATCGCTGACGCGATTCGTGCGGAAATCGATTGGCAGGCGGCGGCGCACCGCGGTATCTGGGGCGATCCTCGCGTGGCGCCCGTCGCGCCCAACGTACTTGAGGCCTCGGTCGCCGTGCACGTCAGGTGGTTCGACCGAGTCAACGTCACGTCGCCGGAAAATCTCTCGCCCGACTATTACGATCACGCCATCGCGCTCATGGAGGAACGCGCGCCAGGGTCCCGCTACGTTGTCTTCTCCGACGACATCGAGACGACGCGGCGCGTGCTCACCGCACTCCCGGCGGATCGGACGGTTTTCACGCGTGGCGAGACGGCCGATCCGACCGGACTTGCCGACCTCATGGCGATGCGCAGGTGCCGCCACGCGATTATCGCGAACAGCACCTTCAGTTGGTGGGGGGCCTGGCTCGGCGGGCGGCAGGGGCAGATCGTCACAGCACCGGCGCCGAAACGGTTCGCGCCAGACAGTTTCTGGGCTGTCCCTTCGTTGCTGCCGCCAGAGTGGATTCTACTTTGAGGACGATAAGGTCCAAGCACATGTCTGCCGCCATGTAGGTGCAATCGGCTGAATCAATCGGGGCTCACCGTAGCGCGAAGGGTCTCCGTTCGGGACCAACGTCAGAGTGCCCTGGCTGATGGGGCCGCCGTCAGTAATCAGCCAGACCTCTCTGATCGAAGCGCCCGGTGTTAAACTACCGGTGTCCGACCCGGTAGCTCAATCGGTAGAGCAACGGCCTTTTAAGCCGTAGGTCGTGGGTTCGATTCCCACCCGGGTCATTCGCCAGCCATCAACACCAACTGACGAGCGCCTTCCCACCGTCCCCAGCTTCCCCAGCGAACACCGCTTACGAGGAGATGGTTTCCTGGCTGCCGGGCTTGGCGCGGCGGGCGAGGAGCGTACGGCCCTGCATCGCGCGGCAGATGCGGCTCCAACGGTCCCAGGCGAGGACGAGGTCCTCGGGGCCACGCATCAAGTTGTAGCGGTTGCCCTGCGCCTTCTTTTCGCGCGCGT
>JAPLKT010000045.1:7104-18735 GCA_026387895.1 Gemmatimonadota bacterium | reverse complement strand
ACGGGCGAGGGAGCGAATGAGTGCGGCGAGGACCGCGTCGAGCTCCGCCTTCTGGGCCGGGTCCTTGGCGATCACCCACGGTTGTGTCTGCTGGATGAAGCCATTGGCGCGCACGGTGAGGCGGGCCACCGTGTCGAGTGACTCGTGGCAGAGGTAGCCGCGCGAGCCATCGATGGTCGTGAGCGCGGCGGCGAGATCCGCACACTCGGCGACGTCGAGCGCCTGGCATGAGTCGGTCGCCTCGACAGTTGGGACGACGCTGTCGCAGTACTTCTCGACCATCGCGATGGTGCGGCTCGCGAGATTGCCGAGTCCGTTGGCGAGCTCCGAGGTGTAGACTGCGTCGAAGCGTTCCCAGGAGAAGGAGCCGTCGCCGTCGAAGGGAATCTCGCGGAGGAGGAAGTAGCGGAAGGCGTCGGCGCCGTAGCGTGCAATGGCTTCGTGCAGGTCGGCTTTGACACCCGCGGACTTGGAGAAGCGCTCGCCGCCGAAGGACAGAAATCCGTGCGCCCAGACGCGCTCGGGGAGCGGCAGCTCGGCGGCTTGCAGCATTGCCGGCCAGACGACGACGTGGAGGCGCGTGATGTCTTTGCCCACCACGTGAAGTTGCGCCGGCCAGGTGGACTTCCAGCCCGCAGCGGGGTAGCCGGTCGCGGTGAGGTAGTTCGGGAGCGCGTCGAACCAGACCCAGGTGCCTTGCGGCTGATCGTCGTCGGTCGGGAGGGGGAAGGGAATCGCCCAGTCGAGACGCGAGCGCGTGATGGAGATATCCTCGAGTCCCTGCGCGAGCAGGGCGAGGATCTCATTGCGGCGCGACTCGGGTTGGATAAAGTGCGGCTTGGTCGCGAGCAAGTTCTCGATGAACTTTTGGTACTTGGAGAGGCGGAAGAACCAGTTCCGCTCTTTGGTCCACTGCAGCTCGCGCGTCGGATGAAGCACGCACTTTCCATCGGCGATTTCGTCGTCGCGCTTGAAGAGTTCGCAGCCGACGCAGTACCACCCTTCGTAGGCTTTTTGATAGAACGAATCGGGGGCGGACTCGTGAATACGCTTGATCAGTGCACGCACGCCGGACTTATGGGGCGCGTCGGTGGTGCGAATGAACTGATCGTACGACACGCCGAGGAGGTCCCACATGGCGTGGAAGGTGGCGGCGACTTCGTCGACGTAGTCTTGTGGGGCGATGCCGCGCGCCGTGGCGGACTGGGCGACTTTCTGGCCGTGTTCGTCCATCCCCATCAGGAAGTGGACATCACGTCCCATCTGACGGTGTGCGCGAGCGATGGCATCGGCTCCGACTTTTTCGAGGGCGTGGCCGAAATGCGGATCGCCGTTGGCGTAGTCGATGGCGGTGGTGATGTAGAACCGATCGGTGCTCACGTCAGCCTGCGCTTGGGGAAGGAGGGGCATCTGGGGCGCGGTCCGGTCCGTCGGTGGACGAGCCGTTCGGGCCACCCTGATGGGTTCTCGGTGGTGGACTCTAGGGTCAGCTCGTCTGCTGCTTCGTCGTCGGTGTTGTCGACCGGTGGAACGACGGTCGGAGCCATGGGAAGCGGTTCACGGCGCGGCGGCGCGGCGTCACGTGCGGGACGCTCCCCACGCGGAGGGCGTGCGGGCCGCTCTGGACGCTCCGGCCGTTCCGCACGTTCCGGCCGTTCCGGCCGTTCCGGCCGTTCCGCACGCGGCGTTTTTTCACCGCGCGGCGGGCGTTGTTTTTGCGGTCCCGCACTCTTCGGGGTGCTCTGGTTGCGCCCGCCACGTTCGGGTTGTTGGCGGCGACCAGCGGATCCGCCCTCTTCCTCATCGTCATCGTCCGTGGCACTCGTTTCGAGGTCCGATTCGATAGGGCCAGCGGCCGCGTCCGCGAGCTCCTGACGGAACTGAACGAGCGGCACGACGCGGAAATCTCCAGCGGGATTTCGCAGCGTGACGGTTTCGCGGAAGATGTCGTTAGAGACGATCTTCTCTTCACCGGAAGCGGTGGTGACGATCTTGCCTTCTTTTGGGAATTTCTTGCGCTGCTGCACGTAGAACTCGTGCTCGTAGCGCAGGCAGCACATGAGCCGCCCGCACGTACCGGAAATTTGTGCGGGGTTGAGCGTCGAAAGGCGCTGATCTTTCGCCACGCTCGACTTCACGGGACGCAAATCGGGGAGCCAGCTCGCGCTGCAGAACTGGCGGCCGCAGCGACCGATGCCATCCAAGCGCCGCGCTTCGTCACGCACGCCGATGTGCCACATGTGTACGCGCGTCGAGAAGGTCGTTTCGATTTGGCGCACGAGCGTCCGGAAATCGACGCGCTTCTCGGCGGTGAAATACACCGTGAGTTGCTTGCGATCGAACTGCCACTCGACGTCCGAAATTTTCATGTCGAGGTGCAGGGCGCGGACCATCGCAATCGACTGGCGGCGCACGGACTCTTCATCCGTGCGCAACTCGGCGGCGCGCGTGATTTCTACCGCGTTCGCCGCACGCCGCGCGGCCGGCGACTTGCTCGGCGCGGCTTTGCCATGGGTGGTGCCGCTCTTGCGCACCTTGGCCGTGTCGCCCGTGGCACAGACGCGACCGAAGTCTTCGCCCCGCTCCACGTCGACGATGACCGGCGTTTTGAGCGTCGGGGTTTCGTCGAATGGCCAGAGGAAGAAATCGCGGCGGTTTCCCTTGAACTCGACTTCAATCAGTTGCGGCATACGCTCGTGGCGGGCGTGGTCATTCCTCGAACTGCCCCATGCGCAGGAACTTCTCGCGGCGGCGTCGGACCAGCTTGTCGGGCTTGAGGCGGCGTAACTCGTCGAGGGTACGGATCAGCACTTCGCGGAGTGCGGCCGCCGTCCCCTCGTGATTGGTGTGCGCGCCGCCTTCGGGCTCAGGAATAATCTCATCGATCACTCGAAGCTCGAGCAAATCGGTGGCGGTAATCTTGAGCGCGGTCGCCGCTTTCTCGCGCATCTCTTGGCTCTTCCCGTCCTTCCACAGAATCGCGGCGCACCCTTCCACCGTGATCACGGAACAGACGGAGTGCTGGAGCATAAGAATGCGATCGGCCACGGAGAGCGCAAGCGCGCCACCCGACCCACCTTCGCCGATCACGGTCGCGATGATCGGGACCGTGAGTTGGCTCATCTCCAGCAGATTGCGTGCGATGGCCTCGCTCTGGCCGCGTTCCTCCGCGCCCAATCCAGCCCATGCGCCTGGGGTGTCGATGAAGGTCACAATTGGGACATGAAATTTCTCGGCGAGCTTCATGAGGCGAAGCGCCTTGCGATAGCCCTCGGGGTGTGGCATCCCGAAGTTGCGGTGCAAGTTCTCTTTGGTGTCACGCCCGCGTTGCTGGCCGATGACCATGACGGTCTCGCCGTCGAGACGTGCCCAGCCGCCAACGATCGCGGGATCATCGCGGAAGGCGCGATCACCGTGCACCTCGATCCAGTCCGTGAAGGCGAGGCGCAGGTAGTCCAACGTGAAGGGGCGACGCGGACTGCGCGCGACCTGCACCCGCTGTACGGGGGTGAGGTTCTCGTAGATCTCCTTGCGGAGCGTTGCGAGTTTCGCCTGCAGCGGCTCGATCTCGCGATCGACGCTAATTTCGCGCTCTTCCGCCATGCGACGGAGTTCCTCGATCTGTCGTTCGATCTCGGCGAGCGGCTTCTCGAATTCCAATGCAGAGGTACCCATGTCAGCTCCCGCGCACGAGGCGCACGCGTTCCGTCCCGAGGAGCGCGCGCAGCTCCACGAGGGCGGCAGACGCAGGGGACAGCGTGAGTGAGGCCGAGCGCCAGGTGGCGCGCGTGCCGTCGGTGCCATTCCAGCGTACTTCAAGCGGGGCCGCGCCGGGATGGGCGTCGACAACCGCACGGATATCGTTCATGACTGCCGTACTGACCGGTTCATCCTGTGACAGCTCGAGCGCCACCGAGATCTGTCCCGTGGTGCGCAGTTCGGCGAGACGCGTGACGGACTCGACGATGAACGTCGGCGTGTCCGCGGTCTGGTCGCGCTTGGAGTAGCCGCCTTTGAGCATGACGGGGACATCGGCGTGCACACGATCGCCGATGGCGGCCCATGCTTCGGGGAACACCAACACCTCGGCGGATCCTGAAAAATCCTCGATGGTCAGTCGCGCGAACTCATTGCCGGACTTCTTGCTGATCTGCTTCCGAATCGTGGTGACCACGACCGTGAGTTGCATCTGCTGGTCAGTCCACGGTCCGAGCTGCGACACCTGGTGCGACGCGAGCAGTTCGCACTCGGCGCGGAAGGGTTCGAGCGGGTGCCCGGAGATGTAGAAGCCCAGAATCTCTTTTTCCTTGGTGAGTCGTTCGTGCTCACTCAGGGGTTGGAGATTGGGGAGGGTGGGGCGGAGTTGCGCATTCGGGGTCGCTGCCGATGGGCTGGCGTCACCGAAGAGCGATCCTTGGCCCGTGGCGAGTTCGACCTGCGCCAGGGAGGCCGCTTGCATGGCCCCGTCGGTGGCGGCGGCGAACTGCGCGCGATGTCCGTTGAGGCCGTCGACGGCGCCCGAATAGATAAGCGCTTCAAAGACGCGCTTGTTGCAGACGCGCAAGTCGATGCGCTCCGCGAAATCATAGAGCGTGTCGTATGGCTTCTTTGCGGTATCGACGACGCGGCCGGCGATGATCGAGTCAATGGCGCCGCGCCCGACATTGCGTACCGCACCCAAGCCGAAGCGGATGCGCGTGTCGCTGATGACGGTGAACTTATAGCCCGACTCGTTGACGTCGGGAGGAAGGATTTCGAGGCCGAGCTCTCGGGCTTCGTTGATGTACTTGACCACCGAGTCGGTGTCGCCGATGCACGCCGAGAGCAGCGCGGCCATGAACTCGGCCGGGAAGTGCACCTTGAGATACGCGGTGTGGTAGGACAGCACCGAGTAGGCGACCGAATGCGACTTGTTGAAGCCGTACCGGCCAAACGTTTCGATCTGTCCTGAGATGTCGTTGATGATCTTGCGGTCGAAACCGCGCTCGACGGACTTGGTGACGAACTTGTCGAGTTCCTTCTTGATGAGCTCGGCGTCTTTCTTACCGACTGCTTTTCGCAGCACGTCTGCTTCGGCGAGCGAGATGCCCGCCAACCGCTGCGCGATCCGCATCACCTGTTCTTGGTAGGTGATAACGCCGTAGGTCGGCTTGAGGATTTCTTCGAGCTCGGGGAGCTGGTACGAGACCGGCTCCTCGCCTTTTTTGCGTCGGCAGTAGGTCTTGTGCATCCCGGCGTCGAGCGGGCCGGGGCGCATGAGCGCGTTGGAGGCGACCAGGTCGTCGAAGCTGTCGGCGCGCATGGAGCGCACCATGTCGGTGGCGAGCGGCGACTCGAATTGGAAGACGCCAGCGGTGCGTCCCGCACGCAGGGTGCGGTAGGTCGCCTCGTCGTCGAGCGGGAGGGTGTCGAGGTTCGGGACCTCGCGGCCGCGGGCTTTGATCGCTTCGAGGGTGTCGTGGATGATCGTGAGCGTCGTGAGGCCCAGGAAATCCATCTTGAGCATCCCGGCCTTCTCGAGCGCATTCATGTCGTACTGCGTGACCACGACGCGGGCGTCGCCGTCGCTCCCGCTGCCCTTGGAGTCCTGCGTGCAGACCGGGACGTAGTCGTCGAGCGGGCCTGGGGCGATCACCACACCCGCCGCGTGCACGCCCGCGTGGCGCGAGAGTCCTTCGAGCGCAATCGCGAAGTCGAGCAGTTGCGCGGTGCGCTCGTCGTTCTGGTAGAGCTTGCCGACGTCGGGGATCTGCGCAATCGCTTCTTTGACCGTCAGCGAGAAGTTCGGCTGATTCGGGATCAGCTTGGCGATCGTGTCGGTTTCTGCTGGAGTGAAGCCGAGGACGCGACCGACGTCCTTGATGGCGGCGCGCGACTTGAGCGTTCCGAAGGTGATGATCTGGCCGACGCAGTCGCGACCATACTTGTCGCGCACGTAGTCGATGTCCTCGCCGCGGCGCTCTTCGCAGAAGTCCACGTCAATGTCGGGCATCGACACGCGCTCAGGATTCAGGAAGCGCTCAAACAGCAGGTCGAACTTGAGCGGGCAGACGTCGGTGATGCGCGTGGCGTACGCGACGATGGAGCCGGCTGCGGAGCCACGTCCCGGTCCAACGGGGATTCCCTTGGCGCGCGCGGCTGCGATGAAGTCAGCGACAATCAGGAAGTAGCCCGCGTATCCTGTTTTGGTGATGACGGCCAGCTCGTAGTCGAGCCGCTCTTGGACGTTCGCCGGGAGCGGTGTGCCGTAGCGCTCCACCGCGCCCTTGGTGGCGAGATCGACGAGCAGGTCGTTCTCCGTCTTCACGCCCTTGGGGAGGGGGAAGGAGGGAACATAGTACTTCTTGTCGAAGGTAAAGCCCGCCTCGTCGGCGATCTTCAGGGTGTTCTCAAGGACGTCCGGCCGAGTGTCGAAGTACTCGCGAATCTCGGGGGCGCTCTTGAAGTAGAGCCCCCGGTCGTAGTGCATGCGGTTGTCGTCGAGCCGGTCCTTCTTGAGGCCGATGCACAGGAGCACGTCGTGCGCGTCGTGGTCGTCAGCCTTCAGGAAGTGCGCGTCATTGGTGGCGATCACCGGGAGGTTCATGCGTGCGGCCAGATCGAACACCTTGGTGTTCAGCAGCTTCTGGTCGCCGGCGTCATGCGCTTGGACTTCGAGGTAATAGCGATCCTTGAAGACATCGGCGTACCACTCGGCGGCCTTGCGGGCCTCGTCGGCGCGATCGGCCAGCAGGTGCTGCGCGACCTCGCCGGCCATGCACGCGGAGGAGACGATGATCCCCTCACTGTACTTGGCGAGCAGTTCACGGTCGACGCGCGGCTTGCCGTAGAACCCTTCGGTGTAGCCCAGCGACGAGAGCTTGATCAGGTTCTTGTAGCCCTGCATGTCGCGGGCGAGCAGGACCAAATGGTAGTAGTTGCGGTCCGTTGCCTGAAGCTTGCCGCGCTGCCTGCGGTCACCCGGGGCGACGTACGCTTCCATTCCGATGATCGGCTTGATGTTCTGCTTGCGGGCCTTCTCCTGGAACTCCCAGGCCGCGTGCAAATTGCCGTGATCGGTGATGGCCAGCGCCGGCTGCTCGAACTCGATGGCGCGCGCGATGAGATCATCGATGCGGTTAGCGCCGTCGAGGAGCGAGTACTCGGAGTGGCAGTGCAGGTGGACGAATGACATTGAACCTTAGAAGTTATCCCTTGGGCGGGGGGTCTGTCAAAGCGAATTTGCGCCCAGCCGTATTGGCGTAACTTATTGCCTTGCAATATCTTAGCTCTATGGAACTGAGATTCGAGACACGGGAGGATCATAAGAATGTGCTCTCGAAGGCACGGAGGAGGCTTGTGAGGGGTCGCGCGGGGATGATTGGTCGGCTGCTCGTGGTGCTCCTCGGCGGTGCTGCGCTCCTCACGGCGGTGACGCCGATGGGGCGATATCTGGCACGTGGCGCGATCGCTGAGGGCCAGATTTTGTGGCGCCGCCAATCGATTGAGCGGATGGTTGCTGATCCTGCGACCGATGCGACCACGCGGGCCAAGTTGCGGCTGGTGCTTGAGGCGCGCCGATTCGCCGAAGACTCGCTCGGGTTGCCGGCCAAGGATGCGTTTACCCAGTTCACGCGGCTTGAGCATGACACGCTGGTGCTGGTGCTCTCCGGCGCGTACCGCGACCAGCTCCGGCCGGTGACCTGGTGGTTTCCGATTGTGGGGCGCGTGCCGTACCGCGGGTACTTCGACTTCGCGGAGGCGAAGCAAGCGGAGCAGGCGTTGGCGGCCGAGGGGTACGACACGTATCTGCGGCCATCACCGGCGTTTAGTACGCTCGGATTCTTCAACGACCCGCTCCTCTCGACCACACTCGGCGAAGACTCGTTGGACATTGTGAATACGGTCGTGCACGAGTTGACGCACAACCGGTTCTACGCGAAGGGTCAGGCCGTATTCAACGAGAGTTTCGCGAGTTTTGTAGGGGCGCGCGGAGCGGAGCGTTTCTGGCGGTCGCGCGGGGACACGGCGCGGGCACGGCGGGCAGCGGACCGGTGGGCTGACGACGTGTTACTCGGCGCCATTTGGGAGCGCACGTATACGGAGCTCGACTCGGCGTTTACGGCGCATCCGGGCGCTGCCGCGCGCGCGATTCGCGTCGCGCTGCGGGACTCCGTGTACGCACACGTTCGGACGTTGCTCGTGGATTCGATTGCTCCACAGTGGCGGTCGATTGATCGGCGGTCTGCGACGCGGATGCGACTTGACAACTCGGCGCTGCTTGCGCGTCGAATTTATGCCACAGGGCTTGATGACTTTGAGGGAGTGTATCGAGCTGAGGGGCAGGAGGTGCGCCGTGCGTTGGCGCGGGTGATTGCCATAGCAAACGCGGCGCCGGAGGATCCCGGCGCCGCGGTGCGTGGTGCGATAGGTGGTGGAGTGAAACCGCTGCCGCGCTAGGAGCGCGGGCGTATCACTTCCGCGCGCCGGTCCAGACCACGATGAGTCCGCAGCTGTTGTCGGTGAGGTTCAGCTCAGCGGGGAGCGCCGCCGTGCGCGCGTACACTTCGACACCGCTCACGGCGCTGATTGACGCGACTTGGTCGATCTTGACGGAGTTCGAGTCAGCATAGTCCCCGAACTTCCGTTCGACACCGCCTTTGTTCGTGCCGAGCATTGCGGCCTTCTCACCGGGTGTCATGTAGGTGGTTTTGTCGTTGAGCGGTGAACCGATGCTTGTGCGCGAGGCTTGTCCGCTCCTCGCTTCGACTCGTGACTTGATCACTTGGCCGTCGACCATCACGGCCATCTGGCAGCCGTTGCTCCCCGGGCCGGTCACGACATAGCCGCCATCGCTCGCGCGCTCGAGTTTGAGCCCGTTCTGGTCGCGCAGCAGTCCGGCGACATCGGTGACGTTCTTTTTGTCGATCTCCTCGGGCCCGATGAAGACGCCGGGGCCACCCCCGTTCTGTCGCGTGAGCCACCGGCGATAGAAGCCTTCCATGCTCATCGGGCCGGTGCCGATCACGGCCAGCTTTCCGATCTGGGTTGCGAGTGGGGTGAGACTCACGAGAGTCTGTCCGTCACCGATCGCCAGCGGACCGGCGAAGGGAGCGTAGCCAAGTCGGCGCACATCTGCCGAGTAGCTCTTGGCGGAGAGCGAGCCGAGGTTCACGACGCCCTTCTCGTCGGCGATGCGTGGCGTCTGACCTTGGATGGCGACCCAGGCGTAGGGCACGGGGATGCTGTCGGGGGTGATGACGCGCAGGGTGCGCTGTTGCGCCGCGAGCGGGGACGTGGCGAGGAGTACGATGATGGCGACGTTCGTGAGGCGGGGCGCACGGCTACGAGCAATCATGGGATTCTCCTGCCGGAGGTCAGAGACCGCCAAACCGTTGGTTGAGGATGGCGCGGAGGTCGAGCGTTGAAGCGACGTGCGGTGCGGGGTCGACCGGTGCCTGCGGTTGATCGACGACGACTTTTTGCATCAAGTCGCGGACGCCGCGGTCGAGGAATCGTGAGACTTGATCGATCGTGTAATCGGCGCTGCGTCGTGAGTCGTACACGTTGAAGGGATAGGTGACTGCCAGATAATCGCGTGCGCGGGTCATGGCGACGTACATCAGACGGCGTTCTTCGTCGATTTCGTCGTCGCTACCGAGTGCGCGCGCCATGGGGAACCAACCATCGGCGGCCCAGATCACGAAGACCGCGTCCCACTCGCGGCCTTTGGCGCTGTGGGCGGTGCTGAGCACGAGGACGTCGTCTTCGCTGTCGGAGCCAAAGCCGATGTCTTGAGTGGCGGAGGGCGGTTCGAGGGCGAGGGCGGAGAGGAAGCTCCCGCGATCCGGATAGCCGGCGGCAATGTTTTGCAGTTGATCGAGATCAGCGAGCCGCGGTTCGACGCGATCGTAGCGTTCGCGGAGAATGTCGTCATAGAGGCGTCGAACGCGTGCGATGTCGGCGCTCACGGCGTCTTTGCGATCGCTCGGGGCGGCGCGGAGTTGATCGAGGAGTTGTACCAGTGACTCGTGCGCCGCGCGGGCGCGCGGCGGCGGTAGGTAGCGGCCGAAGGCGTCCGAGGTCCAGGCGAGTTCCGCCATCTNTGGCTTCGCCAATACCTGGAAGCAGGAGCAGGAGGCGATACCAACTCACTTCGTCGCGTGGATTGTCGAGGATGCGTAGGAAGGCGAGCACGTCCTTGACGTGGGCCGCTTCGAGGAACTTGAGGCCGCCCCATTTCTCGAAGGGGATCTTGCGCGCGGTTAACTCAATCTCGAGGTCTGCGCTCATGTAGCCGGCACGAAAGAGGACCGCCATTTCGCTGAGCGGCATCCCTTCTTCGTGCAGGTCGAGAATGCGATCCACCACGAAACGCGTCTGCGCCTGTTCATCGTGCGCCGTGACGAGCCAGGGGCGATCGCCGCCTTCGCGTTTGGTGAAGAGGTCTTTGGTGTAGCGCTCTTCGGAACGGGAGATCAGGCGGTTCGTGACGTCGAGGATCGGCTGAACGGAGCGGTAGTTCTCCTCGAGAGTCACGACCGTGGTGCCGGGAAAATGGTGCGGGAAGTCGAGGATGTTGCGGATTGTTGCGCCACGGAAGGCGTAGATGCTTTGCGCGTCGTCGCCGACCACCGTGAGATTCGCGTTGGTGCGGCACATCGCGCGGAGGATGCGCGCTTGCAGACGGTCGGTGTCTTGATACTCGTCCACGAGCACATGGTCGTACATTGCCGCTAAGCGTTCCGCGAGCGGGCCTTCCGACTCGGCCATGAGTGCCCAGAACAGGAGCAGGTCGTCGTAGTCCACCAGATTGCGCTGCGCTTTGCGAACTGTGTAATCCGCGAAGACGCGCATGATTTGCGCTTCGTACTCGACAAACTGCGGATATTCCTCGGACAAGATCTGCGGCACCGGGCGCTCGGTGTTGATGTGCCGCGAGTAGATGTAGTGGAGCGTTTCCTTTTTCGGGAACCGCTTCTTTTCTCCCTTCGCCTCGGCGATTCCTGCCGCACTGCGCGCGAGCTGCATCAAATCGACCGCGTCGCCTTGGTCCATGATGCTGAAATCGGCGGCGAGCCCCGCGGAGGTGCCGAAGCGGCGGAGCAAGCGATGGGCGGTGGCGTGGAAGGTGCCGCCGTGCACGCCGCGCGAGGCGCTCCCGACGAGACGTTCGGCGCGCGCCAGCATTTCCTGCGCGGCGCGTCGGGTGAAGGTCAGGAGGAGAATGCGCTCGGGGCGCACGCCGCGTTCCAGGAGATGCGCGACACGGTGGACGAGGGTGCGCGTTTTGCCGGTGCCGGCGCCCGCGACAATCAGGAGCGGGCCATCGCCGTGCAGGGCTGCGCGTAGCTGCGCCTCGTTCAGGCCGTCCGCGAGCGGACCGGTGGGGGCCGCCGCGACCTCGCGCGTACGCTGCGGGTACACCTGGGCGTCACCGGTCATCCCTCCAATATATCGGGGCGATAGCCAGCGCGGACGGCGCGCTGGGTTGATCGGTGGTTAGCCCTCCCCGGGGCCCTCCCCGGAGCCCTCCCCGGAGCCCTCCCCTCAGACCTGATCGCGGAGCGATAATTAGGACGTGACCACTCAGACGCGCCCTCCGTTCGGTCGGGATCCCCGGACCATTGTTCTCGCCGTGCTCGCGGCCGG
>JAPLKT010000045.1:0-7094 GCA_026387895.1 Gemmatimonadota bacterium | reverse complement strand
ATACATCATCGCCGCGACGGTTGGCTACGGAGTCGACGAATCGTACGCCGTCGCGATAGCCCGACAGTTCTCGTGGTCGTACTTCGACCACCCGCCGTTGTTGTTTTGGATCATCGGCGGCTGGGCGAAGCTGGTCGGGAGCGAGCGCGAGGTGGTGCTACGATTGCCGATCGCACTCTGCTTTGCGGGGACCACTTGGCTGACCTATCGGTTGGCGGCGCGATGCTTTGGTGAGAACGCCGGTGCGATTGCTGCGCTGTTGCTGAATGTCTCAGCGGAGTTCAGCCTAAGTGCCGGTGGCTGGTTGTTGCCAGACGCGCCGCTCTTTCTGACAATGCTCGTGTCGGTAACGCTCATTGCGGGCATTCTGTTTGACGATGCCCCGCGCGCGGTCACGTTTCGGTGGATGCTCGCAGGCGCCGCCGCGGGGGCAGCGATGCTGTCGAAGTATCATGGCGTCTTCGTGCTGGGCGGCACCTTTCTCTTTCTGCTCACGAGTGCGCGGCATCGGCGATGGCTCGCGCATCCCGGGCCGTATCTCGGGACGATTGTTGCGCTCCTGATGTTCTCACCGGTGCTGTACTGGAACTCGCAGCACCATTGGGTCTCGTTCCTATTTCAGGGCGGTCGAGCTGGCGGGCGAGGTGGGTTGCACCCCGATACGATGCTCACGAATATCGCGGGACAGGTTGTCTGGGCGCTCCCGTGGGTTTGGGTTCCGCTTGTGGGCTCGATGTGGGGCGCACTTCGTGTTGGGCGCGCGCATGCCGAGAAGTGGTTTCTGCTCTGCCTGAGCGTTCCGATTGTGGCGGTGTTCACGTTGATCGCGTTGCGCGGTGATGTCGGGTTGCCGCACTGGACAGCTCCAGGCTATCTGTTCGCCTTTCCGTTGATGGGCGCCGCGGTGGCGGGGCGACTCGAACGCGGCGCGCCGTATGCACGTCCATGGATTGTGGCGTCGGTCTACGGCTACCTCGCGCTCATTATCGTGCTGTGGAGCGCCGTCGCGACGGGGTGGGTGGGGAGCGTGTTCGGGAGCAAGCTTGCAAAGGCCGCAGACTCGCAGACTGCCGACCTGATTAACTGGTATCCGGTGGCGAAGGAACTCCGCGTGCGCCGACTGTTGCCGGTGGGGAGTTTCGTGGCGGCCCCTAGTTGGATTCAGGCGGGGAAGGCGGCGGTTGCGCTCGGACCGCATGTGCCGGTCATCTGCCTGTGTGCCGACCCGCACCATTTTCGCTACGCGGTCATCGACACGCAGTATTTCGGTGCGAATGCGGTAATTCTGAACAAAGTGAAGGTGGGCGAGGACGTAATTGCGAAGTTCGCTCCGTACTTTGAGTCGGTCACGCTGGAAGCAGTTGTGCCGATCTACCGCCAAGGGCGCGTCGCGATGGAGATTGGCGTGTACCGTGGAACGCATTTTCTGAAATCCTACCCCACGGACCAGCCGCGCTAACGCGGTTGGGAGCGCGTGTTCAGCGCGTGTTCAGCGCGTGTTCAGCGCGTGTTCAGCGCGTGTTCAGCGCGCGTCGCCCCGGAAGCGCCAGAACTGCAGGTCGCCACGTCGCACCGCGAGCAGGCGGCGTTCGGCTGGAGCGCGACCGTCGGAGAGCAACGCAGCAAGATCTGCCAAGAACGTTTGACTGCCAAAGAGCGTATGACCGAGAACATCGGCTTTCACGCGCGAGGCGTCGATCGTGTCCATTCCCTTGATCACGGTGATCGAGTCGCCGCCGAGTCCGAGGCGCCACACGCCGTTGAGGCTCCGCGAGGCGCGGAGTGCATCGTCGTCATCGCTCGCGTAGAGTGAGATGCGGCTCGCGCGTGACTCGAGCTTCGGGAATATTTCGCGCCTGAAGATTCGGGCATCGAGGTCGGGCGCGGCGAACACGACCTGCGTGAATTTCGGGAGGGTGTCACTCTGCCCGACGAGACTGAGGGCTTTGCTGATGACCTCGGAGCCCATCGAGTGTCCCATCAGGTTCAGGCGCCCTGGGAGAGCCGCCATGGTGTGTCCGCGGAGCACGCGCAGCAGGTGGAAGCCCGCGTTGCGCGCGGCCTGCTGGTCGCGAACGTACGCCGACACCGACCCTGCGGACGGCCAGGTGAAGAGCACAACACTGCCATCGAAGCCGATGTCGGCGGCGATTTGCGCGGCGCGCAGGGACGCGTCTTCGAACGACGTATTGAAACCGTGCACGAAGACGAGTACGTCACGCGATTTCGTCGCCGCGAGGTCTGTGGCCAGCCGCGAGACAAATCGTGCGCTGTCGACAGGGATCACAGCGGAGATGAAGAAATCCTTGGCGGGATCCGGACGATAGCTGAGCGCATTGACCCGGAGAGTGCTGGGGCGGGGAAGTTCCCCCGTACCGCGCACCGAGTAGGGGGGCACGTTCACACTGACGGCGGCGAACTGTAGCGAATCGGCGTCGCCCGGGCCAAAACGATCGCCAGGCCGTTCGCTCTGCACTGACCGGCGGGTAGTGGCAACGAAGATCGTAATACGCGCCGCGCCGCTGTCGAGCCCCGAGAAGGAGCGCGGGACTGCCGCGTGCGGCGGGGCGACTGGCGCTGGGGGCGCGGCAATCACAGCGGGTGCTGCAGACGCTGCAGACGCTGCAGACGCTGCAGACGCTGCAGGTGCTGCGGTCGCAGGAGCCGACGCGGCACTCGCGCAGCCCGCGAGAATCAATGCCGGCGCGAGGCGCGCGACGAGTCGAAGTTGGGAATGCGTCATTGCGGGATCCCTTCAGAGACGGTGAGCGATGCACGATCGACGTCGCGCGGCGTCAGGGTGAACTGCTGCGCCATACTGTGCACGACCTGCGCCATGACATCTCCCATGAGCGTGGTCGACGGTGGAGTGCCGTGCCGACCGCGTTCTGCCTCGACCGTGGTCATGTGTACCCCGTCGATGCCGCAGGGGACCATGAGGTCAAAATACGAGAGGTCAGTGGTGACATTCAGCGCGAAGCCGTGCCAAGTCACCCACTGCCGCGCGTGGACGCCAATCGAGGCAATCTTGCGTCCGTCGGTCCAGACGCCGGTCTGCCCCGTGCTCCGTTCCCCGGTAATGCCAAAGGGTACCAGCGCACTCATCAGCGCCCCCTCGAGCTGTCGCAGGTACCAGTGCAGATCGAGCGTATGGCGATTCAAATCGACAATGGGATAGCCAACGAGCTGCCCTGGACCATGGAAGGTTACGTCACCGCCACGCTCCACCTCAAACAATTCGACGCCGCGCGCGGCCAGCAGTTCGGGCGTTGCGAGGAGCGTCGCGGGATCGCGAGCGGAGCGGCCGAGGGTGACCACCGGCGGATGCTCGACCAGTAAAAGCAGGTCCTGCGGGATGTCGCCTGAGATGCGGCGATGCGCGAGCGCGCGCTGCAGATCCCACACTTCAGTGTAGGGACGGGTACCCAGCGAGACGACCCAGAGTTCGCGCGGCTGCTGCATCCCCGAAATCTAGCGGGTCCGGAGCGCGAACCATGCGCACTCCGGACCCGCCGACCAGCAGATACGCCAATCCTTAGGCGTGAATCATCCGCCCCATGGCGTCGAGCGTGGCTTCGGCGATCGCTTCGCTGAGCGTCGGGTGCGCATGCACGGCGAGGTCGATCTCCTCAATCGTGAACTCGTTTTCACGAGCAACCACGAGCTCGTGGATCATCTCCGTCGCGTGCGCGCCGACGATATGCGCGCCGAGGATCTCGCCATACTTGGCATCAACAATGAGCTTCACAAAGCCTTCGGTCTCACCTGACGTACGAGCGCGACCGTTGGCGCTGAAGGGGAACTTCCCGATCTTGACGTCGAGTTTCTTTTCCTTAGCCTGCGCCTCGGTGATGCCGATGGACGCGACTTCGGGGTGGCAATACGTCGCATTGGGAATGTTGCCGTAGTTGAGCGCATGGAAGTGCTTCCCCGCAATCACCTCAGCCACGATCATCCCTTCACGCTCCCCCTTGTGGGCGAGCATTGGCGGGCCAGCCACGTCGCCAATGGCGTAGATCCCCTTCACGGAGGTCTCCATCCGCTCGTTGATCTTGATGAAGCCGCGCTCGGTCATCGCGATGCCGGCTTCCTTAAGACCGATGTTCTCGACGTTCGGCGCGCGGCCAGCGGCGACGAGCACCTTGTCGACAACGATCTCCTGTTTGGCACCCTTTTCCTCGACGGTCAACGTCACGGAATCCTTGCCGGCCTTCGCGCCGGAGAGCTTGGCGCCGACGAAGATGTCCATGCCGCGCTTCTTGAAGCTGCGCTGTACCTCGGTGCTCGAATCCTCGTCCTCGAGGGGGAGGATGCGCGGCGCGACTTCGATGATCGTGACCTTGCTGCCAAACGCGTTGAAGACATCCGCAAACTCGCAGCCCACAGCGCCAGCGCCGACGATGGCCACGGACTTCGGGGCCTTCTCGAGCAGGAGCCCTTCGTCAGACGAGATGATCGTCGTCTTGTTGAGTTCGAGCCCCGCCTGGGGGAGCCCCTTCACACGCGACCCGGTGCAGACGACCAGCGCCTTAGTGGCGGTGTGCGTCTCGCTCTTGCCCTCGGCCGTCGTGACCTTCACCGACGTGCCAGCGCCAATGGTGCCGGTGCCTTTGATCCAGGTAATCTTGTTCTTCTTGAAGAGGAACTCGACGCCCTTGGAGTTCTTGGTGCTCACGTCGCGCGAACGCTTCATGGCCACGCCGAAGTCGAGCGTGACCTCACCGACATTCACGCCGAACTCGGCGGCTTTCTTCACCTTGGTGGCGATGCTCGCCGCCTCAAGAAGTGCCTTAGCCGGGATGCAGCCCCAGAGGACGCAGGTGCCGCCGAGCCCTTCACGCTCGACGACAGCGGTGTTGAGACCGAGTTGGGCGGAGCGAATCGCACCCACGTAGCCGGCGGGGCCACCGCCGAGGAAGATCACGTCAAACGAAGCCATGGTCGTTGGTCCGGTGTCAGTAAACGAGCATGAGCGGATTCTCGATCATCCGCCGCAGAGTCTGCAGGAAACGGGCGCCCACGGCGCCGTCGATCGCACGATGATCACAGCTCATCGTGATTTTGACCTTCTTGCGAACGGTAAAGCCACCATCTGCCTCGGCCACAACCTTGTCCTCGATCGCGCCGATTGCGAGGATGCCGCACTCGGGCGGATTGATGATCGCCGTGAACTGATCGATCTGCATCATCCCAAGATTCGACACGGAGCAGGTGCTCCCCGTGTACTCCGCCGGTGTGAGCTTCCGCTCGCGGGCGCGCTTTGCCAAGCTGCGGCTCTCGGCGGAAATCTCGCTCAGGCGCTTCTGATCGGCGTCAAAGATCACCGGAACAATCAGCCCGTCGTCGGTGGCCACAGCCATGCCCAAGTGGACGCGGTTGAACTGGCGAATGGAATCGCCGAGCCAATGCGAGTTCACTTCGGGGTGCTGCGACAGCGCCGTCGCGGTCGCCTTCAGGATGATGTCGTTGAACGACACCTTGAACTCGTCGCCGAGCTCAGCCACAGCGGCGCGCATCTCGGCCGCCCGCGAGAGGTCGATCTCGACCGTGAGATAGAACGTCGGGATCGGCCCAATCGACTCGGCGAGTCGGCGCGCGATCGTCTTGCGGATCTGGGTGAGCGGAATGTCGGTGAAGTCCGAGCCAGCGCGGGCCGGCTTGCTGCTGGCCGAGGACTGCGCGGGGTGCACGGGCTGTGATGTCATGGCTGCTTCAATGTCACGCTTCACGACGCGGCCACCTGGGCCGGAGCCGGCGATACGCTGCAGATCGACGCCGGCATCGCTCGCCAGTCGACGGGCCAAGGGGCTCGCGACGGTGCGACCGCCCGTCGCGACTGCTGCAGGTGCTGGGGCAGGTGCTGGGGCAGGTGCTGCTGCAGGTGCTGCTGCAGGTGCTGCTGCAGGTGCTGCTGCAGGTGCTGCTGCTGCAGGAGCAGGTGCGCTGGCACTCGACGCTGCGGTGCCACCGAGCACTGCTGCGATGTCTTCACTCGCGCTCCCGATCACGCCAACGAGCGTACCAACCGGCACGGCATCGCCTTCGTTCACGAGGCGCTTGCGGAGTACGCCTTCGCCGCGCGCGACGAGTTCCATGACCGCCTTATCCGTCTCGACTTCGGCGAGCACGTCGCCCGGCTTTACGGCGTCGCCCTCGTTCTTGAGCCACTTCACCAGGCGCCCCTCTTCCATCGTGGGAGAGAGCGCCTCCATGGATACTTTGGTCGCCATTGATCAGGCCTCGAGGTACATGACTTTCTTCACCGCCGCGATCGTCTTTGCGAGATCCGGCTTTGCCGCGCGCTCCAACATCTTGGCGTAGGGCATCGGCACATCGGCCTGATGCACACGGATGACCGGGGCATCGAGATGGTCGAAGCAGTCGCGCTGGATGTAGTCCACCACCTGCGCGCCGATTCCGCAAATCTCCCACCCTTCCTCGAGCACTACGGCACGATTGGTCTTTTTGACGCTCGTCGTGATCGCCTCGACGTCCATGGGGCGAATCGTGCGGAGGTCAACGACGTCGATCTTGATCCCTTCCTTGGCGAGCGTGTCGGCGGCCTGCATCGCCACCAGCACCATCTTGCCGCTCGTGATGATTGAGCAGTCGCTCCCCTCGCGCTTGAGTTCCGCCTTACCGAGCGGAATGAGGTATTCCTCCTCGGGGACTTCGCCCTTGGTGTTGTAGAGCATCTCGCCTTCGAGGAAAATCACCGGGTTGTCGTCGCGGATGGCGCTCTTCAAGAGCCCCTTCGCGTCGTACGGCGTTCCAGGAGTGACGACCTTGAGGCCCGGGATGTGTGCGAACCACGATTCCCACGCCTGCGAGTGCTGCGCTGAGAGCTGCAGCGCGGCACCGTTGGGTCCGCGGAAGACCATCGGCATCGGGAACTGACCGCCGCTCATATAGAGCATCTTCGCGGCAGCGTTCACGACCTGATCGATGGCGAGCAGCGCAAAGTTCCACGTCATGAACTCAACCACGGGGCGAAGCCCAACCATCGCCGCGCCAACGCCGACACCGGCGAAGCCGAGTTCGGTGATCGGCGTGTCCACCACGCGCATCTCGCCGAACTCTTCGAGGAGTCCCTT
>JAPLKT010000106.1 GCA_026387895.1 Gemmatimonadota bacterium | reverse complement strand
TGTGACGGCACACCACGGATATACCAGAAGCTGGTCACGAGCAGTCCGCGACGGGTCTTCTTGATCATTTCCTCAAGCGTCATCTCCGAGCCGCCCATCACGAGCGACTGGTTCGTGCTCGCACTCTGACCGGCGCCCATAGCCCTGAGCACACCATTCTCGATCCAGGTGACCGGCTTGGCGGGCTTGTTGTCCTGCATGATCGTCGACTGCCGCAGCGTGCCGTTGCCGATGTCGGACTTCAGGTTGAAGAGGTCGCTGAAGATCTTGTCGCCGATCTTCTTCTTGGCCATAAACTCTTGGGGGCCACCAATGCCGCCGCCGAGTCCACCGCCACCTCCAGCGCCACCTCCTGGCGGGCCGCCCGCAGCGAGAGCCGCGGCGTCAGGTGGCGCACCGCCGGCACCACCGGCACCGCCGGCACCTCCCGGGAAGCCGCCGCCGAATCCACCACCGCCGAAGATGTTGGTCATCAGCGAGAGGAATCGGGCGTTCGCGCGCGGCTCGAGGATGACCGTGTAGCGGCCCGGCTCGAGCGCCTTTGCCTTGCGGCTCTTGAGTGCCTTATCCGAGGCGACGTCGGTCAGGGCTTTGGCGTCAATGTTACGCGGATCGCGGATGCCGCTGGTGCCAGCCCAGCCGGACCCGGTGCCATCTGGGGTCCGGCAGGTGAGCACGAAGCCGGACTCGGCGGTGCGATAATACGCGAACAAGCCCTTGGAGTTGGCGTTGCAGGTCGCGATGTCGTTCTTCGGAATGAACCCCGCGCCCAGCACCCCCTTCTTGGCCGCGATGTCGAGGCTGTCCTTGACCATACGGGCCCGTTCGGCAGGGCCGTTCCGGATCATGTCGGCGCTGGCGCCATCGATCGGGATGTATTCCTGCGTCCCAAGCAGCTCGGGGAGGTTGGGAATATCCATCCCCTTCGCGGCTTCGGCGGTGGCCTCATCGACCATCTTTTGGAGGCCGGCGTCGGTGAAATCGCGCGTGCTGGCCGAGCCCGTCTTCTGTCCGACGCGCACCGTCGCGGTGACGTTGCGATCGTACTGAACCAGGTTGGTCGTGATGGTCGAGTTGGCCCAACGGGTGCCGGAGCGCTCGCTGGCGGTCAGGTTGATCTCGACGGCGTCGGTCTTGGCCATGTTGACGACCTTATCGACGATCGCCTTGCTCTCTTCGCGTGTGATCATGAGTGGGCGTGGGGCGTGAAGGAAACTCGCACGGACTCCTGCAATAATGCGCTTAAGTACAGCCTTTCGTTGAGGGCTAGGCCAATCCGGAGCGACGACGGGACCACCACTCAAAGCCCAGCAGCAGGGCAAGTGGGACCATCCACCAGGGGGAGCGCATCGGGTGGGTCTCGGCGCGGCGGGCTTTGCGCTGCATCACGCGCGCGAGTCGCCCTGGGAGGCTGGCTATTTCCCGCTCTGACAGCGTCTCTCCCCCCGTAGAGGCGGCGAGGCGGCGAAGGAGCGCGGCGTCATCGCCGGCCGGTGCACGGTTCGCGGGGGCAACGCCCAGTGCGGCGGAATCGGTGGTTCCTGAGCCGGTGACCCGCACGATGTAGTTCCCGGTGTTGGCCGGCGCGCGGAAGTCGCCCTCAAGGACACCTCGACGCGGGGATGGCCGTAGGGCGAGCGCGGTCGCTGCCCCGCCCTGTTCGGTCACCAGCTGCGCTGAGATTGGGGATCGCGCAGCCGAACCTCCGCCGAGAATAACCGCGCGGTCCTCAATCCGGACCCGCACCGCGTCGCCTGGGCGAACCGCACTGGGCGTGAGGGTAACGCCGAGCGCAGGGAGGGCGGACGAGGCTGCCTGCCCTACGAGCCCCTGCCAGAACTGGGCGAACCGTGTGCCGGTGACGGCGCGAGCTTTCCAGGTGTCGGTCGCTCCGCTCACAAAGAGCCGGCCGCCACCAACTGGGACTGACCATATTGCCGGGATCGTACGAGCCGGGCTCGATTTCTGTGCGGATAGCGTCACCGCGGCTAGCACCTCTGCGCCCGGCGGAAGCACGCTTGGCCATACAAAATCCCCGCCCGAGACCACCGTACTCGACTCTGTACCACGAACGTGCACCGGTACGGTGGAAGCAAGTGATCTGTGATGCCACGCTCCAGAGGTCCCGGCGAGACGATCCAGCGCAGCGGACGGCGCCTGCTCCAAGAGGACGACGACACTACCGCCCCGCGTGCGCATGAACTGCTCAACACCGGCGAGCTCAGCAGATGTGAGCGCTTCGGGCGCACTCATCACCACCACATCGTATGTCGCCAGCGCGACGGCCTGCACCAAACGCGCTGGGGAAACACCCGCGTCGCGAGAAATACCGCGCGACGTGACGGTGCGACTCACCACATTAAAACGGGCATCATGCTCAAGGACGCGGCGCACAAAGGTAGAGCCCCACGCCGGACGCGGCTCGTACAGGAGTGCCTTCCACCGGCCATCACGCGCGATTGTAGACAGATCAGCAATCGCAGGTTCGCCGGCTCTTGCGCCGACTTCAATACGCAGGTTCTGGACGCCCGGCTCGATTGGCACGATGCCAAGGCCTACGAGTGCCGTCGAATCCGCAGTTCCCTGCGCGTCCACTCGGTCGGTGGCGACACCGGCACTCCGCAACAGTGCAGTCGCGGCATTTCCTGGCGGCAATCCTTGAACCAATGCATCGACCGGAGTTCGGCCCGCCGTAAAGACGTCGTGGCTCGTTGGAAAAGATCGCACCGAAACGCTTGGCGCGTTCTCTAATACAAAAAGCGGAGCAGCGCTGTGTTCGACCGGCGGCACGAGTGCGCGGCCCACATACACGACGGCGTCCGCACTGGTGAATGGAGCATCCACCACGCGCACGACATTGTCCAACACTCGGCGGACGTCGCCCGCTGTCGCGCTGTCGGCCGCACGCGGACCATGCACCACCGCGATTACTGCAGCATCGTATCGCAGCACCGTGAGCGCCGGATCGACAATCGCCAGGAGCACGATAACAACGGCCGCGATTCGCGCACCGAGACGCGCCGTTGATGAGTAGATCACGGGCGACCAGCCGGCTTCACACGCACACGCGCGTCCAGCACCGATCCCGCGATCGCCGCATCAGCGGAGGTCGCTCCACCGCCTGAGGTTGCGGTAGCCTCGCGAATCAAGCGCTGCACCGCGAGCGCCCCTTCGTCGAGCGCTTGCTGGCCGGCCGCGAACTGCTTGCTGCGGATCGCCGTGGCGGCAGCGGTCCACTGCTGAGACGCGCGCTGCAATAACGGCTGTGACGGGCCAAGTCGGAGCGCGCGTTCGGCGAGCTCCATGAGCAGAGTGCTACTCGACGGCACGTGCACCGATAGCCGCTGCACGTCGCGTAAGAGCGCGAGGGCGGCGCGCGCATCGCCTGGTAACGACGGCGTAGCCGCGGGATGCACCGACCGCGCGGCGTCGCTCAGCGCGCCTCCTAAGCGACGCGTGAAATCCAGGCGCTCGTGATCGGCCAGCGCCCGCAAAATGATTCGGCTGTGCGAGAAGGCGACTCCCAGCTGTTTGAGCGCAGTCATCTCGTGGGTGAGGGCCGTGGCCACGTCAACAGCAGTCAGATCAGCCGCCGCACGACTCATGTTGCGGATCGCGCCGAGGAGTGCGATTCGTCCGCGATTGACCATGCGCCCTGCCGCGAGCTCATCTTCTCCGGCGGCTTCGGCTTCTTCATTCAGGTCCGTCATCGAGGCATCGTCGACCGGAGGAGCGTCTTCCATCTCGCCGCCCATCATAAACACAAACTCGGCGCGCACTCGCCGTTGCTCCACCGCAATCTCCGCCGCGGCATTCGCAAATGAATCCAAGGCCATCTTCGACTTCGCGGCTAGCAACCGCTGGGTTTTGAGGATCACCATCTGCTGGCTCAAGGCATAGCGTTCCTGCTCCGGATCGAGTGCAAATCCCGCCGCCGCAACGCCTCCGGGCGATGTCACCTCGGCGATCAGCGCATCGGATTCAACGGGGAGTGCACCAGGACGTTGATCGGACGCAACTGCGCGGTACACCACCATGTCACCGGCTTCGAGCTTCAGTGGAGCGAGATCCCACTGCGCGCGCCCTTCCCACTCATGGCTATTGCGCCGCGTGAGCGCGAGGGGAACCTCGCCCTCCGTGAAAGTGAACCGTTCTCCGGAGCCAGAGACGCGAGTGTAACGGAGCCTGAGGGTCTGCAGTGCGATGTCGTCTGTGGCGCGGATGGTGAGTCCGATGGATTGGCGGCCATTCGGCAAGAGCACGTCGCGACCAGGGGCGGCGATCGTCACGCGGGGCGCACTGTCGATGCTCACCGTCACAGGAATCAGATGAACGCTCCGATCACTCGCTCTCGCGCCAAGGGTGCGGTACGACAGGAATCCGTCTGAGTCGGCGACCACCTGGGCGGTGAAGGTAGCGCTGGTGCTCCGGCGCACCATCAGAACCGCGGCTGCGGTACGGAGTTCAAGTGAATCACCGGGAGCGGACACGAGCACCGTAAGGGTGCTGCCGCGCATTACGGAGAGCCGCGATGGGTTTTGGACGGTCTCGTCGTTTCTATTCAGATACTTCGGTGGACTGACTCGCACCGTGACCGCTGCGTCGACGCCGCTCAGCCGTTGGCCAGCTCCGCCGGCACTCCCGCGGAAGACGGCGCTGGTCAACAGCATCATCAGTACCACGCCGAGGGCGGCGAGCGCTCGGGCTGCTGGAACAACGCGAGCAGGCTCAATCGCGTCCATACGCTGGCGCGCCGAGGCGAAAATCTGCTCAAGCACTGCGTGAGGAGGGATTAGCGCGTGCGTCCGTAGCAACTCTTCGGCGGTAACGACGACATTCCGCGCGGACGAATCTAACTGTTCTATGCGTTGTGCGATTACACCGCGACTCGGCGTGCGCCACCGCATCCACGCGGCGCCACACACCAGGGAGGCAATGCACGCCGCAACGGCGGAGATCACACCGCCCCAAAGCATGACTGGCGTCGCAAGGAGGAACCCACCGGCGAGGCCTTCGCCGAACGCGACACACCGGGCGCGGCGCTCGAGCGCGACAAACCGCTCGGCAATACGAATCGCGTCAGCGCTCGGCATCGTGGCCTCCGAGTCCTACGATTACGCCTGAGCTGCGACGACGAACGAACCACTCAAGTCCCAGCAACATCAGCACGGCGCACCAGAGCAGCCGAGCGAGCGATGCACCCGCATCGGCGGGTGCTGGACGCACAGCCGCACTCTTCGGAGCGGCAGGGGCACGATGCCAACTCTGGAGAACAGAATCCGTTAGAACCTGCACGCCGATAGCGGACTCAGTCGGCGCAATCGCTTGCACAACCGCGGCAACGATATGCGCGACCGTTGGTGATCTGACGGGGAGAGTGCTGAAGAGCAGCAACCGCGGCCCTGCCGTGACCGAGTCTTCCAGCGCCCAGAGCGCGACCGCGCCAGCGCGTGCTCGGGCAATGGGCACAGCTGAGGCGGGCACAGCCATGCTTGCCCGCTCTGTGCCCTGAGCGCCCGGACCATCGGCTGGCGCTACGACGTCCGCGTTCAATGGAAGCGCGAAGGATTCTCGCGTGAGCCGCGCCGCGAGTCGGACAATCGATGGCGACGTGATAGCCAGTGCTGACTGGAGCAGTTGCGTACGAACGTCGGCCCCGCTGAGAACGACCGCCGCTCGGACGGAGCCGCCCGAACGGTCTACGGCTACGCCCTGTGCGACCGCTCGAAGGACCGCGTCTCGAAAGTCGGCGTCTTGCGGTGAAGCGATGAGGTCGACGGAAAGCGCAGCTGGGAGTGGCGATGCCCTCCATGCGAAGCCCGGGGCGACGACGCTCGTAGAGGCATTGTCCCCCCTTCCAATCCTGACAGTTCGCACATCGATCGAAGACGCCACGAGTGCGGGCAGATTCTCCGGATATCGCTCGCTCGCAAAGTCGGAGACCACCACGATCTCTGCGAGCCCGGGCTCGTGCGCGAGCCAACTCGCGGCGCCCTGCAGCTCATCGGTGGGGTCATTGGTCGTGACGAGCACAGCGGTGTTCGCGGAACCAACCAGTGCCTGCGCGACAGCACGCGCTCCACTGGGATTCTCGCGGTATCCGACTCCGGACGTGTCCAATACAACAACGCGAGACAAGCGCGCCGCATTGTCTCCTGCGACCGCCGTTTGACTCCGATAGGGCCGAGCCAAGGCTACAATGGCGGCCGTGAGTACCGCGCACCGGATCGCGAGCAGCAGCAGATCATGAATCCGCGACCAGCGCGTGGGGAGCAATCGCGACGCCGTGATGAAACGCAGCGTCGGGAAGGTTCGGCGAGTTGCCGGATCTTTCCCTAGCAGATGGATGATGACTGGCAGCGCAACAAGGAGCAGACCCGTCAGTGCGCCAACACTTCCCCAGCTCAACGACGCCTCAGCCCGAGCGGGCCGATTGATCCACCAGCGAGCGACCGCTGCCGGAGATAATCACGAAGGATGATTTCTGGCGGCTGATCCGTGGGGAGCAGTATGTGATCGATGCCGGCGCTCGCGGCCGACTGGCGCGTCCGCTCGACAAAGGCTGCGACGGATTGCGCGTAGTCTGCACTGATCGCCTGCACATCGGCCATGCGGCGCTCGCCCGTCTCCAAATCCTCAAACTCAATGGCAGCCCTTCCAGCGAGCGAGCGCTCCTCCGCGCTCAGCAACTGCATGGCAATAACATCGTGGCCGTGCTGCGCGATATGCCGCAGTTCGCGCTGCACCCCTTCTTCGTTGTCGTAGAAATCGGAAAGCACAATCATCAAGCTCCGGCGCTGCAGCAGTTGTGCGCCTAACGACATGGCCCGGGCACCATCCCAACTGCCTTCCGCCTTCAGCCCATCAAGCTGCGCGATGAGTGAGCGAAGATGAGGACGTCCACCGCGCGCCTTGAGCATAACGCCGCTCTGGGCCGCCGTGGTCATCAACCCGACGGCATGTCCCTGCGCTATAGCGAGGTGCGCCAACGCCGCCGCGACGATTGCCGCGTAGCGCAGTTTGCTTGGCTGAGCGCTGTCGTTCGGGAATCCCATCGACGCACTGGTATCGAGGACCAGCATGATCGACACATTCGTCGTCTCGCGGAACTGTCGACTGTACAAGCGATCACTACGACCGAAGAGCTTCCAGTCGAGATGCTTGAGGTCGTCGCCAGCCATGTACGGACGGTGCTGCCGAAACTCTGTGCTGAAGCCGTGAAAGGGGCTCCGGTGTGCTCCCGTGCGCAGTCCCTCGACAACCAGCCGCGCCGACAACTCGAGGTCGTCGATCGCCGCCACAACCGCCGGGGAGAGCGACGACATCGTGGTGCTCAGGGCCGGACAGCGCCGAGCAACTTGTCGATCACATCGTCGCTGGAGATTCCGTCAGCTTCGGCGCGGAAGTTCACGAGAATGCGATGACGCAGCACAGGGTGCGCAACGCGCGTCACGTCGTCGAGCGAGGGAACCGGGCGTCCATCGAGCAAGGCAGCAGCTTTCGCGCCCAACAGTAACGCCTGCCCGGCGCGCGGTCCGGCTCCCCAGCGAATCCAGTCGCGAATAAATAACGGCGCCGAGGACTCGGCGGGCCGCGTCGCCCGAATAAGACGGAGCGCATAATCGACCACGTTTTCGGCAGCGGGTAATGACCGCACCAGTGCCTGCGCCTGCTCGAGTTCCTCGCCGGTCGCCACCGGCTGCACCACAGCGCCAGGCCCCCGCGTGGTTTCAGCGAGAATCCGCCGCTCGTCGTCCGCGGCCGGATAGTCCATGACCACGTTGAACATAAAGCGATCGAGCTGTGCTTCGGGAAGCGGGTAGGTCCCCTCCTGCTCAATCGGATTCTCGGTTGCGAGCACGAAGAGCGGGCGATCAAGCGCGTGGCGCACACCACCGACCGTAACCTGGAACTCCTGCATTGCTTCGAGGAGCGCGGCCTGGGTGCGCGGCGGGGTGCGGTTGATTTCATCCGCGAGAATGATGTTCGCAAAGACGGGGCCGGGAATGAAGCGCACGTGACGCTTCCCCGCGACCGCGTCGTCCTCTATCACTTCGGTGCCCAGGATGTCCGAGGGCATCAAGTCCGGCGTGAACTGAATCCGACTGAACTTGAGATGCACCGCGTCGGCGAGGGTCTTGATCAGGAGCGTTTTCGCGAGCCCAGGGACCCC
>JAPLKT010000028.1 GCA_026387895.1 Gemmatimonadota bacterium | reverse complement strand
CCCTTTGGCTGCGAGCGATCGAGGACCCATTGATGTCGTAGTTTGCGATGGATTCGTCGGGAACGTTCTCCTGAAGTTCTATGAATCGGTCGCACCCATGATCATTGGGATCCTCGGCAAAAACGGCGTAACGCGCGAGCAGATATCGGGTGCGCTCTCACACTTAGATTACGCCAGCGTCTGCGGTGCGCCGCTCCTTGGGGTCAAGGGTGTGAGCATTATTTGCCACGGCAAATCGTCGCCCAAGGCGCTCAAGAACGCGGTGCTCGTCGCGATGAAGGCAGTGGAATGCAATATGAGCGCCCACATTGGCGAATCGCTGAGCCGCACAGTGAAGACTGAGGACGTCTCGTGAAGCGCCCATATGCGATGATTGCGGGCACTGGGCATGCGACTCCCAAACGCGCGATGTCGAACCATGAGTTCGCTGCCATTGGGGTGGAGACGAACGATGAGTGGATTCGCGATCGCACTGGGATTGGGCAGCGCTATGTAGCCGATGAAACGGAGACGCTGACCAGCATCTCCGTTTTGGCGGCGCGGCAGGCGATGGCTGCTGCCGGAGTAACCGCCGCAGATCTCGACGCCATTATCCTCGGCACGGCATCACCAGACCGCCTGCTGCCCGCGACTGCCGTCGAGATTCAGGCAGCCCTCGGAGCCACCCACGCCGTCGCGTTCGACCTCAGTGCCGCCTGCAGTGGTTGGCTTTACGCGTCACAAGTCGCGGAAGGGCTCATGGCGACCGGAGGCTACGAGACCGTGCTCGTGATCGGCGCTGAGTTGTTGAGCCGTATTATCAACTGGAAGGATCGCAATACCTGCGTCATTTTCGGCGACGGGGCGGGCGCGACGATTATGAAGCGCTCCACGAACGAACGCGGGATTTTGTCGGCGTATATGCGCAGCGACGGCGCACTTGCTGACCTCTTGCAGCGCGCAAAGGGCGGGGCGGCGTTTCCGAGTACGCCGGAGATTCTTGCGGAGGGGAGCGATAAGATCACGATGGCCGGCCGCGAGGTGTTCAAGAATGCCGTGCGGTCAATGGCCGATGCGAGCGATCGCGCCCTCGAGGGTGCCAAGCTGAGCGCGGCCGACATCGACCTTCTGATTCCGCACCAAGCCAATGTCCGGATTATCGAGGCCACGGCAAAGCACGCCGGCATTCCTCTCGAGAAAGTGTTTGTGAATGTCGAGCGGTTCGGCAATACCTCGGCGGCTTCAATTCCGATTGCGCTTGACGAGGCTATGCGGACCGGTCGAATCCCCGAGGGTTCTCTCGTGATGTTCGTCGCCTTTGGCGCCGGCTTTACGTGGGGCTCCATGGTCGTTCGCTTTTAGCCCGTCTCGCGTTATGGAACAGCAGCAGTTTCTCGTCGTGTTTCCAGGGCAGGGATCGCAAAAACCTGGGATGTCCAAGGACCTCGTGGCGCAGTTCCCACGGGCCGCGGAGGTCTGGGAGCAGGTTGACCAGGCGCTCGGGATCAAGCTCAGCGATCTCGCCTTTGACGGCTCTGTCGACGAGCTCACCCTCACGCATAACGCCCAGCCGGCATTGCTGGCGCACAGCGTTGCGGTCTGGCGGATCCTTGCGATGCATGTGCCACGGTCCGCGTTCGTCGCGGCAGCGGGACACTCGCTGGGAGAGTTCTCGGCGTACGTGGCAGCAGGGGCCCTTGCGCTCGCCGAGGGGGTTCGGCTCGTGAGGCGCCGTGGCGAGTTGATGCTCAAGGCAGGCACCGAGCGTCCCGGGGCGATGGCGGCCGTCATCGGCCGGACTGAGCCAGGTATCGAAGCCATCTGCGCGGCGGCATCGGTAACCGGGGTCGTGGTTCCTGCGAACTACAACTCTCCCGAACAGGTGGTGATTTCGGGCGAGATCGACGCGGTAGAAGCGGCAATGGCGCGGGCCAAGGAGGCCGGGGCCAAACGCGCAGTACGCCTCACTGTGAGCGGAGCGTTCCATTCACCGTTGATGCGCCCGGCGGCCGATGAGTTCGCGGTCGCACTGGGGCAGTGCCAGCTGCAGGCGCCGCTGATGCCGGTCTATTCTAATGTTTCGGCCGAGGCCGTTCGCGATGCCGACTCAGCTGCGACGTTGCTCGTTGAGCAGCTCACGAGTCCTGTTCGGTGGGTGCGCGTAATGGACACGATGTGCAAGGACTATCCGCGTCTCCCGGTAATTGAGATGGGTACCGGCAATGTGCTGTGTGGATTGACGAAGCGTATTGTCCCTGATGCGGAGTGCATTTCTGTGGGAGTGACGGCCGACATCGAGAAGTTCATCGCGCGATTCCCTACAATTTCCCAGTCATGACACTCGCGATTGATTTGACCGGCCGGGTAGCACTGGTGACCGGAAGCACGCGTGGTATTGGGCGTAGCATCGCATCGACACTCGCGGCCGCTGGAGCGCGCGTAGCGGTCGTTGGGCGTGACGTCGGTACTGCCCAACTGGTGGCGGCGGAGCTCGGTGATGTCCATCGGGGCTTTGGGTGCGACGTGTCAGACCCAGCACAGGTGACGGCCCTCGTCTCTGCGGTCGAGGAACAGTTGGGCAGCTGCGACATTCTCGTGAATAATGCTGGGATTACGCGCGACAACTTGATGCTTCGCATTAAGGACGACGACTGGGACGCCGTGCTGGACGCCAATTTGCGGTCGGCGTTCGTGGCGATCCGGGCTGCGAGCCGGGGGATGATGAAGCGTCGCTGGGGGCGGATTATCAACATCACGAGCGTAGTCGGGCTGATGGGAAACAAGGGGCAGGCCAACTATGCCGCCAGCAAGGCGGGGTTGATTGGATTGACCAAGTCAGTCGCCAAGGAACTCGGGTCGCGGAATATCATGTGTAATGCGGTAGCTCCGGGATTCATTCAGACCGACATGACGGATGCGATGACTCCTGAAGCCCGTGCGGTCTTGCAGGGGCAGATCCCGTTGGAGCGCCTTGGCGCGCCCGGGGATGTCGCCCAGGCGGTGGCCTTCTTGGCGAGTGATATGGCCGCCTATATGACCGGCCAGGTGCTGGTGGTCGACGGCGGCCTGTTGATGTGACGCTGGACTGCTCCTTTCGCTATATTTCGGCAGTGTTATCTCACCCTATCAATCAGAGGATTGGAGTCTATGGCTGACCATTCGGAGAAGGTCAAGGACATCATCGAGAAGGAGCTCGGTGTGGAGCGTGAAAAGCTCACCAACGAGGCGAGCTTCATCGAGGACCTTGGTGCCGACAGCCTCGACATCGTCGAGCTGGTGATGGAATTCGAGAAGGAGTTCAACATCGACATTCCTGACGAAGATGCGGAGAAGCTCCGCACCGTCGGCGATGCCACGGTGTACCTGAACAGCAAGATCGGCGCCTGATGAAACGGCGGGTCGTCGTCACCGGAATTGGGTGTGTTACGCCCGTCGGAAACGACGTGGCGACGACCTGGGATTCCCTCTTGGCCGGACGGTCAGGCGGGGCTCCTATCACGCAGTTTGACACCACGGATTTCAAGGTCAAGTTTGCCTGCGAGGTCAAGAACTTTGATCCGCAGCTTTACATGGACCGCAAAGAAGCCAAGCGCACCGACCGATATACGCAGTTGGCGATGGCCGCCGCCGTACAGGCGATGGCCGACGCGTTCCCCGATGGATCAGGCTACACGGCGGAGCACACCGGGGTCGTTATCGGGAGCGGAATTGGCGGAATCCACACGTTCGAAGAGCAGCTCGACGTGTACAAGCGTCTTGGCCCGTCCAAGATCTCCGCGTTCTTCGTGCCCATGTTTATCGGCGACATCGCCTCGGGCGTTGTCTCGATGCGCTTTCAAGCCAAGGGGCCGAACTACGCGGTGCAGAGCGCATGCGCCACGAGCGGGCATGCAATCGGCGATTCGTACCGCATGATTCAGTACGGTGACGCCGACGTGATGATCTGCGGTGGCTCAGAGGCTTCGGTTTCGCCGATGGCCATGGGCGGTTTTACGAACATGCAGGCGCTGTCTGAGCGAAACGACTCACCAGCGACGGCGAGCCGCCCGTTCGATGCCACGCGCGATGGTTTTGTGCTCGGCGAGGGCTCCGGCATCCTGATTCTTGAGGAGTTGGAACATGCCAAGCGCCGCGGGGCCAAGATCTACGCCGAGCTCGCTGGATACGGTGCGACGGGTGATGCGTACCATCTCACCGGACAGCCCGACGCCCACGAAGGGTTGCAGCGGGCGATGAAAAAGGCGATGGCCGACGCGCGCATGGAGTTAGCCGATGTGCAGTACATCAACGCGCACGGCACCAGCACACCGCTCAACGACCCCAACGAGATTCGGGGTATCAAGGCTGTGTTTGGTTCGCACGCGACCGCGCTGAACGTGAGTTCGACCAAGAGCGCGACGGGACATATGCTCGGCGCCGCCGGTGCGGTGGAATCGATTTTTACCTCACTTGCGATCACCAAGGGTATCATCCCTCCGACGATCAATCTCCAGACTGCCGACCCCGAGTGTGATCTCGACTGCACCGCGAACGTGCCTGCAACTCGTGCGGTCACTGGCGCGTTGAGTAACTCGTCAGGGTTTGGCGGTCACAACGTCTGTATCGCGATCCGGCGATACCAGGAGTAGTCGTGTTCGAAGGGAAGGTGGCGGTAGACCTGCGCGGGCTGGCATTCGACAGAATCTCTGACGGCGCGGTTCGCCGCATCGCCGAGCGGATTGCGGCTGGCGAACGCCTCGGACCCGCTGACGCACTCGCGATGTACCGGTCCCACGACCTCATGGGATTAGGGACACTCGCGGACGCGATCAACCGCGCAAAGAACGGCGACGTCGTTACCTTCGCGTCCAATCAGCACATCAATCCGACGAACATTTGCACGTTGCGTACGACGTGCACCTTCTGTGGGTATGCGCGCCTCCCCAAAGAGGCTGGTGCCTACCGGTACACGATGGACCAGGTGCTCGAAGAAGCCGCCCATGCCGCCGACGGGCTGACGAAGGAATATCACATTGTCGGCGGGCTCGATATGAAGGCCGGACTCGCCTACTACCAGGAGATGTTCCGGACCCTCAAGGCAAACTTCCCGCACGTGCATATCAAAGCACTGACCGCGGTAGAGATCGCCCACATCGCACGCATCGAGAAGATGAGCTGGAAGGACGTGCTGATCGCGCTTCGCGAGGCGGGGCTCGACACAATGCCCGGTGGTGGCGCTGAGACGTTCAGTGCCGCGGTGCGCGAAAAGATTGCGGGGAAGAAGCTTGCCGGGGCCGACTACATCGGCGTGCACCGCGCGGCGCACGAGCTCGGGATTCGCACGAACTGTACGATGCTGTACGGGCACGTGGAAACGATGCAGGATCGTGTTGACCACCTCATGATGCTGCGTGATCTGCAGGACGAAACGGGTGGATTCCTCGCCTATATCCCGCTCGCGTACCACCCGGACGACAACGTGCTCGGGGTAGAACTCGGTCGCAAGGGGACGTCAACCTGCGGAACGGACGACCTCAAGATGCTCGCGATTGGACGGATTTTTCTTGATAACTTCAAGCATCTGAAGAGTCACTGGATCATGGTCACGCAGGCCATGTCCCAGATTGGGCTGCATTTTGGCGTGAACGATCTCGAGGGGACAGTTGTGCGCGAGAAGATCTACCACGCAGTTGGGGCGCACACGCCCCAGGGAATGACGCTCGATGCACTCTTGACGCTCATTCGTGGCGCGGGAAAGCAGCCCGCAGAGCGCGACTCGTTCTATCGCGTTTTGCGGACCTTCGATGCGGACCCGATCGTGACACCGGTCCCCGTATGACCATGCGCGTCGGTCGGATCCCCTACATCAACTGCTATCCGGTCTACGGAGCGGTGGACCGTGGGATCGTGCCGATGGCTGGTTCGATTGTGGATGGCGTACCAACCGCCCTGAATCGCCGCATGGCTGAAGGGACGCTCGACGTCAGTGTGGTGTCGGCGGTGGAGTACGCGCGCGACTGGGAGCGGTACTTGCTGCTTCCAGATCTCGCGATCTCGTGCGACGGGCCGGTACGCAGTGTGATGCTCTTCAGCAATCAGCCTGCGGAATCGCTCACTGGAAAGTCCGTCGTCGTGAGTCGCTCGTCGATGACGAGTGTCCACCTGCTCGAGTTGTTGTTCGAACACGTGTGGAAAGCGAACCCCGTATTTGTGCCGGGGAACGCCGAAGCCGCGGACCTCGTTGATCCAGTCGGGACGCACGAGCCGGCTCGCTTGGTGATCGGCGATGCTGCGCTCATGTTGGGCGCCGGCGCACTACATCCGCGCCGGTCGGATCACACGCCCTATCAGTATCGGTATGTGTACGACCTTGGAACCGTTTGGAAGGAGTGGACGGGGATGCCTTTTGTCTTTGCCGTTTGGGTCGCACAGCGTTCAGCCCCAACGGCTGAGGCACTGGGTGTACACGCGTCGTTGATCGCGTCGCGCGACTGGGGGCTCGCACACCGTGATGTGCTCGCCAGGCAGGCACACGAGCGCTCTGGTGTTCCGTATGCCGCTTGCCTGACCTATCTGTCGGGACTCGACTACGGCCTCAGTTATCCGCATCTCGGCGGTCTGACCGAGTTTTACCGTCGTTTGACTCTGGCGGGCAGGGTACCGCCGGGGCGTCTCGCGTTCTTGTCCTCCGCCGCGTGATGCGCACGCGCGTGGACTCCATCGTCCCTGGCGACCGATGATAGACCTACTCGACTGGTACAAGCACGCCCCATTGCTGGAACTCGGCGCCGAAGCGGACAAGGTTCGCAAGGCGTTGCACCCTGAAGGCGTGGTCACGTACATCGTGGACCGCAATATCAACTACACGAATGTCTGTGTTGCGGATTGTGGATTTTGTGCCTTTTATCGGCGGCCGAAAGACAATGAGGGCTGGACGCTCAGCTACGAGCAGATCGGCGCGAAAATCGAGGAAGTAAAGGCACTCGGCGGTGTCCAGATTCTGATTCAGGGCGGTCATAATCCGTACATCCCGTTCGAGTGGTACCTGGAACTCCTGCGCTACATCAAGAAATACCACCCAATTCATATCCACGGATTCAGCCCCAGCGAAGTTGATTTCTGGAGCACGCTGTACCGGATGGATGCCGTCGATGTGATTCGTGAACTGGTCAAAGCCGGCCTCGATTCGATTCCGGGCGGCGGCGGCGAGATCCTTGTGCAGCGCGTCCGCGATCAGGTGGCCAAGAAGAAAGCGGGTGCGGATCGCTGGCTCGATGTTATGGAAATGGCCCATACTGAGGGGCTCAAGACGTCGTGCACGATGATGTACGGCATCGGAGAAACGCTTGATGAGCGGTATGAGCATCTCCAGCGACTCCAGGCTCTCCAAAAGCGCACGAATGGTTTCACGGCATTTATCTGTTGGCCACTCCAGCCGGAGAACACGCCGACCATGAGCCACATGGTTAAGACCGATGCCGTGGAGTACCTGCGTACTACGGCGTTCGCGCGCGTGGTGCTCGAGAACATCCCCAACATTCAAGCAAGTTGGGTCACGATGGGGCTCAAGGTCGGGCAGACCGCGCTGCATTTCGGTTGCAACGATTTTGGCTCGCTGATGCTCGAGGAGAACGTCGTTTCAGCGGCGAATACGACATACCGCACGTCGATCGAGGAGATGGAGCGCCTGATTCGTGAGGCAGGGTTCGAGCCGCGCAGACGTCGGCAGAACTATCAGTTGATTGACGCTGACGTGGCGGCGTGATGGCTATGAAGATTCGAGTGGGTATTGGGTATGATTCGCACCGTTTTGCTGAGGGCGACGGCGTGATCCTTGGCGGGGTCAAGATCCCGTCGGACAAGTCGCTCGTGGGTCATTCGGACGCCGACGCCGTCTGCCACGCCGTCACGGACGCGATCCTCGGTGGATCGGGCCTTGGTGACATCGGGGAGATGTTTCCTGACAACGACGAGGTGAATCGCGGCCGCGATTCGCTCGAGATGCTCCGGCTCGCCGTTCTGCGTGTGCGCGAGGCTGGATGGGCGCCGGTTCAGGTCGACCTCAGCGTTATCGCGGAGGAACCAAAGATTGGCCGTCATCGCGACCGTATTCGCGCAAAGTTGGCGGGCGCGCTTGGTCTCGAACCGAGCGCCGTCATGGTAAAAGGGAAGACGAACGAGAAGATGGGTTGGATTGGAAAAGGAAAGGGATTGGCGGTCATTGCTGTCTGCACGCTCGAAGCTCTTGAGACGTGAACTGAGGTTACTATCATCGGGTCTCTGACGTGAACGCACTCCTAGATACCATTCAAAGCTGGCTTGCGACGCTGCCGACCGGAGCCTTGTACGCCCTGCTCGGGCTCCTGGCTTTTATCGAGGGAATATTCCCGCTGGTGCCGGCGGATATCGTGGTGGCGCTCGGAAGTTTTTTGGCTGCACAGCGTGGGGCGAGCTACGTGGCTACCGCTTCATCGATCGTCGTCGGAAGCGTTGCTGGCTCGATGGTGGCGTACAGCGTTGCGCGTCGCTACGGCGCGGCCTGGCTCCATGAGCGCCTCAAGCGCGCCGGAATCGATAACCTCGAGCAGCGCCTGGAACTGATGTACTCGAAGTACGGCATGACGGCGCTCTTTGTCAGTCGTTTCATCCCCGGCTTGCGCATGATTACGCCGCCGATGGCTGGGGCGACACGCATCCCGCCGATTCGCACGGCCCTGGTGTTTTTGCTGGCGTCGTCTATCTGGTATGGCGCGATTTCATGGATTGCATTTACACTCGGAGATGACTGGAAGACGCTGCAGCGAGCCATCGGTCGGTTTGCGCGGCAGGTGGGCGTCGTCGCGGCGGTTTCCGCCGGTTTGATTGCAGGTATTGCGATAATCGTGATGCGCCGTCGCGCGGCAGCGAAAATTGCCGCTGCCCTTCAGCGCGCTGAGTCTGGCACGAAATGACAGTGCCGGAGGGGGATGCTAGGGCGTTCCTCGTCGAGCGGTTTCAGGAGTTCCTCGCGCTCGAGGACGGAGCCTCTGCGCTCACCATCGACGCGTATGGAAGCGACCTGACCCAACTGGTGCAGTGGTGCGTCGGCCGAGGGATCACGGACCCTGCAGTGATCACGAGCGCGGATTTGCGCGAGTTCGTGTATGCGCTCAAGGACCTCTCACGATCGCCCGCGACAATCCGGAGGTCTGTTTCCGCCATTCACACCTGGTTTGCATTTCTGCTTGCGGAGGGCGCCGTGCTTTCGGATCCGAGCGAGCGGCTCGAGACACCCAAGCGGTGGCGCACGCTTCCTGATGTGCTCTCGGTGGATGAAGTGTCTCGAATGAGCCGCTCGTATTCCGTGATCGCGCCATGCTCGAGCTTGCCTACGGTGCAGGGCTTCGTGTGAGCGAGTGGATTGGCATCGAGGTCAAAGATCTCCTGCTCGAGGACCATGTGGTCCGGGTCTTCGGCAAGGGAAGCAAGGAACGGCTGGTACCGATTGGCCGGACCGCGATTGGGGCGGTTGGGTTGTACCTCCGCGAGTTGCGGCCACGGCTCGAGAAGGGGGAGGGAAAGGGGAAGCTCTTCCTCAACGCGCGCGGGCGCTCGCTCTCACGCATGGGAGCCTGGCAAATTCTGCGGAAGTACGTCGCGCTCTCGGGGATCGTGAAGCATGTGAGCCCACATACGCTGCGCCATTCGTTCGCGACGCACCTCCTCGAGGGAGGCGCAGATTTGCGCGCCGTGCAAGAGATGCTCGGCCACGCGGATATCTCCACGACACAAATCTATACTCACGTGGACCGGGAGTACCTCCGGAGCGTGCACAAGCAGTTCCATCCGCGCGGCTAAGGGCCGTCGCGAGCGGTCTACCGTCCCACTAGATTTTTCGCATGCTGCTTGTCATCGACAACTATGACTCGTTTACCTACAATCTCGTCCAGTACTTTGGCGAGTTGGGGGCGAGTCCGCACGTGGTGCGCAACGACGAGCTCACGGTGGATGAGATCGCGGGGCTCAACCCCGGCGCGATTGTCTTGTCCCCGGGGCCGGGTGCGCCTGCTCAGGCGGGGATTTGCATTCCTGTCATTCTGCGATATGGCGCTACTATCCCGCTGCTTGGCGTCTGCTTAGGCCACCAGGCGATCGGCGAAGCGTACGGCGGAACGGTGATCCGTGCGCCGCGCGGAGTGATGCATGGGAAGACCAGCCGGATCCGGCACGACGGGACCGAACTGTTCGAGGGACTCGCGGACCCGCTAGAGGTCATGCGCTACCACTCGCTCGTGATTGAGCACGCCTCAGTTCCCACGGTCCTGCGCGTGACAGCTACGGCGGTCGACGATCCGACGGAAATCCACGCCGTGCAGCATCGGTCGCATCCCGTGTGGGGGGTACAGTTCCATCCAGAGTCGATTTTGACGCAGCAGGGGAAGCAACTTCTGCACAATTTCATGGGGATGGCCCAGCGGGTGAGGGCGCACACGGTCTAGTCGCGCTGGGAGGGGAGGCGCAGCGGCTGTAGATGCCCCTGCGGGGCGCTTTGCACTCCCGGGGTCCGGAGCCTATATTCCGTGGCGTGGAACTTGCGTATGCGCCCCAGTTGACGACGGTGCTTTTATGAGCACCCTGATCGTCATCCCCGCTCGAATCGGGGCCACGCGCCTCCCCCGTAAACCGCTCCGATTGCTGGGTGGTCAACCAATCATCGTGCGCGTTTGGGAGCGGGTCTGCGCGATGTCGCTCGATGCGCGCGTTGTGATTGCAACGGACGCCGAAGAGGTCGCCGCCGTCTGTCGCGCTGCGGGGGCCGACGTCACGATGACGCGTGCCGACCACCCGTCTGGCACCGATCGAGTGGCTGAGGTGGCGGCGCAGGTCGCCTACCGCGGGCACGACGTTATCGTGAACGTGCAGGGGGATGAACCCTATATCAACGCCGATGCCGTACGCGGTGCCGCTGCGCTCGTCCAGAGCGGTCGGTTTGCGCTAGGGACGGCCGCATCCCCGGGACTGCCGGCTATTCTCGAAAGCCCCGACGTGGTGAAGGTCGTGACCGACACCGCTGGCCGTGCGTTGTATTTCAGCCGGTCCCCTATCCCGTATCTCCGTGACCCAGCCGACATCGGGATGCGGGATACGCTCCTAAAACAGCATATCGGGGTATACGCATATACCCCCGCGGCACTACGGCGATGGGTGTCGTTACCGCCGCACCCGCTTGAGCTTGTCGAGCGACTCGAGCAACTCCGCGCCCTAGCCGACGGATTGGCCATGGGGGTGGCGCTGGTCGCCCCGATTCGAGGTGGCGGCATTGATACCGAAGCAGATCTGGACCGTGCCAACTTACGCTGGACCGAGACGAACCCTCCCGCCCCAGGTACCACTCGATGACGCCTTCCAACACATCGAACTCGACCAAGTTCATTTTTGTCACCGGCGGCGTTGTTTCGTCGCTCGGAAAAGGCATTGCGGCCGCATCACTCGGCCGACTGCTCGTCGAGCGCGGGTTGCGCGTTTCGGTGCTCAAGTTCGACCCGTATATCAATGTCGATCCGGGCACGATGAGTCCCTTCCAACACGGCGAGGTGTTCGTCACGGACGACGGGGCTGAGACCGATTTGGACCTCGGTCATTACGAGCGGTTTATCGACCGTCCGTTGTCGCAAGCGAACAATGTGACGACGGGACGCGTCTACCAGAATGTCATCACCAAAGAGCGGCAGGGAAGCTATTTGGGGTCGACCGTGCAGGTGATTCCACACATCACAGATGAAATCAAGAGTGCGATCCGTCGGCTCGCGCCGGAGAACGACGTGGTGCTCGTCGAGATTGGCGGTACGGTGGGTGACATCGAATCGCTTCCGTTCCTTGAGGCGATTCGGCAGTTCCGGCATGACGTGGGTCGCGAGAACTCGCTGTTTATTCATCTTACGCTGGTGCCATACATCGCCGCTGCCGGCGAGGTGAAAACCAAGCCGACGCAGCATTCCGTGCGCGATCTTATGGAGATTGGCATCCAGCCTGACGTGCTGATTTGCCGCACCGAGCGCCCGTTGAGCGAAGATGTAAAGCGCAAGATCTCACTGTTCTGCAATGTTGAGTTTGGCGCCGTGATTGAAAGCCGCGACGTGCCGACCATCTATCAGATCCCGTTGTCGTTCAAGGAGCAAGGCTTCGACGACCTCGTCTGTCGCAAGCTCGGGATTTGGACGAAGAGCCCCGATCTCACCCCATGGACGACGATGGTGCGTCGCGTGATTGAGCCGGCGTCAAAGGTTCGGATTGCGGTCGTTGGCAAGTACACGGACTACGCCGACAGCTACAAGAGTGTCCAAGAGGCGTTGATCCACGGCGGAATCGCGAATGATGTCGGGGTCGAGATCGCGTGGACCTCCAGCGACCTCTTTACGGACGCGGCGGCGACTCAAGCCTTGGTTTCCACGTTCGACGGTGTGCTGGTGCCCGGTGGGTTCGGGGTCCGCGGCGTCGAAGGGATGATTGATTGCATCCGTGAGGTGCGTGAGTCACAGACGCCGTTTTTCGGCATCTGCCTCGGGATGCAGGTAGCGATTATCGAATTCGCGCGCGATGTGTGTGGTCTTGATGACTCGAACTCCAGCGAGTTCGCGCCAGAGTGCTCGCATCCGGTGATTTCGTTGATGGAATCGCAGCAGGGGGTGAAGGACATGGGCGGCACGATGCGGCTCGGCGCGTACCCGTGCCGTCTCAAGGCGGGGTCGAAGGCGGCAGAGATTTATGGCGTGCCTGAGATTTCTGAACGCCATCGGCATCGCTACGAAGTGAGCAACCAGTTTCGTGAGACGTTCCAGGAGAAGGGTATGCGCTTTTCGGGGCTCTCGCCCGACGGTTCACTGGTCGAGATGATCGAGCTGCCGGACCATCCGCATTTTGTCGCGTGTCAGTTCCATCCCGAACTGAAGAGCCGTCCGAATCGTCCGCATCCGCTGTTCTCGTCCTTTGTGGCGGCTGCACTGGCGAATCGACGCAAGCGCGAAGCGGCTGTCGGTACGGTACGCACGCCTGCGGCTGCGGTTCTCAAGTGAGCATCGTCCGGTTTCCCACTGACAGGTTCTTCGTCATTGCCGGCCCCTGTGTGGTCGAAAGTGATGAGCTGATGTTCCGCGTCGGTGATCATCTCGCCCGAGTTGCAGAGAAGATTCCTGGCGGGCTGATGTTCAAGGCGAGCTTTGACAAGGCCAACCGATCGAATGTCGGCGCGTTCCGTGGGCCCGGGTTAGACGAGGGGCTCGCAGCGCTCGATCGTGTGCGGTCGCGGACCGGGCTGCCGATTATCACGGACGTACATGAAGCGGGTCAGTGTGCCGCCGCAGCGCAGGTTGCCGATGTACTGCAGATTCCCGCCTTCCTGTGTCGTCAGACAGACCTACTCGAGGCCGCCGGTGCCACGGGAAAGCCTGTGAACGTAAAGAAGGGACAGTGGATGCACCCTGAAGGTATGGCCGGCGCGATTGCGAAAGTTCGCGCGGCCGGACACGGCAAGCGGGCCGAAGAAGTGGCGGTCACCGAACGAGGAACGTTCTTCGGATATGGCGACCTCGTCGTCGACATGCGCGCATTTACGCGGCTACGCCACGCCTGTCAGTCAGCCGTGATTTTTGACGGCACCCACTCGGTTCAACAGCCAGGGCGCGGCGAGGGAGGGTCGAGTGGCGGGTTGCGCGAGATGATTCCTGCGCTGGTCTTTGCGGCGTGCGCCGCGGGAGCCGACGGGCTGTTCCTTGAGACGCATCCCGATCCCAGTCACGCACCAAGCGATGGCCCGAACATGATTCCGCTGGATCAGCTCGACGCACTGTTGCAGCGTGCGGTCGATATCTGGGCCGGAGCAGGGAGCGTCCGCACGTGATCTCACCCGCGGCGGCAGCACGCATCACGGTTATCGGACTCGACGTCGACGGCGTGCTCACCGACGGGGGGCTCATCCTTGGTGACGTGGATGGTAGCCCAGTCGAGTTCAAGCGGTACGATGTCCAAGACGGTGTTGGTATTGTTCTGCTGCGCAGAGCGGGACTCAAGGTCGTGATTGTTACGGGACGCGAGTCTGAAAGTGTGCGCCTTCGTGCTCTGGAACTGAACGTCGACGGGCTCTCGCAAGATCGTCATGGTCCGAAGCTTCCAAACCTCGTGAAGCTGCTTGCGGAAATGGGTGAGACGCTGGAAGCGACAGCGTTTCTCGGTGACGATCTCCCCGATGTTGCGATTCTGCGTACGGTTGGCATGCCTGTGTGCGTCGGCAATGCCACCCCGGAAGCACGAGCCGCCTCGCAGGTGCAGTTGACCCGCCACGGCGGAAGGGGAGCAGTCCGTGAGTTCGCGGAAGCGTTCTTGCGCGCTCGCGGCGTTTGGGAACAAGTCGTTGAGCACTACATCGCCGATCGCTCACGCGACGTCGCACTCGACGAGATCACAGGAGCGAAACAATGAACGCTGACGAAACTGTCTCGTCCGGGCGCCGCGTCCTCCGATTGGAGGCAGCAGCGCTCGCGCGAACCGAATCACGACTCGGGCAGAGCTTTGCTGACGCCGTTCACCTCGTGACGGGAAGCAAGGGTCGTGTTATTGTTGCCGGCGTTGGTAAGTCAGGGATCATCGCACGGAAGATCGCAGCGACGATGACCAGCACAGGGACCCCCGCGACCTTTCTCCATCCGGTGGAGAGCATTCACGGTGATCTTGGGATTGTCGGTGCCGACGATGTGGCGATTTTGCTGTCCAAAAGCGGAGAGACGGCGGAGCTGCTCCCGTTGCTGGAACAACTTTCAGGACTCGGGGTTCGGATTATTGCGATCACGGGCGGCGAGCATTCGACGCTTGCAAAGCATGCCGACGTCTGGCTTGATGCTTCGGTCGAAGAGGAGGCGTGCCCGCATGATTTGGCGCCGACCACCAGCTCGACGGTTGCACTAGCAATCGGTGATGCACTGGCCGTGACGTTGCTTGAGCAGAAGGGGTTCCAACGTGAGGATTTTGCGCGATTGCACCCAGGCGGATCCCTCGGTCGTCGCCTTCTGACGGTGAAAGCCATCATGCTCACTGACGATCTCCCACTCCTGCGGGAAAGCGCGACTGTGCGTGACGCCTGGCTGCAGGTGGCAGAGCGTCGTGGACTCGCTGTCATTGTCGACGACACGGGGGCGCTGCTCGGCGTCGTCACCGCGGGCGATCTCGCGCGGCGCATCGCAAGCGAGTCCGAGTTGTTCAGTCGTACCGTAGACTACGTGATGACCCGCTCGCCACGCACCGCACGAGCCGATGAACTCGCCAGCGCGACGGTGTACCGCATGCAGCAAGCGGGCATTATGGCTATGCCGGTCACGGATGACGCCAACCATGTGCTCGGCATCGTTCATCTGCACGATATTCTCCGCGCAGGGACTCACTGATGCGCGCCGCAGTGCAGTTGCGCACGCTTTTTACGGTTACACTGTTGATCGTTGCCTCGCTCGCTGGTACGGCGTGCAAGAAGGGGCAGGGAAGACCGCCAGTTGGTGCGACGAGCAAGAGTCTTGCTGATTCGGCCGACCAGATCATTTTCGGCCAGCGGACGCTGATTACCGATCGTGGGCTTTCTCGCGCGGAAATCCTGGCTGATACGTCGTTCTTTTTTGACGAGAACACGCGCATCGAAATGCGGAAGGTCAATGGCACGTTTTTCAACTCGGCGGGCATGAAAGACGCATTGTTGACGGCGAAGGAGGGGCTGTATAACTCGCGCTTTGGCGTGCTCGAGGCACGGGGCGATGTGATCATCACATCGCTCGACGGTCGACGCCTCACGTCCCCCAAAGTGCATTTTGACCAGCGACTCAATCAGCTCATGAGCGATACGAGCTTCGTCCTCACCGAACCGAACGGACGTGACATTCGAGGCGTCGGCTTTAAGCCGAGTGCTCAGTGCGAAGGGTGGTGCCGTCTTGGTTCCCGATCGTTGATGCGGCAGTTACGCATCGCGGTACCGTTCGCACTTACGCTGTTGTCGCTCACGCCGGCCATGGCGCGAACGCAGGGACAGCGCGAGTGTAACGTGGAGCTCGCGGGCGTGCGTACGAAGGGGCAAATCACAACAGCAACAACGATCATCCGTCAGCCGAGCGGCCGGAACAACGTCTGGATGGGAGGAGGCGTCGACGCGATCTGCGGTGGCACGGATCAGCGGCTCCTCTCGGACAGTCTTGAACAGTATCCGGATCAGAGTCTTGTAGTGCTCATTGGGCACGTGCATTACATCGAGAATCGGATCAAGCTCGACGCCGACAGGCTTACCTATTACACGAACGAGGAACGGATCGTCGTTGAGGGCAAAGTTGTGGGTCGCACGCCCGGCGGCACTCGTTTTACCGCGCCCCGGGCGGAATATCTGCGTCCGGCGATCGGGATTCGTCCACGTTCGCGCTTGACAGCCGGGAGTCGGGCCAAGGTTTGGTTGAGCCCCGCGGATGCTGGGGAGTCAGGCAGGGACACGGTCGTCCTCAACGCAGATCGCATCGTGAGTGACAACGACTCACTTGTCTATGCGATGGGCAAAGTAACGATCGAGCGCCCGGATCTTCTGGCTTCCGCAGACTCTGCTTTTATGGACAACGGAAGCGAGTTTATGCAGCTCCTGATCCAGCCCGTGATCACAGGTGTAGGCGATCACACGTTTACACTCGTCGGGCAGGTTATTGACACCTGGTCGAAACAAAAGAAACTCACGCGGGTCCTCGCCCGCGGGTCTGCGCAAGCCACGAGCAAAGAGGTGGTGCTCGTTTCGGATTCAATCGACTTACGTCTGAAGGATCAAAAGATTGACCACGCATTCGCGTGGGGTCCATCGCGCGCTAAAGCGAAATCCGCGGAACAGAACATCTCCGCCGATTCTATCGACATCGCGATGCCCGAGCAGGAAGTCAAGGAAGTCCGGGCGATTCGTAAGGCGTTCGCTGAGAGCCCGCCGGACTCTACGAAAATCGTCGTCACTGAGTCGGATTGGATTCGGGGCGATACCATTACGGCGCGCTTTGAAAAGATTCCGGCGATCACGCCCGACACGGGCATGAGAAACGTGGTGCGCGAGATTGTGAGTCACGGGACCGCAAGATCGTTTTACCAAGTGGCGCAGTCGGGACTCAAGGACAAACCAGCACCACCCAACGTGAACTACGTCACCGGCCGTCTGATCACCCTAACGTTTCAGCAAGGGAAGGTCAAAGACGTGCACGTACAGGACCAAGCGATTGGTGCATATGCCGAAGCGAAGCCGGACTCGGCGCGCGTGCCACGCGACAGCACAACCAAGGCAACGAAGAAGAAGCCCGCAACGCCCCCACCCGCACCAAAGAAGCCGTGACCGACACTCCGCACGATACGGCCCAACTCCTGCAAGCCCAGGCGATCATTGACCGCTATGCAGCCGGCGATCGCTCGACCGCCCTTGCATTATTTGCCCTCATCCGCCTCGCGGATGATCAGGGTTCCGCGGGATTCCACGAGCTCGCCGTTGAGTTTCGCAACGCGTATCTCGAATCGCTGCGCTCTGAAGGTCGTGACGCGGACGTCGAAGCGGGACGCATCAGCCTTGATGAAGTCCGTACGCTTCTTTTGACCGTTATCGTGCCGCGCCTCACCAGCGCCAACGTGTTGCGCCTACTGGAAGCACCGTCGGGACATCCCACTGGATCCCGATTGCACGTGAGCCCGGCGGTGTGGGAGACGATTCGGCCGATCCGTGGCGAGTTTCTCACGAGCCTTCAGCATACGGGTGAGCACCCACAACTGCCGCGGCGATCGTCTGGAACGTCTAAGCTCCCGGCCGGCACTGGCAGCGTCCTCGAAGCGCGCGGACTCGTGAAAACGTACCGCAAGCGTAACGTCGTCAACGATGTCAACATTGCACTGCGTCAAGGAGAGATTGTCGGCCTCCTCGGCCCAAACGGTGCAGGCAAGACGACGACCTTCTACATGATCGTCGGGCTTATTCCTCCGGCCTCTGGCCAGATTCTGTATGACCAAGAGGACATAACCGCTATGCCGATGTACCAGCGCGCTCGTCGTGGCATTGGGTATCTCTCGCAGGAACCGTCGATTTTCCGCAAGCTGACAGTTGAAGAGAACATTCTCGCGATTCTGGAAACACTCGACTTGAGTCGGGCCGAACGCGAGGCAAAGCTCGAGCTGTTGTTGAGCGAGCTCAACATTAAACACCTGCGCAAAAGCAAGGCGTTCGCGCTCTCAGGCGGCGAGCGGCGGCGACTCGAGATTACCCGGGCGCTCGTCACCGAACCTCGTTTCATGATGCTCGACGAGCCATTTGCCGGTGTCGATCCAATCGCGGTGCATGACATCCAGCAAATCGTCGCTGGTCTAAAAGACCGCGGCATTGGTGTGCTGATTTCGGATCACAATGTGGAACAGACGCTCGACATCGTCGACCGCGCCTACATCATGTTCGACGGGCAGGTAAAGGTTTCTGGCTCCGTTCGTGAGCTGGTATTCGACGATACGGTCGCCAAGAACTATCTCGGGCCGACACTGGCTGCTCGTCTTCGCACGCGCTTCATTGCGGAGCAGGACAACCCGCCATCACGCACCACGGCCACGGTCGCGGAGGCTAGCCCCGCAGGTGATCTGCGACCAGAGGAGCCCGCGTAATGCGGGCAGGGCTCAGCCAAACCGCTAGGCTCGGACAAGAGCTCAAGATCAATCCACGCCTCTATCAGGCGATGGATATGCTGTACATGCCGTTGCTTGACCTCCAAGCGCATCTCAAGACCGAGCTTGAAATCAATCCTTTTCTCGAGCTAGACGAGGAGATGGATGAGCTTGATCACGAAGATGAGGTCGACCTCCCTGAGTCTACAGATGACGCCGACACCGATCGCGTCGCCGAACTTGGAGAGGAGCAGGTAGACTCGACGGATGAGCCGGATCGTGACAGCTCGGACGACATACTTGCGAGCGACACACCGCTCGAAGCGACCCCTGACGACGAACCGGACTGGGACACGCTTCTTGACGACAACTACGAGAAGGAGAACGGCAGCACTGAGCCGGCGCAGGAGACCTACGATCCATTTGAACGTGTGGCGGGATCAGCGGCGTCGCTTTTGGATTCACTCCGCGATCAGCTCGAGTATCTCGACCTCACGCCACGCCAACGGGTCATTGCCGACGAGGTCCTCGGGAATCTCGATGAAGACGGATTTCTTGTAGCCACTGCCGGCGAGATCGTGGAGTCGTTGAACGCGACAATCCGCAGAGCCGCTGAGGCGATGGACCGCGACACCGACGATCTCCCGTACTACACGGCGGCCGAAGCCGATGCGGCTATTGTACTTGTGCAAGGGCTAGAACCAGCTGGTGTCGCCGCCCGAAACTTGCGGGAGTGCTTGCTCCTGCAGTTCAAAGCGCGCGGTGACCAAGACACGCTCGCGGCACGACTTGTCCGCGATTTCTTCGACGAGCTCGCCGCGCATCGCTGGAACGATCTTGCGAAACGGATCGGCATCACGCCGCAGGAAGTCCAAACGGCATCTGACGCCGTGGCGAAGCTTAACCCCAAGCCGACGGGAGCAGAGTCGAGCGGCAGGACAGAGTATATCACCCCTGACTTCGTCGTCGAGAAAGTATCCGGCGAATATTTAGTGTTCATTAACGACGCGAATCTTCCACGCGTGCGCGTGAGCAAGATTTATCAGGAGATGGCGCGCGACAAAAAGAAGTTCGACGCTGAGCAGAAAGACTTTGTCGCGGGCAAGCTTAATGCCGCGCAGTGGCTTGTGTCTGCGATTGAACAGCGCCGACAGACTATGCTTAAGGTGATGTCCTTTATCGTCGAACGACAGCGCGATTTTTTCGAGAAAGGGGTGCAGTTGTTGCGGCCGCTGACGCTCCGTGAGGTTGCTGATGCGATCGGAATGCACGAATCCACGATTAGTCGCGTCACGAACGACAAGTATGCGCAAACTCCTCGTGGCGTACTCCCACTCAAGTTCTTTTTCTCCTCTGGCCTCGCTACGGTTGATGGCGACGATGTCTCCGCTCGAGGTATCAAGGCAACCATCGAGTCGATGGTAAAGAATGAGGATTTGTTCAACCCACTGACTGATCAGGCGATCGTTGAGCGCCTGGAGGCCGAGGGTATCCAGATCGCACGACGTACCGTCGCGAAGTACCGGGACCAACTGGGCGTCCGCTCCGCCCGCATGAGGAAACGCGTATGATCGCCAGCACGAACGCATTGCACGTCGACGTCTCAGTGCTCGTTCCTGCGAAGGACGAGGCCGAGAACCTTCCAACGTTTTTGGAACTCTGCCAGGCTGCATTCCGAGAGGGACCTACTGTCTACGAAGTGATTGTCGTCGATGACGGCTCCAAAGACGACACGCCATCTCTGCTTATCGCACTGCAGGCACAGTATCCATTTCTTCGGACGGTTCGGCATAGGAGCCAGCGCGGAATAGCGGATGCGCTCCGCTCTGGGTACCTCGCCGCGCGCGGCGACATCATGGTGTTCTATCCGGCCGACTTGCAGTTCAAGCCTGAGGATATCCCGAGGCTTGTTGCACCGATCATGGCGGGCGAGTCGGATATGGTGACTGGATACAAGCAGGGCGCGTACGAAAAGGCATTCGTGTCCGGTATTTACAATGGGCTGAGCCGGTCGTTGTTCAATG
>JAPLKT010000051.1 GCA_026387895.1 Gemmatimonadota bacterium | reverse complement strand
TCGGGGTGTTCGGGGTGGCAGCCACGTTCGAGGGGACTGGAGTGGCGGGTTTTGTACCCGGCTGGTCGGCGCCTACGGCGCGCAGGGCCTCACGCCAATCACCGGACTGTGCGAGCCGCTCGGCTTCTTGCCGTGCCACGCTTGGCGCAGCGTTTGGGGAACTGCTGCGCTGGGCAGGTGCCTCTTGGGTGCCACCGAACGCAGGGCGAGCGGGCGGCAACTCGCCGCGCATGCCGAGGCTCTTGAGTGCATCCTCGACGCTGAGCGAGTCGAGTACGTACTCGCTCTCACCAAGTTCCTTGCGTTGTTCCAGATACAGGCGGAGGCGATCCCTAGCGTCCATGGAGCAACCCCGCGACACGGTCAAGAATGGCGTCCGCGACCTCGGTCTTGAGCAGCAGTGCGAGCTCCGCGGGTGCGTGTCCTGGCGCGAGGATGGTGACACGATTTGTATCACCGCCAAACCCAGCCCCCTCTTCGCGCTGATTGTTCACGACGACTAGGTCGAGCGCTTTGGACGCTAACTTAGCCTGCGCGTGGGCAAGGACGTCGTCGGTCTCGAGCGCGAATCCAACAATCACACTTCCCGGCATCCGCGCGTCGCGCGTCGTCGCGAGGATATCCACGGTATTGTCGATCGCGATGGCATCGGGGCGGTTCGCTTTTTTGAGCTTCGCGTCGGCGACTGACACCGGCCGGAAGTCTGCGGGAGCCGCCGCCATAATCAGCACGTCGCTTGTGGGAAGCTCGGCGCGCACGGCCGCGGACATCTCGTCAGTGCTCTCGACGTGGGTCACACAGATTCCCTGGGGGAGCGCGACACTGAGCGGTCCCGCGATGAGCTTCACCTCGGCTCCACGACGCCAAGCCGCGGCCGCACGGGCAACCCCCATCTTGCCTGTGCTCTGGTTGCTGAGGTAGCGCACGGGGTCTAGCGCCTCGCGCGTGGGACCTGCCGTGACCGTCACGGTTCGCCCAGCGAGATCGTGCGTTTCGAGCAAGCGTCCCACATGCGCAAAGATCGCCTCGGGCTCTGGCATGCGTCCGGGTCCGTTCCCTTCCTGCGGCGACGCGAGCGCGCCGGCATCGGGGTCCACAACCGTGTACCCGATCGAGCGGAGATGCGTGACGTTGGCGCCCGTCTGCTTATGCGCCCACATTCGGTCGTTCATTGCCGGCACCAGAAGGACCGGTGCGTCGGTTGCCAAGAGGCAGGCCGTGAGGAGGTCATCACTGCGACCGCCGGCCGCACGCGCCAGAAAATCCGCCGTTGCCGGAGCAACGACGATAACCTCAGCCGCACGTGCAAGTGTTATGTGATCGAGCGCATGCCCTTCGGCCACGAGTTCCGTGTGGACGGGGCGCCCCGTGAGGGCTTCAAAGGTGACGGCGCCGACGAACTCACGCGCGGAGCGTGTGAGTACGACGTCCACCTGGGCACCGGCCTGCGCGAGGAGCCGCGCAAGCCAGGCCGTCTTGTAACTCGCGATCCCCCCGGTGACGCCGAGGAGAACCCGCCGGCCCTCGTAGGGGCGCACGGTGCTATCGCGGTCGGGGGGCTACTTACTCGGCCGCGCGACGGCGCGGAACGACGCGATACTCGATGTCGCCATTCGAGAGCTCTTCGAGAGCGCGCGTCGTCAGCTTCTTTTCGTTCTTGGAGCGATCGCGGGGGAAATCGTTGAGCACGCGGGCGTACTTGGCTGCGACAAGAACCGAGAGGTACTTGTTGGCCGCGTGTTCGGTGACTTCTGTCGGGGTGAAGACTCGCATGGTGTGTCCTTGAAGATGCCTATGCCGAATACTGCGAAAGTTCCTGCTCCAACCGCTGCACTAATCCCTGCACCTGCTGATCGAGCGCGGGCACTCGGCCGCGCCGAACTGACTCTGCACTGATGATAGCACCCACTCGAGCGATCGCGGCCTCGAGGTGATCGTTGATCACCACGTAATGGTATCGATCTACATCCCGCAGTTCGGCGAGCGCACTTTGCAAGCGAGTGCGCAACGTCGAACGGTCTTCCGTGTTGCGCCCAATGAGCCGTGCCACCAGCACCTCGACTGAGGGTGGGAGCAGGAACACCAGCACCGAGTGTGGATAGGCCTGCGCGAACTGCCGCGCCCCCTGCACATCGATGTCCATAATGACATGCCTGCCACTGTCGAGCACCGTCTGCACTGCACTCTTCAGTGTTCCGTACGACCGGCCATGCACGATCGCATGCTCGGCCAGCTCGTTCCGTTCTACCCGCTGGAGGAAATCGGCTTCCGTGAGGAAGTGATAGTCCACCCCGTCAACTTCTCCGGGCCGCGGAGCGCGCGTGGTGCAGGAGACCGAATAGCCGAGGTCTGAGCGCCGAGCGAGCAACTCCTTGGTGACCGTCGTTTTACCAGCTCCCGAGGGGGCCGACATGACGATAGGAAACGGGTTCACTCGAGGTTCTCCACTTGTTCGCGGATTCGCTCGAGTTCCTCCTTGATCTGCATCACGTCGCGCTGGATGCTCGCGTCGTTGGCCTTGCTTCCGGTAGTGTTCGCTTCGCGCAGCATCTCCTGAAGGAGAAACCCGAGGCGCTTCCCCACCGGTTCCACTGTGTCCTGCGAGAGCGCTTCACGATAGGCGGCAATGTGGGCCGCGAACCGATCGAGCTCTTCTCCGACGTCGAGCCGGTCGGCCAGAATGGCGATCTCTTGGGCGAGCCGCTGCTCGTCCACCGCCACCCCGTCGGCCAGCACCTTCACATTCTCTCGCAGACGGTCACGCTGGGCGACCACCCGCTCTGGCGCACGAACCGCAATGCGGCCGAGTGCCTCTTCGATCACTGCGACCCGCTCGAGCAACACCGTGACGAGTCGGGCCCCTTCGGCCTCCCGCATCCGGTTGAGTTCAGCCGACGCCGCATCGACGATAGCCATGAACTCTTCGACCGTGCCTTCTTCTACACTTTCCGCGTCCATCCGGATCACATCCGGCATCCGAAGCACAGCGGCGATGTCCACAGGACCCTCGAGGGCGTGGCGATCGCGTAGTGCTCTGAGTGCGTTGGCGTAGTGGGCGAAGCGAGCCTCGTCCACGGCAGCCATTTGCTCTCCCTCGCGCTCGTAGCGTGCGAACACGGTCACATGACCGCGGGCGATGCGCTTGCGCAGGGCTTCTCGCACCTCGACCTCCCATCGCTGGAAGGCTCCGGGCAGCTTGATACTCGGATTGAAAAAGCGATGGTTGACAGAACGCAGCTCGACGGCGACTCGCATTGAGCCGACGCCGCCATCCGCTGCCCCGAACCCCGTCATGCTTCTAATCATATGTAGCCAAGGAAGTTACGCTGCTACGGTGGGTTTGTAAAGCCAAAGGGGGTAGGTCCTAGGGCGGCCTAGTTCCAGAACTCCCATCGCACGCCGTAAATGTTGAGCATCCGCGGCATCAGGTAACCGGGCACCGACTCATACTGGTAGCCCGCCATGTTGCGGTACTGCCAGGAGATGACCGCCGATGAGATGCGGATTTCGACGGTTCCGCCCCAGATGTTGCCCCCGCGGCTTGCTTGGCCGAAGAGGTTCCCGGCCGCGGGCAAGTACGCTGCCGTCCGATAGTCGCTGGTAAGCTCAACCGCGAGGTGAAAGTTCTTTCGCGGGAAGCGCCCCAAGAACCAGGACTGGAACCAGAGGCGGGTCCGGAGTTGCTGTTGTGGGCGATATGGAGCGCCGTCCTGCCAGGAGGTGCCGTCGATGTCGAGCTCCCATCCGCGCCAGACGGGGCCACGGATGCCTACGGTGACGCCGGTAGCCGCCGGAACGGTGAAGCGGCGGAGTGACGTGTCCATCTCGATCAATGGGAGCATCGACTGCGCGCTTCTCGACACGATGCCGCCGGAAATCCATCGGTCGCGAAACTTGAATGCCGCTTCGAGTCGGGCGCTGGAATAGGCGGGCCCAAGGGCTGGATCGCCCGGGGACCCCCTGCTTACGGCGGCTCCGACGTTCAGCCAACTGAGCGGTGTCACGCGCGCGGTGAGATCGGCGCGTGTGGTGAGATCGAGCGCCTTCTCTGCGAACGCACCAAGCGCTAACGACGGTGTCGTGTACTCAGCGCGCGCTCCTGACGAGTAATAGGCGTGATGCTCGACTGACCGGACACGCGTTGTTCCGCTGAACCGAAACGCCCCTCGCGTGATTCCCCCGTTGAGTGTGTACTCGCTGCGCGTGCGCACGGTGTCGACGGAATCACCCGGGGCGGACGTCACGGTGGCGCCGGTACTCGATGTGGAGTGATCCTCGGCAGCTCGAATGGTGGCGGCGATAAGTTGCAGCCAGGGACCATCTGCGGCCGGATCCCGCCAAGCCACGCGGGCGTACGCGGTGCCTTCGTTGCCTTTGAAAGCCGGGACGCCGTCGGAGGTCGCAGCGCCGAAGAGCAGCCCTCGCGGGCCTTTCTGGCGATTGATGCTCTGCCGCACGGTCATTGCATCGATGCTCCAACTACCACGGGCCCAGCCAATGCGGCTCATAATGCCGAGGTTGTCGCCGTAGGGATTCGTGGTAGAAACTGTCGAGTATTGTTGCCCGCTGAACTGAAGGGCGAGGCCGTTGTCAAAGCGCCGACCGTACCAGCCGCGGAAGATGTTCATGTTGTCGGAGCCGCTCAGTACATCTACCCGCGTTTGAGGCGTCGTGTTGTCTACTCGCCACGTGCGCATGTGCACACGAAGCTGCCCTGCCGTGCGTTCGACGCTTACGTCCTCGAGCGTCCAGAGCGGTATGAACGCAAGGTCGGCAATGCCGCCGTTGCGCGGCTGCAGTTGATCGAGCTCAACGCCGTCGAGGTACAGCGTGGTGGCGCCGGGATCACCGTTGAGGGCGGCGACCTGCGGCGCGAGGAGAAACCCCGCGGTGAGCGTCGTCACCCCTGGAACCACACTCAAGAGATCGCCGAGTGTGAGGGCGCCGGTGGCGAAGATGGAGTCTCGGTCCCAGTGCCAGGATCGTTGCGCAATCTCCAGATTGGCAGGTACAAAGGCGCGGGCCAGCGGCGCCTTGATGGTGTCCTTCGCGATGGTGTCCTTCGCGATGGTGTCCTTTTTTGTCTGCGCGGGTGCTGCTTTGAATGTGAAGGAATCAATTTGGGCGCTGTCAGGCTTCGCCTTAGCCTTGCCTGAGTCTGCGGCAGGCCGCGGCAATGGTATAGCTTGGGCGCGCCCAACGAGCGGCGCGCCCAGTGCACACACTGCCAGCAGTGCGAGGAGAGCCGGGCGAAGAGAGATCAGCGGGCGCGTCCTCGGACGAACTCCACGAAGGTGCGCACCGGCACACCGGTCGGCCCCCGAGGGATCATGACCAGATCGCTTTCTGAGTATGCCGTACCGGCCACGTCGAGGTGCGCCCACTTGTAGTTCGATGCGAACTCCGAGAGGAAATGCGCGGCGGTTATCGTCCCCGCCCCGCGGACGCCAACGTTGCGCAGATCCGCGACGTCGGACTTGAGCTGATCTTTGTAATCGGCGGTCATCGGGAGTTGCCAGCCGGGTTCGCCGCCACGGGCGTTCGCGGCAAGCACTTCGTCGATGATCCCTTGATCATTACCCAAGACACCCATGTGGATGTTCCCGAGCGCGATCACGACAGCACCGGTCAGCGTCGCGGCGTCGACCACGGCCTGAGGCTTAAAACGCTCAGCATAGGTGAGTACGTCGGCTAACACGAGGCGCCCTTCGGCGTCGGTGTTGATAATCTCAATAGTCTTGCCGTTGGCCGCCTTCACGACGTCGCCCGGGTTCATCGCGGTTCCGCTCGGCATGTTCGTGGTGCTACCGATCAGCCCGACCACGTTGACCTTGAGCTTCATGCGGGCGATCGCTTCCATCGCGCCGATGACGCCGGCCGCGCCGCACATATCGAACTTCATCCACTCCATGCGGTCGGCAGGCTTGATACTGATGCCGCCCGAATCGAAGCAGAGTCCCTTACCGACAAGCGCGACAGGTGCGTCGCCGCGACGGCCGCCCTTGTACTCGATCGTGATCAACTTGGGGTCCTGCGGTGTTCCCTGTGCTACGGCGAGGAAGGAGCCCATCTTCAGGCGCTTCATCTCGCGGCGACCGAGCACGGTGACCTTGAGTTTGTGTCGCTTGCCTACATCGCGTGCGGTGCGGGCAATGTGATCGGGGGTGCAGACATTCCCCGGCATCGCGCCGAGTGTGCGTGCAATTCCCTGCCCGGCAGCAATGGCGACGCCGTTATTGAATGCGGCCTTTGTGCCGACGGTGCTCGCGACACAAACGGTGGCTGATTGCAGGGGCTTTGGCTTGTCCTTGTTTGGCGTGCGCAGCTCAGTGTAATCCCAGCTACCGAGCGAGAGACCGATGACTGCGTTCTCGAGTCGCGCGGCGGTAAGGTCCTCGGCCCAGAAGGCCATGGTGCGGACACCCATCGCGTTGCCCCGACGACCCGCGACACTTGCGGCGCGGGTGACTGCGTTGTCATCAGGGGTAGCGCCGAGTCCTACGAGCAGCACGCGCTCGGGACCGCGACTCGAGTTCAGGAGCAGCAATGTCTCGTCGCGCGCGCCCTTGAAATCCTTGGACCGCACGACACGCGAGATTGCGCCGCCTAATGCTTTGTCGAGCGCACCGAGCGACTTCGGAACGGGCCGATCGCTCGGTAACGCCACGGCGAGCAGCGGCGTACCGAGTCGCGCCGGATCACCCGAGCGAAGCTTAAATTCGAGGGGCATCTCAGCCTTGCATGCCGGCGATCACACAATCGCCGAACTTGGAGGTAGAGACTTCCGTGGAGCCCGGCATCTGACGCGCGAGATCGTAGGTGACAGTCTTGGCCGTGATGGCCGATTCCATGCCCCGCATGATCATGTCCGCGGCATCCTGCCAGCCCATCTGTTCGAACATCATGAAGCCACTGAGGATAACAGAGCCAGGATTGATTTTATCGAGGTTCGCGTACTTCGGCGCCGTGCCGTGTGTGGCTTCGAACACCGCTGCGGCGTCGCCGACGTTTCCACCTGGTGCGATGCCTAGCCCACCGACCTGTGCGGCCGCGGCATCCGAGACATAGTCGCCGTTGAGGTTCGGCGTGGCAATGACGTCGTAATCTGAAGGGCGCAGCAGCAGCTGCTGGAACATCGAGTCGGCAATACGGTCCTTGATGATGACGGCGTTGGAACTGGCGCTCGATGCGTCGTCCTCACGCACGACCTGATTCCCGAACTTCTCGGCCGCCACTTCGTAGCCCCAGTCCTTGAACCCACCTTCGGTGAACTTCATGATGTTGCCCTTATGCATCAGCGTCACCGATTTCTTTCCCTTCTTGATGGCATACTTGATAGCCATTTCCACAAGACGCTTCGAGCCAAAGGGCGACATCGGCTTGATGCCGATGGCTGATCCTTCACGGACATTCTTCTTGAACTCAGACTTCAGGTACTGCCGGAGCTTTTCTGCCTCGGGAGATCCGGACTTGAACTCGATGCCTGAGTACACGTCCTCAATGTTCTCACGGAAGATGACGATGTTGACCTTGCCCGGATCCTTCATCGGCGAGCCGACACCCTCGAAGTAGCGCACGGGGCGAATGCACGCGTAGAGGTCGAGTTCCTGGCGGAGCGCGACGTTCAGCGATCGAATACCGCCGCCAACGGGCGTGGTGAGCGGGCCCTTGATGGCGATCTTAAACTCGCGAACAGCCTCGAGCGATTCGGCGGGCATCCATTCGCCTGTTGCGTCAAATGCCTTCTGGCCGGCGAGGACTTCCATCCAGTGCACCTTCTTCTTGCCGGCGTACGCACGTTCGACCGCTGCGTCGAAGACACGGACTGACGCGCGCCAAATATCAGCGCCGGTGCCGTCGCCTTCGATAAATGGGATAATGGGCTTGTCCGGTACCTGGAAAGCGCCACCGGAAACTTCGATGCGTTCCCCGCCAACGGGAACTGTAGAATGCTTGTAGGTCGTCACGTGCGTCATGCCTCGTCGGTCGGGTGGATAGTCGAAAGCTAGGAGCGGTGGCTACGAGCGGCAACACGCACGCAGTTAGTTGACGCGATTCGGTGGCTGCTGACCAGCAAAGAAGGCATCGAGATTTTCGATAACCAGCATCCCCATGGCGGTACGGCTTTCGACGGTCGCGCTCGCCATGTGTGGAATGGCGCACACATTGGGGAGCGCGAGGAGTTCTGCCGGCACCGCAGGTTCGTGCTCAAAGACATCGAGACCGGCTCCCGCGATGCGGCGGTAGGTGAGCGCGTCTATGAGCGCCTCCTGATCCACGACACTGCCGCGCGCGGTGTTGACCAGGTGTGCGTGTGCCGGGATTCTGGCAAGCCGAGCGGCGTCGATTAAGTGCAGAGTGTCGGCGTTGCCGGGGACGTGCAACGACACGAAGTCGCTGCTGCCCAGAAGGTCGTCGAGGTCAGCGATCCTTTGGATGCCATGCTGAGCGGCGACGTCGTCCGTCAATGATCGGCTCCACGCGTGCACCTGCATGCCGAACCCGAGGCGGGCTCGTCGGGCGACGGCCTGTGCGATACGCCCGAATCCCACGAGGCCGAGTCTTTTGCCCGAGAGTCGGGTTCCGAGTAAATGCGTGGGTCGCCATCCGGTCCAGTTGCCAGCTCGCAACTCGCGATCCCCTTCGCTCATACGTCGTGCACTCGCGAGGAGGAGGGCGATGGTCAGGTCGGCGGTATCCTCAGTGAGTACGCCTGGCGTATTCGTGACCGTGATTCCCATGGTTCGGGCAGCCGTGACATCGATGTTGTCGTATCCAACGCCAAAGTGCGCAATGATCTGTGCGCGGGGGCGGCAGCGGCCCAAGAGGTCTGCTGAAATCGGGTCACCAAGGGTACTGACGAGTGCGTCCGACGAGTCAAGCGCAACTGCGAGCGCGTCCGCGGAAAGGCGGTCGTCGCCCGCATTGAGCGTGATATCGTAGCGTTCCTGTAGTTGCTGCTCGACCGCAGCAGGAAGACGTCGACTAACGGTGACTTTCGGTCGTGCCATGCTGACTCCACTGGCGGGTGCGTGCGGTATATTTGAGGATGACGGTCTACTCACCTACTGCTTCCCAACGCGTCATTCGTGGCCTTACGTTGCGCTGCCCAGAATGTGGGACGCGGGGAATGCTTGACGGGTGGTTCGTGATGCGCCCATCGTGCAGCGTGTGTGGCCTGCTCTTCGACCGCGGTTCGCACGATTATTTTATCGGTGCTTATCTGATCAATCTGATTGCGAGTGAACTGCTCTTCGCGATTGGCCTTGGGATTTGGCTTTTGGAGACATGGCCGAACATCCCGTGGGACACGCTGCAGTGGGCGGCGATTGTGATGATGATTATCGCTCCCGTACTGACCTATCCCTTTACCAAGTCCACGTGGCTGGCCGTGGACTTGGTGTTTCAGCCTCCGTCGGCGAGGGATAGAACGCCGGCGTGACAATAAGGGCCGACCGATAAGGTCGGCCCTCCTTGCATCACGCACCAGCCTTGGTGAGTTTCGCGAGCTTTTCGACCGCGAGTTCAAGAGTTCGCTGGGTCTTGCAGAAGGCGAATCGCGTGTAGTGTTGGCCCGCGGCTGCTCCAGGCCGGAAGAAGCTCGACCCCGGAACGGTCGCTACGCCGATTTCGCGGGTCATCCATTTCGCAAACGTGACGTCGTCGTCCTTGGACAGCGCGCTAAAGTCAGCGAAGAAGTAGTACGCGCCCTGTGGCTCGGCGAATGAGAAGCCGGCGGCACGCAATGGCGCAGCGAGAAAATCGCGACGGGCACGATAGGCAGCTGACATGCCGGCGTAGTATTCGTCCGGATAGGCGTAGCCGACGGCGGCCGCCTGTTGCAGGGGGGCGGGAGCGCCCACGGTCAGAAAGTCGTGCACCTTGCGGATGGCGCCTGTCCACTCTGGGTTGGCAATAGCGTAGCCGAGGCGCCAGCCAGTAATGCTAAATGTTTTGGACAGGCTAGAAATAGTGACGGTCCGGTCACGCATACCCGGGAGCGTGGCCATCGGAATGTGCTCACCCGAGAAGATGATGTACTCGTATGGGTCGTCGGTGATGCAGATGAGGTCGTGCTTGATGCAGAGCGCGGCAATCTCCTCGAGCTCGGTGCGCGAGAACACGTGCCCTGTGGGATTGTGTGGCGAATTGAGGACGATGGCTCGCGATCGCGGCGTGATGGCCGCGCGCAGCGCGTCGCCGTCATAATGCCAATCCGGAGCGCGGAGCGGAACGAAGACCGGCGTGGCCTCGCAGAGTACGGCGTCGGGGCCGTAGTTCTCGTAAAACGGCTCGAAGATCAGGACTTCGTCGCCTGGGTTGAGAAGGGCGAGGAAGACGGAGGCGGCAGCCTCGGTGGCGCCGCAGGTGACCGTGATTTCGGTTTCCGGCTCGACGGTCATACCGTACCGTGAGGCGTACTTGCCGACAATCGCGTCGCGCAGCGGCTTCGCGCCCCAAGTGATGGCGTACTGGTTGACGTCCGCGTGAATCGCGGCGGCAGCAGCCTCCTTCATCGACTCGGGCATCGCGAAGTCGGGAAACCCTTGCGCGAGATTGATGGCGTTGTGGGCACGCGCCACACGCGTCATCTCACGAATGACGGATTCAGAGAAAGTGTGTGTGCGGCGGGCGGTGCTAGGCTTGTGCATGACTGATTTAGCGAGAAGGAAGTCGTCGACGCGCCGTAATGAGCACGGCAATCTCGTCAGGGCGGGAGTTGACGTATTCGAGACGAATACGACCGTCTGGTTGCGTGCTTACAGTAACCGGGATTGAGCTGTTCGCGAGAATCCATCCTGCCGGGAGTATCACGATGTTTGAGGGGCGCCCGAACGAACGGTCCCACACCAGTTCATCGCCCGCGAGTTTGTAGCGCGCGCTGTCGGTGTAGGTCTCAAACATGCGAATACGCGTACTTTGGCCCGCCTGGACTGCTGGGAAGCGAAACGCCACGACTTCACTTGAGGATGTGACATTCTTGACATCAAGCCCAGCCTTCGTGATTGCACTTCCCTTCAGCACCTGCCAGACAAGGGTATCGCCGGTGTCGAGGTTACGGGCCGAGGGTTTGCTCACGCTGCTTCCGGCGCGGACCTCGTTGATGTAGACCACGGTTCCGGGACGCGATTCAGTGTAGTCGTGATAAAGCGCGAAGGCGTGGGTCTCTGGTTGCTGAAGGTCGTAGACGATTTCGCGATTCTGATGGGCACGTTCGTCGAGTCGTGCGGCGACTGCAGAGGTAGCGGCACTGAGACCACGCACTGGGATGGCCCGCATCACGACCGCGGCTTCAGACGGGGTGTTGTTCCAGAACGAGATGCCGACGCGCCCGTCGGGTTCCTGTAGCACCTGCGACGGAAAGTTGCTCGTCAGGATTTCATAGCCGGTGGGGAGCACGACCGCGTTGCGTTTGATGCCGAGTCCACGGGTAAAGACGATCGTGTCGCCGAGCATGTAGTACGACTTGGGATCCTCGTACGTCTTGACGATGAGCACGCGCGCTTCACCGCCGTTCGCCGGTACCGGGTGCGTGAGTGTCACGCGGATGTAGGTTTGCGTTGTGTCGCGGCCCGGGACGCCTCCAGCGCTCGCCTCGGCCTGGCCTACCACGTCGAACACCAGCGGTTTGCCTGAGGCGCGATCGAAGACTGTTTCGTCGGTCGCGATGCTGCCTTTGCGGATCGGATTGAAGTAGAACTTCGCCCCTGCGGTGGCTGCGGTTACTTCGTAGATGATCTTGAACTTCGCGCTCCCCGGTGCGAGGAGTTCGTAGCGGGTATAGGCGTCGGTCTCAGTCTGCCGTGGCACCGACTGTGCGCCGGCGGCGAGGGGTAGCGAGAGCGCGATGAGAGCCTGAAGAGCCTGAAGAGCCTTGAAAGCGTGCACAGCAGAACGATGCATCGGACGGCCTCCGAAAGTGCGGACGAGACCATCATAACCTGCGGGGCGCGATCCCGCCTCCACCCCGCGGAACGCGGATGGCTGGAGGGTAGGTGGAAGTTAGCTGGAGGGTAGAAAAGGCTACCGTCGCGCGGGTCCCGTCCCCATCTTGCAACTGTATAGAGGACCGTC
>JAPLKT010000020.1:18429-42986 GCA_026387895.1 Gemmatimonadota bacterium | reverse complement strand
TTCGGCCTCGCCAAGATGAAGGCGGAACTCGAGGACTTGGCCTTCAAGTTTCTTGAGCCCGACGAGTACCGCGCGCTCGCCAAGTTGATCGTGCAGAAGCGGAAAGATCGCGAGGCCGCCGTGGAAGAGATGGCGGCGCCTCTGCGGAAGACGCTTGATGACGCTGGGGTTGTCGTCTACGAGGTGAGTGGCCGACCCAAGCATCTGTGGTCGATCTACAAAAAAATGGCGAAGCGGGACAAGTCGTACGAGGAGATCTATGACTTGCTGGCAATCCGCGTCCTCGTAAAAAATGTCCAAGAGTGCTACCACGCCCTCGGCGTGGCGCACGGCAACTGGACTCCTCTGCAGGAGCGCATCAAGGACTACATCGCGAGTCCAAAAAGCAACGGGTACCAGTCGTTGCACACGACGATTTTCGGCCCGAACAAGACCCTCTACGAGATCCAGATCCGCACGCGTGAGATGCACCGGACCGCCGAGTTTGGTATCGCGGCGCACTGGGCGTATAAGGAGAACGCTGCAGGGGATGACATCGATCGTGCATTGCATTGGTTCCGTCAGGTGCTGGAGCTGCAGTTAGACGCCGAGACCCCGGACCAGTTTCTTGAATTCCTGAAGCTCGACTTGTATCAAGACGAGATTTTCGTCTTCACGCCAACCGGGGATGTGATTCAGCTCCCGCGCGGCGCGACGCCCATCGATTTTGCCTTTGCGGTGCACACCGAAGTTGGGCTGCACACGCAGGGCGCGAAGGTGAACGGCCGTATCGTGCCGCTCGCGCGCGAGCTCAAGAACTCTGAGACCGTCGAGATTATTCGGTCGGCGAACGCACGGCCCAGTCGTGACTGGTTGGCGCACGTGCGGACCGCGCGCGCGCGTCACCGCATTCGCCAGTGGCTCCGTGGCGAGGAAGAATCGACCTCGATTCGCATTGGCAGCGAAATCCTGGAACGTGAACTCAAGCGGCGTCGGCATCCGAAGCTCAGCGACGACCAGCTCCGTGCTGCCGCAGACACGCTGAAGCTCAACGACGTGCAGCACCTGTACGCGTCGCTGGGGCAGGGGGATATCAACGTGACCCAGGTCCTTCGTGCGATTTACCCCGGCTTTGATGAGCGCGACGACTCGGCACTGAAGGCCAGCCCGCTCGAGCGGTTCATTGACCGGATGAAGCGATCTGGGACGTCCAAGGGGATTCGGATTTCCGGAGTGGACGGCCTGATGGTGCGGTATGCGCAATGCTGTCAGCCGGTCCCCGGTGATAAAGTGGTTGGGTATGTGACGCGAGGGCGCGGCGTGAGCATCCACCGCGGCGACTGTCCCAATCTGCTGTTCTTGGCGCACGAGCCGGAGCGGCGCTTGGATATCGATTGGCAGGAAAGCGTCGGGGAACGGTTCACGATTCGCTTGTCCATCGAAGCCATCGACCGTCGTGGGCTCTACGCGGACCTCGCGCAGGCGGTGAACGAGACCGGAACCGACATCCGGTCACTGGAGCTCAAATCCGTTGACACACGTGTGAGCGGCGCGGCGTTGGTTGAGGTCGAGAACCTCCAGCACTTGGACAAGATTATGAAGGCCGTCCGGCGCGTGAAGGGGGTCAGCGAGGTCGCCCGAAGGGATCGGCTGACCTCGGAGTGACCCGGGACGGGCGAGACAGGACTTCTTTCGCTATTTTTCCCAGATGACACCGACTCTGATTCTGATTCACAGCCTCCTCCGCTGGGCTGTGCTCATCGTGATGGTCTCCGTGACCGCTACGATGGCGTTCCGTTACGCGAAAGCGGCTGTGTGGACCGCGAGCGACCGTCGATCCGCCCTCCTGTTCACCATTCTCCTCGACACGCAGTTCCTCGTGGGGCTGGTGGTGTACGGAGTGAGTCCCATCACGCGCGGCGCCATGAAAGACATGGCGACGGCCATGCGCGAGCCCTCGGTTCGATACTTCGTGGTCGAACACCCGACCATGATGCTCCTCTCGGTGCTGCTCGCGCACGCCGGGAGCGTGTTCGCGAAGAAAGCACTGACGGACCGCGCGAAGTTCGGCCGGGCGACGGCCTTCTTTGCCGCATCGACCGCGCTCATGCTCTGGGGGATTCCTTGGTTCCGCCTCATGGCAGCGCATTGAGCTACCCGAACAAAAACCGATAAGCTAAGTTTCGGGCATGTCCCACGCCTTGTTCGACCTCCAGGCGCCCTTCGAGCCCGCCGGTGACCAGCCGCGCGCGATCGCCGAGCTGAATGCAGGGCTGGAGCGCGGGGACCGCTTCCAGACGCTGCTTGGCGTCACGGGCTCAGGAAAGACGATGACGGTCGCGAACGTCATCAAGCACTGGGGCCGGCCGACACTCGTGCTCTCGCACAACAAGACGTTGGCGGCGCAGTTGTATGGGGAGCTGAAGTCGTTCTTCCCGAACAACGCGGTCGAGTACTTCATCTCGTACTACGACTACTACCAACCAGAAGCGTACGTCCCCTCAAGCGACACGTACATCGAGAAGGACGCCAGCATCAACGACGATATTGATCGCCTGCGGCTTCGGGCTACCTCCTCGCTGATGGAGCGCGAGGATGTGATCATTGTCGCGACGGTCTCGGCGATCTACGGTCTTGGTGATCCCGTGACGTACCGCGAGACGATGGTGACATTACACGTCGGGCAGAAGATCGCGCGCGACGACATTCTGCGGTCGTTGGTGAAGATCCAGTACTCGCGCAATGACGTCGCGTTCGAACGCGGCACCTTTCGTGTGCGCGGCGACACGGTCGAGATCTTTCCCGCGTACGAGGAGCAGGCGGTACGCATCGAGCTGTGGGGGGACGAGATTGAGAAGATCTCGAAGGTGAATCCACTCACGGGCGAAACAATCGCTGTGCTCCAGAAAACAGCGGTGTATCCGGCAAAGCATTTTGTCACCACGCGGCCGACCCTCGAGCGCGCGATCAAATTGATTCGCGAAGAGCTCGCCGATCGACTGAAAGATTTGCGCACCGCACACAAGCTGTTGGAAGCGCAGCGGCTCGAATCACGCACGAATTTCGACATCGAGATGATGCTCGAGATTGGGACGTGCCCGGGCATCGAAAACTATTCGCGTCATCTCTCAGGACGTGAAGGAGGAGACCGTCCGGCCGTGCTCTTTGATTATTTCCCGGACGAGTTCCTAGTAGTCGTAGATGAATCGCACGTCTCGCTGCCACAGATCGGGGGGATGTTCAACGGCGACCGAGCGCGCAAGACCACGCTTGTGGAATACGGGTTCCGACTGCCGAGTGCCCTCGATAATCGCCCGCTGATGTTCGATGAGTTTCTCTCGCTGACGCCGCGGGCGATTCTTGTGTCGGCCACGCCAGCGGACACCGAGCTGAAGCTGTCGCAAGGCGTCGTCGTCGAGCAGATCATCCGACCGACCGGACTCGTCGATCCGGAAATCGAGATCCGCCCGGTGCGCGGACAGGTGGACGATTTGTTGGACGAGATCCGGATCCGTGAGCGAAAAGGGGAGCGCGTGCTGGTCACGACGCTCACGCAGCGGATGTCCGAAGATCTCGCCGACTACTTGCACCAAGTGAAAGTGCGCGTCCGCTACATGCACTCGGACATCGACGCGATCGAACGCATGGAAATCGTGCGCGGGCTCCGGCTGGGTGAGTTCGACGTACTCATCGGGATCAACCTGCTGCGCGAAGGGCTCGACATGCCGGAAGTGTCGCTCGTGGCGATTCTTGACGCCGACCAGGAAGGGTTCCTGCGCAGCGACCGATCGCTCATCCAGACGATTGGTCGTGCCGCTCGCCATGTGAACGGGCGCGCGATTTTTTACGCGGACAAGATTACGGGTTCGATGCAGCGCGCGATGGACGAGACCAGCCGTCGCCGCGTGATCCAGACGGCGTACAACGTGGAGCACGGAATCACGCCGCGCGGTGTCCAGAAAAGCATCGAAGAGGTGCGTCTGATCACACGTGTGGCCGATTCGCGGGACGAGCGCGAGGCGCGCGAGGACGATCGCACGAGTCGTCGGCGCGAGAAGAAAGTGGCGGAGGCCGCCTCGCACTACGGCACCGATGACTTGCCGGCGCTGGTCACGCGACGCGAGCAGGAGATGCGCGACGCGGCGAAGAATCTTGATTTCGAAACCGCGGCGCGGCTCCGCGACGAACTGTTCGACATCCGCGCGCGCATGGACGGCACGCGACACGAGCCGCGCCGTGGCCATGTCAAGCGCTGACCTGACCCTCGACGCGCTCATCGCCTGGGGCGAGCAACTGGGAGCGTCGTTAGAGGCGCCGGTGGTGCTCACCCTCGCCGGCGATCTCGGAGCGGGGAAAACGACGCTCGTGCAGGCCATCTGCCGCGGCTACGGCGTCCATGAACCTGTCACGAGTCCGACCTTCGCACTCGTGCACCAATACAGGGCAGCACGCTCGCCGGTATACCATCTCGATTTGTACCGCCTAACAGGGCCGCACGACCTCGCGAACCTCGGCTGGGACGACATCCTCAGCGACCGCGCGGTGGTGCTGATCGAGTGGCCGGATCGCGCCGACGGGGTGTTGCCATCGGATGCGCAGGTGCTGCACCTTGAGCACGTGAACGGACACCCTGAGCTGCGCCGGATCAGTCGATGAACACGGCCATCACACTTGCCATCGATGCGTCGACATACGTCGGAACCGTCGCCGTGTGGCGCGGGGAGACGCGCGTGGCTGAGGGGGAGGCGCTCATGCGTGGCATCGACGAGGAACGGCTCATGCCGGCGGTGATCGCGACCCTCGCCGAAGGGGGCGCGGCGCTGCGCGACGTGACGCGCGTGGTGTGCGGTGGCGGTCCTGGTAGCTTCACCTCGTTGCGCATCGCGGCAGCTATTGGGAAGGGGATCGTTACTGGCACAGCGGGACGTGCCACGCTTCACGCGGTGCCGTCCTTGGCGCTGATCGTCGGCGCCAACGCTGATCGACTCGAGTCGGGACGGTACCTCGTGCTCCTCGACGCGATGCGTGATGAACGGTACGCGCAGCTGGTTCGGCTTTCCGAGGATCGGCGTGTGACCGCGGAGGCGGACGTCACGCGACTCCCAGTCGGCGAGGTGGCGAGCGCGTGCGAGCGCTACGGCGCCCAGGCCATCGGACCGGCAGAAAAGCTGGAGGGAAAGCCCCACGCGCGTGGAGCGCTGGCCGTTGCTGGGGCGTGGAGCTCGCTTCCGGTGATTTCGCTAAACGACTGGGAACCCACGTACGGACGGCTCGCGGAGGCGCAGGTGAAGTGGGAAACCGCGCACGGGCGGTCGTTGCCACCTTCGACACGATTACTCGGAGCCGAGTCGTGAGCGGGGCACGCCCGCTCGGCTCCCTTCTCGTGCGCGACGGGACCGTTGCTGATCTACCCGCGGTGATGACTATTGAGAACGACAGTTTTACAGATCCGTGGAGCGAGCAGGCGTATCGCGACACGCTCGAGAGTGATCAAGCCGCCATGCACGTTGCCGTTGACGCGACGGGTACGATTATCGGGCATGTCGTGACGTATTTCGCTGCGGATGAGGCGGAACTTGCGACCATTGCCGTCGCGGCGTCGGCACGGCGGACGGGGGTTGGGCGCGGGCTGCTGGGGCATGTGTTGACGACCTGTCGGACGCGAGGGTGCCGGCAGCTGTTTCTTGAGGTGCGTGAGTCCAACACGGTGGCGCAGGGCATGTATGTGGCGGCAGGCTTCGTCGCGGTCGGGCGTCGTCGAGCCTATTACAGCACTCCGACCGAGGATGCTGTGCTGATGCTCCGGGAGATTGCCCCGACCGAGTCCCCCGAGGCGCCGACTGCGGGTTCTTGATGTTCGGTGCAACGGATTGGTGACGAACTGTCAGAGCGCTAGATTCATATTCGCCGTGTATCCATTCGCCAGGAGGAGGACATGAGCCGTAGCTTGAACAAGGTGACGCTGATCGGGAATCTCGGGAACGACCCGGAGATCCGAACGACCAGCGCCGGGAACAAGGTGGCGCAGTTTTCGATCGCCACAAGCCGTCAGTGGAACTCGGCGTCGGGTGAGAAGCAGGAAAAGACGGAGTGGCACAAGTGCGTCGCGTGGAATGTGGGCACGCGTGGTACGGGTCTCGCCGACGTGATCGAGAAGTACGTCAAGAAGGGCGACAAGCTGTACGTCGAAGGACGCATCGAGTACCGCCAGTTCGAGGACAAGGAGAAGCAGACGCGCTACGTGACGGAGATCAACGTCCGTGAGATTCTGCTCCTTGGGGGCGGGAAGGCGGGCGGCGGCGATTTCGACGGCGCTCCCGCACGTCGGGCCGCTGGAGGGGCGCCCTCAAAGGCGGCGCCGACCGGGGGTGACTTCTCGGAGTTCCCGGGCGCACTGGACGGGGACGACGACCTGCCGTTCTAGAACTGGACTGCGCTGGAAGGGCGGTTTCGGGGCGCTGGGCCGTTCGCGGCTGGCGCCCCGTTTCGTACGCCGTTGGCTCGTTGCGCACCCCGCGCGAGGGGTTGGGGACGGTGCGTGGCGCGCGTATCCCTGCGGGGGAGGCAATCGTCCTAATCATTAGTCTCGCCCCCGCACTTCCGCGGTGGCGCGAGCTGTTCCGCGGTCGCGTTCGCGGGTGAATCGCATCAGACATTGGTCTCAATTCCCACTGCTCCCTTTATGTCTTCTTCTCGTATTTTGGTGACTGGCGGCGCGGGCTTTATTGGCTCGCATCTCGTCGACCGTTTCATGTCGATGGGCGCCGCCGTCACCGTGATCGATGACCTGTCGAACGGCAAACGCGACCGTGTGCCAGCGGGCGCGACGTTTTATCCGTTCGACATTCGAAGCACTGACGCCGCGGCGCTCATTCGCGAGAGCCGCTTCGATGCGATCTGCCACCTCGCAGCACAGATGGATGTAAGAAAGTCCGTTGCGGATCCCGTCAACGACGCGTCGCGAAACATCCTCGGGTCGCTGAACCTGCTGGAGGCGGTGCGCACGGGATCTCCGTCCACACGGCTGATTTTTTCGTCGACTGGCGGTGCCGTATACGGGGATTTTGATGCGCCGCCGAGCCGCGAAACATTCGAGAAGAATCCGGAGTCGCCCTACGGGATCGCGAAGCTGAGCGTGGAGTACTACATGGCGTACTATGCGCGCCTGCATGGGCTCGACGTCGCCTCGCTCCGCTACGCCAATGTGTACGGGCCGCGTCAGGATCCTCATGGAGAGGCTGGTGTGGTCGCGATCTTCTGCCAGCGGTTGCTCTCGGGGCAGGCGCCGCGGATCTTCGGCGACGGCTCGCAGACGCGTGACTATGTCTTTGTCGGCGACGTGGTGGAGGCGAACGTGCGAGCCGCGACTGGCGCACTCCCCAAAGCTGGTCGAGTCGACGCGCGATCGTTCAATATCGGCACAGGGATCGCGACCTCGGTCGTCGAGTTGGCCGCCGCTCTCCAATCGGCCGCGGGTACCACGTTTCCCAATGAGTTTGCGCCCCATCGCCCAGGCGAACAGTTGAGGTCCTTCGTGGCTATTGACAAGGCGCGGCACGAGCTCGACTGGTCGCCCCGCACAACGCTCGCGGATGGTCTCGAGCAGACGTTCCGTTGGTTCGCCGCGCATCACTCCGCCTGACCTGCCTGACGTACGCCGAGCCCCTGATCTCAATGTTCACTCCGCAAATAGCAACCGCGATCCCGAGCACACCGCTCGAACTCATTCTCAGCGCCACCGTCGCGACTAAGGTCGTGCTCGTGGTGCTGGCGGTGCTGTCGCTCGTCAGCTGGGGAGTCATGCTCTCCAAATGGCTCGAGTTCAGCCGTGTCACCAAGACGTCGGCAGTCTTCCTCGCGGAGTTCACGCGTGCCTCGCGACTCGATCACGTGGCGGCTACTGCAAAGCGGGTCACACCGAGTCCGTACACGCGCGTGTTCGCCCGCGCGATTCAGTTCCTGCTGGAGACGCGCCCGCTCGGCGTGGACCAGAATGCCGGGGGCGGAACGCTGTCCGCATCGCAGGTCGAGGCGCTGCGCCTCGTGCTGGACGCCGAAACGAATTCCGAGCGCGATCAACTTGGGCGCTACATCCCCGCGCTCGCGGTCATCGGTTCGGCGAGTCCGTTGCTGGGCCTACTCGGCACGGTGCTGGGCATCATCACATCTTTCCTCGGCGTGGCAGCGGGCGGGTCAGGGAATCTCGCCGCGGTCGCTCCGGGCGTGGCGGAAGCACTGATCGCGACGGCCGCAGCACTCGCGGTCGCGATTCCAGCGACCTTCGGCTACAACATCTTCGCCAATAAGCTCAACCGATTTGATGGCGCGCTCGAAGGCTTCGGATCCGAGATTATCGCGCTGATGGCGCGCGAAGGGCGCATCTAAATGCGGCGCCGGAACAGAGGCGAACGCACGCCGCTGAACGCGGAGATCAACGTCGTGTCGCTCATCGACGTGATGATGTTGCTCATGATCATCTTCATGATAACTGCGCCCATGATGCAGGGCGGCGTGGATATTTCGCTCCCCAAGGCCGAGGCCAAGCCGCTTGAGGCGAATAGCGGGATGGCGGTCACGATCACGCGGGACGGCACAATCTTCGTGGACGATGCGAAGTACACGTTGAGCGAGTTTCGCTCAACCTTCCGCGCGATTGCATCGCGGCAGGCCAAGAAAGGAGTGTATGTGCGCGCGGACCAGAATGTGCCGTACGGGAAGGTGGTGGTGGTGCTGGGGATAATCCGGGCTGCTGGTGTGACGAACACGGGGCTTGTGGCTGAGCCGGAGAACGTCTCGCGTTGACTGCGACCCGTCCGGCGCCACGGTCGTTGGTGACGCCGATCGGCGTCTCGGCGCTGCTGCACGTTGGAATGATCGCAACGGCGTTGGCGCTGCGTCCGGGACCGAAGCCGCTGCCGCCCATGATGTACAAGGTGGAACTGGTGGCTGCCCCGCAGGGGCCAGTCGCTGTCGGTACCGTCGGCGAGCCCGAGAAGGCTCCGACCCCCGAGCCGCCGACGCCGGCGAAAAAGAAAGCCGTTGCTAAGTCTAAGGCGCCGGTCCCGACGCCCAAGGCTGCCAAGGAGGCCAAGGCGGCCACGGTCGCGACCACGCCTACCGTCGTGCCCCCCAAGGCGACTGGCGCCCCGGGAAAGGCCGGCAGTGCTGCTGGTGGAGAGGGGACTGACGTCGTCGGCATCAAGACCGATGGTATCACCTTTCCCTTTCCGGGGTACCTCAACAATATCGTACGCCAGATCTACGTGAACTTCAGTTTTCGGGGCGCCGCGAATTTGAGCGCCGAGGTGTTCTTCATGATTCGGCGCGATGGCAGCGTTGCGAACTTCCGCTGGCTCCAGCGGAGCGGCAGTCAAGTGTTCGACCTCGAGTGCCAAGGCGCGATCGAGGCGGCAGGGAAGGCGTTTGGGCCGCTTCCCACCGGCTTTACCGATGACGTACTTCCCGTGCGATTCAGTTTCGACCCGAGCAAAATTCGATGACCCTTCGCCGTCTGCTCCCCGCCGCGCTGTTGGCGGCATTCGCACTCCCCGCGATGCTTCGCGCGCAGGACACCACGCGTTCAGTTCGGATCGGCTTGACCTATGCCACCGGGACACGCCCAGGGGTGTTCGTGTCGCCGGTCCCCGGTGTGCACGCGGATTCGATTCGTGCGATGCTGTCGCGCGACCTCGAGTATGGCGATCGGGTGAGTGTGATCGCTCCAGACGGCGGCGATCCGCCATCGGTCACAATCAACTACGGGCTGTACGGCCAGATTGGGGCGGCAGCGCTCGTTCAAGCGACTCTGACCTCGTCGGGGACGTTGCATGTCGTCCTGCACGATGTGAGCGCGGCTCGCGTGATCAACGTCGCCGATTTCCCGCTGACAGGGACTGCGCTCGGCCCTGCGTGGCGACTCGGCGTGCATGCGGCGTCGGATGAAGTGGAATACTGGATCACAGGGCAGCGTGGACTGTCCGCCACGCGCATCCTGTTTATCCGTGATCAGAAAATGTGGTCTGTGGACTATGATGGGGCGAACGCTGGTCCCGTTCCCGGACTGGGCGGGGCGCTGTCGCCAGCGTGGCATCCCTCGGGGCGATATGTCGCCTACTGTGAGTTGACGTCGGGGGGCACCCTTGTCGTCATTCGAGACCTCGTGGCGGGGACCACGCGACGGATCGCCCGGGTCGGCGGGACCAATATCTCCCCAGTTTTCTCGCCGGACGGTAAGACCTTGGTCTTCGCCGGCGGCGAGGACGGGATAGAGCTGTTCAGTGTGTCGTTCGCGAGGAATGACCCGCCGGTCCGTGTGACCGTCGGACGAGGGAGCCAAAACATGAGCCCGAGCTTTAGTCCAGACAGCCGGCGCGTGGCCTTCACCTCGAACCGATTGGGGCATGCCGAGGTATATATTACGGACGTCGATGGCACGAACGTGGACCTGCTGACGACGACCGTAACGGAAAGGAACCCCTACCGTTCGAACCCAGATTGGTCGCACGATGGTCGGCGCATCGCGTATCAAGCGCAGACTGATGGTGGATTTCAAGTCATGACCATCTCGTTGCGTGATCGGCTGACGAATCAGCTGACCAGCGACGGGAGCAACGAGGATCCCTCGTGGGGGCCGGATGATCGGCACATGGTCTTCACATCGAACCGTTCGGGAGAAAATCAGATTTGGGTCCTAGACACGGAGACTTTCCGATCGCGACAGCTGACACGCGTGGGCTCTGCGCGTATGTCCTCGTGGTCGCCCCGACTCGTAAGCCCCAAGTGAGGAATGATTCAATGACACGTTCTACTCTGACCATCCGCACCAGCGCTCTGCTCCTGGCATCCCTCGCGCTCGGGGCTTGTCGCGCCAAGCCGACTCCGGTCCCGACGCCCAAGGCGCCGGTGGCCGCTCCGGCGACACCAGATTCGGCCGCTGCCAGGCGGGCGGCAGAAGATTCGGCTCGTGCGGCGCAGCCGGTCCCAACGCCGAAAGCACCAGAACCGCAGCCAGCCACCCCTGCCCGCACGACTGCTCCCTCAGCCGTCGCAGGCACCGGTCCTGTGACCGCTGATGAGCGTCGCGCTGCCGAGGCCGCCCGCGTGGCGCTCCTCGAACGCATCTATTTCGCGTACGACGCTGACGAAATCAGTCCGGATCAACGCGCCGTGCTCGACGCCAAACTCCCGATCATGCTCGCGAATCCGCGTGTGCGGCTCCGAATCTCGGGGCACACCGACGAGCGTGGCGCGGACGAGTACAATCTTGCGCTCGGTCAGCGCCGAGCGGCGAGCGTGAAGCGCTACTTGGCCGCGCGTGGCGTTGGCGATGAGCGCATTGAGACCCTGAGCTTTGGTCGCGAGCATCCGCTGACGGATGGTCACGACGAGGATGGCTGGGCCAAGAACCGCCGTGGCGAGTTCGAAATTATTTCTGGTGGCGAAACCCTGAGAGCACCCCGATAACCCGATGATCACTTCGCGCCCGCTTCAGCGTATCGCCGTTGCGACGTTGGCGATGGCCTCCTCGGCGTGCTTTGCTACGCGGGAGGACTTGCGTGTGTTGCAACGCGACCTCGCGACGATTCGCGCTGAAGCCATTCGTGCCGACTCTGCGCACCGCGAGCAGCTGCGGCAGACACAACGGGCCGTGGCCGGGGTTGCCGACACGCTCAAGACCGTCAATGTCTTCCTGTCGCGCATGCAGGCGGATGTCGATGCGCAGTTGCACGCGATTAGTCGCCAGCTGATTACCGTGCAGGAGTTGACAGGGCAGAGCCAAAAACGCCTGCAGGATCTCCGCGCAGACCTCGAGGCGAGACAGCAGGATGCTTCGGCGCAGGCTGCGGCGCAGGCTGCGGCGCAGGCCGCGGCCACTGCAAACTCGACCGGCGGGGCGCTGCCCCAGGCGGCGACTCAGTCTGCTGGACCCGCCCAGCTCTATCAGCTCGCCACGGCGCAGTTGCGCCGCGGCAGCTCCTCGTCGGCGCGCGCGGGATTCGTGGAGCTCCTGGCACAGTATGCGAACGATCCGCTCGCCGCCGACGCGCAGTTCGGCGTCGCCGAGACCTATGCGGCTGAAGCAAATGCGGCCGCTGCCGACTCGGCGTATGCGGCGGTGGTGAGCAAATATCCGAAGAGCGATCGCGCCCCGACGGCGCTGTACAAGCAAGCGATGGCTGCCCGTTCAGCAGGAAATGTCCGGCGGGCTCGTACGCTGTTCCAGCAGATTATCGACAAGTATCCGCGTTCGGATGAGATGCAACTAGCGGCCGACAATCTCAAGACCCTGAAGTAAGGCCGCGCGCGCGCCCGGGAGCCAGACGAAGTGAGCACGGAGCAAGACCCCGAAGGAACCGAGATGCCGTTCCTCGACCATCTCGAGGAGCTGCGCTGGCGCATCGTCAAAGTTCTCCTTGGCTTGATCGTTGCCTTTATGGCGTCGATGACGCTGTGTATGAACGTGGATGTGATTTCGTGGATCGTGCACCCGATCCTCCCGTATTTGCACGGGCAGAAGCTCATCGTGACGCACCCGATGGAGAAGTTCACGATCCTGCTGCAGATCGCCGGTGGACTCGGCGTGGTGTTGGCGAGTCCCGTGATTGCGTATCAGATCTGGGCCTTCCTCTCCCCCGCGCTCATGCCCAAGGAACGCCGGGTCATCATTCCGGTGTTGGTTGGCGCGGCGCTCCTCTTCCTCGTAGGCGTCGCCACTTCGGTGTTCGTCTTTGTGCCGATCACGATGGGGCTCGTCGAGGGGATTCAGACCGAGGCGGTGCAAAGCCTCATCTCACTGTCCGAGTACGTCGGCTACCTCTTTTCGATTTCGCTGGCGTTCGGTGTGATGTTCGAGCTGCCGATTTTGATCCTGCTGCTCACGGTGCTCGGGCTTGTCACACCGAAACTCCTCGCGAAGTACCGTCGTCATGCGTTCGTTATCGGCTTGATTGCCTGTGAAATCATCACGCCGGGCGACCTGCTTATTTCGACGCTGATTCTGTTCGTTCCGGTGTATGGGCTCTATGAACTCAGCATCGTGTTGTCGTGGATCATCTTTCGTCGCCGCACGAAGAACGAACAGGCCGCCGAGGAGATTGCGGCTGGGGCCAGCGCGTGATCGATTGGCAGCACCAGCTGCCTGAGCCGTCGCGGATTCGATCCGTCGTCGGAACGCGAGTGCTGGCGGTGGTGCTCGCGATGACGCTACTCCCCCCGCCTTCGGCGTCAGCGCAGGGTGCTGGAGGCGGCTCCGCCCTTCCGCCACGTCAGCCTTCTGCTGGTGCCCCGTCGCGCCCCGCCGATCCGCGTGCCTCCAAGAATCCCAAGGACACTCTGGGCAATGCCGGGAAATCCGACGCGAAAGGTCCGTTGGTCGACTGGGGTGTGGCGGACTCCGTGACCCTCGAGTTGCTCAAACGGAAAGGTTACAACGTCGTGCGTTACAAAGCCGCCGTGGTGGACTTCGCGTCGGACACCCGCACGATCACCCTGATCGGCGACAAGAAACAGCAGGCCGCCGTCGAGCGCGATCCGACGCAGCTTGTCGCAGACACCATCGCCTATACGGACACCAGTACCACGCTGCGGGCGCTCGGGTCAAAGATCATCATGCGCGACCCTTCGCGCGGCGAGGACGTCGTGGCGCACGAATGGATGAACTACGACCTCGAGCTTAAGCAGGGGACGATGCGGGACGTCGAAACTGCCGCCACCAGCGGGCAACGGTGGATTGTGAAGGCGCATCGCGCCGCCTTTGCCAACGACTCGACCGCGCAAGAAGGGAGCGTGTTTTACGGACGCGACGGCGTCATTACCAGCTGCGAGGACTCGATCCCGCACTATGACTTCGTCGCGAAGGAACTCAAGCGGATTTCTGGGAACTGGGTCGTCGCGCGTCCGGCGGTGCTCTACATCGAAGGCGTCCCGGTGGCGTGGCTGCCCTTCATTTTTCAGGACTCACGATCGGGGCGTCGCAGCGGAATTCTCACGCCGAGATTTGGACTGGCGGAACTGGTCCGCAATAGCCCCACGTATCGCCGCAACGTTGAGAACATCGGCTACTACTTCAATCTCAGCGAATACTACGACGCGGCGTTTTCTATGGATTGGCGGAGCGCCGCCAACGCTACGGACTACGATCCTGGCTGGACGCGCATGAATGGCGAGATCCGATACCGATGGCTAAATCGGTTCGTCAGTGGTCGTCTCGCGCTGTCGAGCCAGACGCTGAGCAGTGGGCTCTCCAATACCTCGCTCTCGTGGGCGCATCAGCAAGATTTCTCGATCCATTCGCGTTTGACGATGAACGCGAACTACGTGACGAGCACCACGGTGCAACGCCAGACCACCCTCAACGCGATGCAGGCGATCGGTACCATCGCCTCGCAAATCAACTATCAGCGCGACATGGGGCTCGTCTCCATGAGCCTCGGCGGCACCCGCCGCCAATACCCCGGACGCTCACAGATCGACCAAGACTTGCCAAGCCTCAATCTCACGGCCAAGCCGATCGACCTCACGAGCTGGGCGCTGTGGACCCCATCATTCTCCACGAGCACGTCGTCGAGCTTGCACCTCGATCAGTCCGGGGACTTTACCCGCCGCTACTTCACCCGCTCCGACGGCTCCCTCGATAGCTCGAAGGTGGATCGCAACACGCGGACGACGCAGTTGTCGTTCAACTCCCCCTTCAAGTTTCAGACGCCTTTCAAAGATTTTGAGTTGCAGATCAATACCGGCATTACGGCGTCCGATCGCCTGAACGATTTTCCCGAAATCCAGACCATCGTCGACCCGAACGACACCACCCGGCGTGTGAGTCGTGTGTTTTCTCGGACGTATCTCAGTCAGATCAACTGGGACTTCAGTTTCGGGCTCCCCTCGTTCTTTCAGGGCACGTGGAACCTCGCGCCCAGTGTGTCGCTCAGTAACGTGGACCCGGGTGCGTTCTTCGTGCGCAGTCACTTTTCGGGGTCGAAGTGGGTGTCGCAGAACAAGCGCCCTAGTTTTTCGCTCAGTGTGAGTCCGACCTTCTTTGCGCTCCTCCCAGGGTTCGGCTCGGTGTCGCGCTTTCGGCATTCGCTGACGCCGTCCTTCCAGTACTCGTTCGCTCCCGCTTCGACGGTCAACAACGACTACATGCTAGCCACGGGACGAACGTCGAGCGGCTACCTCGGCAATCTCGCGCAGAACCGCGTGACGATGTCGCTCACGCAGAGCATTGAGGCCAAGATCAAGCAGGGTGGAGACTCCGCGATCAATAATCCTGAGGGCGGCCGCAAGATGAAGGTCGTGTCACTGACTTTCTCCCCGATTACGTACGACTTTGAGCGTGCGGCAAAGACCGGCAAGTCTGGTTTCGCCACGGATCGGTTTGGGTACAGCCTCCGGTCGGATCTCCTGCCGGGGTTCGACTTCGGTTCCGATTATTCGCTTTTCCAGGGCAGTGTGCTCAGCGATACGGCCAAGTTTAGTCCGTACCTCGAGTCCATTCGCGCGAGTTTCAACCTCAGCGCGGAATCGTCGATCGTGAAATTGCTCGGCCGACTCCTTGGGCTCGCGGCGAGCACGACTGCGACGGTCCCCCGAGATTCCACATCGCCCAGCGCCACCGATCGCCCCCTCCCGGGATCGCGCCTCCAAGGATCGCAGGCGGTCGCTGGCCAATCGATGCGTGACGCGCCGCAAGGACTCGGCGCAGGGAAGGGGTTCGATGCGTCGTTCACCTTTACCAAGAACCAGCAGCGGACGCCAACGGGCAACTATCGGAGTCGCGACTTCGACGTCACCATCCAGTGTCAGGCGCTCAAGGACCTCAATCCGATTCAGTACGAGATCTGCGTGCAGGGAGCGCTCACGAACAGTTCGTCGCAGGACATCACGAACACGCAAACCACCGCTGGTGGGACGTTCGTGCGTGTTCCGCCACAGACGAACATCCAGACGCGTCTCAGTTTCAACCTGACGGAGAAGTGGTCAAGTTCGTACTCCACGAACTACGATGTCGAGCGTACGGAGTTTGGGGCGCAGACGGTGTCGCTCCAGCGCGACATGCACGATTGGCGGGCTATCTTCGGTTTCACGCAGGCGCCGAACGGGAACTTCGCGTTCACGTTCTTTATCTCGCTAAAAGCCGAGCCAGACCTCAAATTCAACTACGACCGCGCCAGTTATCGCCAGCAGGTCGGCTCCGTCCCCTGACTATGACTACTGCTCACTTCGAACTCGACGGCCACTCCCTCACACTGGATGCTGTGGCAGCCGTTGCCGAACGTGGCGCAACGGTGGCGCTTTCTGGCCCGGCACGTACACGGATGTTGGCGTCGAACCGCGTGGTCACCGACATCGTGGCGCGCAATGCCGTGGTGTACGGCGTTACCACCGGTTTCGGGAAACTGTCCGACGTCGCGATTCCTCCGGACAAGTTGGCGGCGCTGCAGGTCAATCTGGTCCGATCGCATGCAGCCGCGGTCGGCCCGCTCCTTCCCAAGCACGAAGTGCGCGCTATGATGTTGCTGCGCGCGAATGTCATATCAAAGGGATTCTCCGGGGCCCGCCCTGAGGTCCCAGAACTGCTCTGTGCGATGCTCAACGCCGATCTCTGGCCCGCCGTCCCAGAACAGGGCTCCGTCGGCGCCAGCGGCGATCTGGCGCCCTTGGCGACCTTGGCCTGCTCCCTGATCGGTGAAGGCACGCTCCAGCGTGGTGACCGCGTGGGGCCCGCCGCGGCGATGCTCGCCGAAGCCGGACTCACGCCGCTTACGCTGGGGCCAAAGGAAGGCATCACCCTCATCAACGGCACCCAGGCGCATACCGCCGTTGCGGCGCTTGCGGTGCGCGATGCGCGAACTCTCTGGCACACGGCACACGTGGCCGGCGCGATGTCGCTCGAAGCCCTGCTGGGGACCCCCACAGCATTCGATCCGCGCATCCAAGATGCCCGTGGACAGGACGGGCAGAAGGACTCGGCGGCGCTACTCCTCACGCTCCTCGCCAACAGCGAGATTCGCGAGTCGCACCGCCAGGGTGACACCCGCGTGCAAGACGCCTATGCGCTGCGCTGTATGCCGCAGGTGCACGGACCTGTCCTCGATGCGATCCGATTCGCGGAGGGTGTTATCGGTCGCGAGCTCAATGCAGCCACCGACAACCCGCTCGTCTTCGAAGACGGCACGATGCTCTCAGGCGGCAACTTTCATGGTCAAGCCGTCGCGATGGCGCTTGATTTCCTTGCCATCGCCATGACGAATCTTGCCACCATGGCTGAACGGCGTATTGATCGGGTGGTGCACCCGGATCTGAATGAGGGGCTCCCGCCCTTTCTCGCGCGCGAGGCCGGCCTCCATAGCGGCTTCATGATGGCGCAGGTCACCGCGGCGTCGCTGGCGAGTGAGTGCAAGGTGCTGTCGCATCCTGCCAGCGTCGACACCATTCCGACCGACGGAAGTAAGGAAGATGTCGTACCGATGGCGATGGGTGCCGCGTGGAAGCTTCGTCGTATTGTCCGCAACGTGCAGCACATCCTCGGCATCGAACTTATGGTCGCGGCGCAGGGCATTGACTACCGTCGCCCGCTCACGGGTGGCCAGGGTGTCGAGAAGGCCTATGCGATTGCGCGCACGCACGTTGAGCCGCTGACCGATGATCGCGTGTTGTCGCCCGATATCATCGCCCTCGCTGACGCGGTCGCGCGTGGCGAGTTTCTGGTTTAGTACGTCTCGTTCGTCCCACGACCTAAATCTTTGACTCCGATGTCTCAAAGTACGCCGAAATCCGTGACGCGAGTTGTCCGTGCCCCGCGCGGCACGACGCTGAGTTGCAAGGGCTGGCAGCAGGAGGCCGCCCTTCGCATGCTGATGAACAACCTCGACCCCGACGTCGCCGAACGTCCGGCAGATTTGGTCGTCTACGGCGGTACCGGAAAGGCCGCACGCAACTGGGAGAGCTTCGACGCCATTGTGCGCTCGCTGCAAGCGCTCGAGAACGACGAAACGCTCCTCGTGCAAAGCGGGAAGCCCGTCGCCGTATTCCGCACGCATGCCCATGCGCCGCGCGTGTTGATCGCGAACAGCAACCTCGTCGGCCGATGGGCCACGTGGGATCACTTCCGTGAACTCGAGCGGAAGGGACTCATGATGTACGGGCAGATGACCGCCGGTTCGTGGATCTACATCGGGTCCCAGGGAATCGTCCAGGGTACCTACGAGACATTTGGGGCGGTCGCACGCCAGCACTTTGGCGGCTCGCTCGCCGGTCGTTTCATCCTCACCGCCGGACTTGGCGGCATGGGTGGCGCCCAGACACTCGCTGCCACCATGCAGGGCGCCGCCATCCTCGGCATCGACGTCGACCGCACGCGTATCGAGAAGCGACTGACAACCGGCTACTGCGACAAGATGACCGACTCGCTCGACACCGCCCTTGCATGGATCGGCGAGGCGACCGCCGCACAGCGTGCGCTCAGCGTGGGGCTGATCGGGAACGCCGCCGAAGTGATTCCTGAGCTCGTGCGCCGTGGTGTGACGCCGGATGTGGTCACCGACCAGACCAGCGCCCACGATATGCTGAACGGCTATGTCCCCACGGCGATGTCGATGGCAGATGCTTCCGCGTTGCGCGAGTCGGATGCGCAGGAGTACGTGCGGCGCTCGACGGCGAGTGCGGTGGAACATGTCCGCGCGATGCGCGCCCTGCAGGATCGCGGCGCCATCACCTTCGATTACGGCAACAACATCCGCACGGTGGCCTTCGATGCGGGGCTCGCCGATGCGTTTACAATCCCCGGATTTGTCCCCGAGTACATTCGTCCGCTGTTCTGCGAAGGGAAGGGGCCGTTCCGGTGGGCCGCGCTCTCGGGTGACCCCGCCGATATTGCGCGCACCGATCGGCTCGCGCTGGAACTGTTCCCGCACGACACGCACCTGCGCACCTGGATCGAAAAGGCGCAGGAGAAAATTCAGTTTCAGGGACTCCCCGCGCGCATCTGCTGGCTGGGGCAGGGGGACCGCGCAAAGTTTGGCGTCGCCCTCAATGACCTTGTGGCGAATGGGGAACTCAGCGCGCCCATCGTGATTGGGCGCGACCATCTCGATACCGGGAGTGTCGCGAGTCCTTTCCGCGAAACAGAAGCGATGAAGGACGGCAGCGACGCGATCGCCGATTGGGCAATCCTCAATGCGCTGCTGAACGTGGCGAGCGGGTCCACCTGGGTCAGCTTTCATCACGGCGGCGGCGTAGGCATCGGCAACTCGCTGCACGCGGGCCAGGTGATTGTAGCCGACGGGACTCCCGAGATGCGCCTCCGCCTTGAGCGCGTGCTCACCAACGACCCTGGAATCGGTGTCGCACGACACGCCGATGCCGGCTATGAAATCGCCCGCGACACTGCCCGCGCCAAGGGGCTCAACCTCCCGATGCTCTGATCCCTCGGCGGTCGCCCCTCGGGGTGCCTGCTGACTAGAATAAGGCCCCAATGCTGTCCAAGAAGTTCAAGCCGTGGCACTTGATTCCGTTCTCGATCAAGTACGCGCGACTCCGACTCGCCAAGCGCCCTGTCCTCGTGCACTTCGAGGTCACGATGCGCTGCAACGCGCAATGCGGCTTCTGCGATTATTGGAAGACGGATCCCTCGGAGAAGGCGCGTGAGCTCAAGTCGTTCGCCGACGCGGCGCGCCACTTCCAGCCGATGATGATCACCTTCACGGGGGGCGAGCCCCTGCTGCGGCGTGATCTCGAGGAGCTCGTGCGCGAAGTCGACCAGGCCTCGCCCTTCACCTACATCACGGTGATCACCCACGGCGCGATGCTCACGGTGGACCGTGCGCAGGCGCTCTGGGATGCCGGCGTCGTACAGTTCAACATCTCGCTCGACTATCTCGACGAGCGTCACGACGCGGCTCGGCAGATTCCCGGACTCACGCAGAAAATCCTCACCACCGTCCCGCAGATAGTCGCGCGCGGAATGACGGTGCGCTTCAACTCCGTCATCAAGCACGACAACCTCGACGACATCATGGGGATCGTGCGCCATGCCGCCGCAATCGGCGCGGGTGCAAACTTGTCGGTGTATACGGACTTCAAGAACGGGAACACGGAGCACCTGATCCGCGACGAGCAGCTGCTCCGGATAGACGCGCTCGTTGCCGAACTCTTGGAGTTCAAGCGCAAGAACCGCGGCGTGCTCAGCAACTCCGACTGGTACATCGCAAACATCCCGCGCTATCTGCGTGGCGAGATGCGCGAGCCCTGCAAGGCTGGGCAAGACACGATCCACATCAACCCCGTGGGCGAGGTCCGCCGGTGCCCGGATTTCCCGACCGACGGGCATTGGACCAGCTACGACGGCTACGCACCGATTGCGTGCAATAAGTGCTACTACGCGTGCCGCGGTGAAGCGCAGGCTCCGCTCTCGATTTCCCGCTTTCAGGATTTGCTGGCCTAGCGCCCGCAGTCGTACCTTTCGCCGATGCCTCAGACGCTCTTCGTCAACGCCGCTCAAATCGTCACCTGCGCCGGACCGGGGCGCGCCCGTCGCGGTGCCGAAATCCGCGACGCGGGTGTGCGCACGGGGTATGCCGCGCTGATCGAGGGTGATCACATTGTCGCCGTCGCCCCGCAGGACGAACTCGAACGTACCCACCCACGCGCCGAGCGTGTCGATTGCCGTGGGGGCGTCCTGATGCCTGGCCTGGTCGATTCGCACACCCACGGGATTTTCGGGAAACCGCGGCACGAAGAGCAAGAGCTCCGCGCGTCCGGCATGGGTTACATGGAGATCGCGAAGCAGGGCGGGGGAATCCACAGCTCCGTGCGCGACCTCCGCACCCGCTCCGAAGACGAACTCTTCAGCCTCGCGCTCCCGCGCCTACGCCGTCTCGCAGCCCACGGCACCACCACGGTCGAACTTAAGAGCGGTTACGGTCTCTCGGTCGAGGCGGAGATGAAGTCACTGCGTGTCATCCGGCGCTTGCAGGACGCGCTGCCAATCCGCATCGTCCCGACGTTCCTCGGCGCACACGAGATTCCGCTCGAGTTCCGCGCCGCGCCGCGGCATCGGAACGAGTATATCGATCTGATTGTGCACGAAATGCTGCCGCTCGTCGAGGCCGAAGGGCTCGCGCGCTTCGCCGATATTTTTTGCGAGCCGGGCGTCTACACCGTCGACGAAGCGCGCCGTATCCTCAGCGCCGCGCGCGCGCATGGCCTCTTGATCAAGCTTCATGCTGACGAGCTGGAACCTGGCGGCGCCGCGGAACTCGCGGCAGAGATCGGAGCCACGAGCGCCGACCACCTCGCGGCCATCAGCGACCGTGGGATCGCCGCGCTCGCCGCAAGCGCGACCGTCGCGACCCTCCTCCCAGGCACGATGCTCTTTCTCGGCCGCCAGAAACAGGCCCCCGCACGAGCCCTCCTCGAGGCGGGCGCGGCCATTGCCCTCGCCACCGACTTCAACCCTGGGACATCGCCGACGGTCAACTTCCCGCTGATGCTCACCCTCGCGGTGAGTCAGTTGAAGCTGTCCGTCGCCGAAGCGATTGTCGCGGCGACGGTCAACGGTGCCGCCGCGCTCGGACTCGCCGCTGAAACTGGCCAAATCGCCCCCGGATACGCCGCTGACCTCGCGCTCTTTGAAATCGAGGACATCCGCGAGCTTCCCTACTGGTACGGCGACCACCGGTGTGTCGCCTCCTGGAGTCGCGGTCGTGCTTGTCACCAGGCGAGTTGAGAAGGTAGCTTTAGGGCGTGTAGGACTGTTTGGTCCTCTAATGTCTTTCGCTGCCCCGTATTTCTTGGCGTACCCCTTATGGCCAACGTCGCTGCGCTGAAAAAGAAGGCTGCCGAGTTCGAGCTGAAAAAACAGCTCGACAAGGCCGTCGCGATCTATCAGGAAATTCTCGCCGCGTATGACACCGGCGACGAAGACACGCCTGACGTCGGTCTCTATAATCGGGTTGGCGATCTGCTCGTGCGCCTGGGGAACGTGCCCGAGGCGGTCGCGGTCTATGAGCGCGCCGTCGACCTCTACGAGAACGGTGGCTTCTTCAACAACGCCATCGCACTGTGCAATAAAATTCTGCGGACCTCGCCGGGGCGTGCCGTCGTCTACTACAAACTCGGCAAGATTAGCGCGGCGAAGGGATTCAAGGGGGACGCCAAGCAGAATTTTCTTGAATACGCCGATCGCATGCGCAAAGCCGGCGACATCGCCGAGTCGTTCCGAGCCCTCAAGGAGTTCGCCACCCTCTGCCCGGATCAAGACGATTTCCGTCTCATGCTGGCAGAGCAACTGAGCGCCGCGGGGCGTACCTCAGAGGCGGTCGAGCAGCTGCAACAACTGTATGCGCGTCACGTGAGCTTGGGACGTACGGCGGACGCAGAAGCAATCGCAACACGGCTGCGGACCATAGACCCCAGCGCGGCGATTGTATCCGAATCCAACGGTCGGGCAGAGAAGCGCCAGGACCTGGTGTTCCTGGATCTCGACGGCGCCGCCGTCGCCGAGACTCCCGCAGTTCTCGGCCTCGAGCGGACGTCGTTGAACGTGGAGGTCCCGGAGCCCCCCGCGGAGCTCGTGTTCGATACGCTGCCGATGGTCGACGTCGAAGCAAGCGAGCCCATCGTATTTGACACTCCGCGCGCTGAGGCGGCTGAGGTCACTGAGTTCACTGAGCCGGTGCTCGAACCGGACGACCGCCAGCAGCCCGCGCCTCCACGGCGATCTTCCGTGGTGCTCGCCGACTCGGTCGCCCTGTTGAGCGCGAGCCTCGAGTCGAACCCGGAGGATCACGGCCTCCGACGTGAATACGCGGAAGCGCTCCTCGACCGCGGCGACCGCGACGAAGGCATCGCTGAGCTCCAGACCTCGCTCGAGGGTTTCGAGCGCGACAACGATCTTGCCACCGCGCGTTCCGTCATCGCCGAGATTTTGCGGTTGCTACCGGACTCCGTGCGACATCACCAAAAGCGTGTTGAGCTCGCGTTCCGCGCCAATGACACGCAAAGCCTCATGGAAGGCTATCTCGCGCTTGCCGATGCGCTCATGCGCGATGGCCAGCCACAGAAGGCGCAGGTTGTCTATCAGCGGGTGCTGGAAATCGCGCCCGATGACGCGCGCGCGCGCGAGGCTTTAGAGGCATTTGGTCCCACGCCCTCCACGCTGGGCACCCCACGAGGGCGCCGCTACACGTTGGAGACCGGGGTCGAGGGGCCGTCACTGCTGGACGTGGACACCGCGGCATCGACCCCTGCAGAGGGGAGTGATGCCGACTACGTTTCGCTCGGGGACTGGCTCCGTGAGGACGAGGAGCTGAAATCCACCCGCATGGTTGTCGGCGAGGAAAAACCCTCGGGCGACGAACAAGCGGATTTTGCCGATATGCTCCGTTCCAAAAGGCGTTGCGGGGCACTACGCAACGGGTGCGAACGCTCGAAGTGTTGGGGCAGTGTTTCATAGAGAAAGCACAGTTCTCCGTCGCGCATACGACCCTACAGCGCGCGATCAACGAACCAGGGGCGTCGGACGAACAGTTGGTGGGGGTGCTGTACTTGATCGCGTCGGTGTGCGAGTCACTGGACAAACGCACCGAGGCCAAAGGTTACTTCGAACGGGTTTTCGCTGTGGATATCCATTTCCGCGACGTCGGTGACAGGCTCAACGCTCTCGGTCAGGTGCGCTCGTGACGCTCGAGGCGCGCCTGCGTATTCCTGTCGCTGCCGCCCTGCGCGAGATTCAAGGGCCGGTGCGCGAACAGCTCGAGCGCGTGCCAGACGAAATGTGGCGTATCGTCAAAGCGGATACCCCGCTTATCGAAGCGGCCAACAAGCACCTCATGGGAATGAAGGGGAAGATGTTTCGCCCCACGCTCCTTCTCCTTGCCGCCAGTCTCGACGGCGAGCTGAGCGAGCACGCGACCGCGCTCGCCGCCGTTGCCGAACTCGTACATCTCGCGAGCGTTGTCCACGACGATTCTGTCGATCACTCGAACGTGCGCCGCGGGCAGCCCACGATCAACGCGCTGTTCTCGCACCAGATTGCCGTGATTATGGGGGACTATCTGTTCTCCAAGGCGGTCGCCGAACTCGTGCGAATGGGCGACCTCGAGGCGCTCCGCGCCTTCTCCTCCGCCTCCAACGACATGACGCTCGGCGAGATGCGCCAGCTGTCGTCGTACGATGCGTTGAACTTCAGCGAGAACGACTACTTTACGCTCAATAGCGCCAAGACGGCATCCCTCCTCGGGGCGGCCTGTGAGGTTGGTGCGATCTGCGGCGCACCGCAGTACCGCGATCGGCTTCGGCGCTTCGGCGAACGGCTCGGTATGGCGTTCCAAGTGGCCGACGACCTGCTCGACTACACCGAGACGGAGAGCGTCACGGGCAAGCCGAGCGGAAATGATCTGCGCGAGCACAAGGTGACCCTGCCGCTGATCGCAGCGCTGCCGGCGATGTCTGTGGTCCAACGCGAACGGACGGAAGCGCTCTTCGCGAACCCGACCCCGAGCGACAGCGAGATTGCGGAGGTCGTAACAATCGTCACCGAGTGCGGCGGGCTGGAATACGCACGCCGCCAAGGCGAGGCG
>JAPLKT010000020.1:0-18394 GCA_026387895.1 Gemmatimonadota bacterium | reverse complement strand
TATGCACGCCGCCAAGGCGAGGCGTTCGCGCAGGAAGCCGAAGAGGCGCTCGCGGGGATTCCAGAGTCCGATTCACTGGAGTCGCTCACGGACGCCATTTCGTACGTCATGGACCGGAGGTCCTAACGATGGCACCCAACGGATCGTCGAGGCACCGGCCGGGTTTTCACGGAGTGGTGCTTGCCATTGGGTTCGTCGTGGGGGGACTCCTCACGCAGGCCGGTCGGCTTTGGTTGCCGGCCGGTGCGGCGAAGGAGTTTCTGACCACCGGGGTGACCCCGGGGATTGGCGCCATTGAGATCAACCTGATTATCTTGAAATTTGCGGTCGGACCACTCGCGCTCGACGTCTCGTTACTGAGTCTCGTCGGGGTCCTCGCCGCCTACCTGATCGCGCGGTCGTTGTTCTAGGAGGCGCCACATGTTCGGAATGGGACCGATGGAGATGGGTTTGGCCGTATTGGCTATCCTGCTGCTGTTCGGCGCCAAGCGTATCCCCGAGATCGCGGGCTCGTTCGGCAAGGGCATCAAGGAGTTCAAAAAGAACATGAATGATGTGCAACGCGACATCGCCGAGCCCCCAGCGGTCGAAGCGTTGCCCCGCGCTTCGCAGTCGGCTGCGCATGAGGACTCGGCGAGTTCCGAGCCGAAGCGCTTGATCTAGTCCGGGTTCCTGGGTGAGATGTCAGAAGGGGGAGCGGCCGTTGGCCGATCCCCCTTCGTCGTTCCCGATGGTCCGGGTTGGTCAGCTCGTCGCGCGGCGCTGCGCCGACTGGATCTCCTTGCGGTGATCCTTGAGGTTGGCGGCTTTGCGGAGGTTGTCGAGGTACATCCGCACGCGCTGTTCACGCAGGCTGCGCGTGATCTGGTCGCGCTGGAAGGTCTTCTGGACAGTCCATGCCGCTTCGTCGCTCTCCACGCGCTTGTCGACGCGGAACACGAAGACCGCGCTTTCCGTCTTGATTGGGCCGGTAATCTGCCCAAGCGGGGCGGTGAACGCGGCTCCAGTGGCCTCACTGACGCCACCAAGGCCCGAAGCGCCCATGGAGCGGGTGAAGGGGCCTTCCTTGGCCACGGTCATTCCCTTGGCCTGCGCGGCGGCTTCCAGCGTGCCGGTCGCCGCAGCCTGAGCCAGAGTCTTGGCATCGTTCGCCAACGCGGTCAGCGCCTTTTCACGGGCCACGAACTGCTTGACCTCGCCCATCACATTCGCCAGCGGCTGGACGCCACCCGGACGAAGCGAGTCGAGGCGCACCATGTAGTAAGCCTGGTCGTCGTCGAACAGGTCGCTTGACTCACCGACGCGAGCGCCGCCAAACGCCCAAGCACCAGCGCTGGGCACCGTGCGGCCGAGGTAGATCGCCTGGTCGCCATCCATCACTTCGACGCGCGAGACCAGCAACCCCATCGACTTCGCGGCGCTGTCGAACTTCGCCGGCACGTCAGCACCGGCCGCGATCTTGGCCAGCTGGTCCGCCTTGCGGTCGGTCGCGGTGGCCGAGGAGTCGCCCTGCTTCACGAGCTTCAGGATGTGGCGAATCGTGATCGTGTCGCCCTTCTTGGCGTCCACCTTGATCAGGTGGAAACCGAACTGCGTTGGGACGGGCTGCGAGAGCTCGCCAACCGACAGCTTGTAGGCCGCATCTTCAAACGGCTTGACGAAGCGCCCACGCGGACCCTTGGGAAGCAGGCCGCCGTTGACCGCAGACGACGAGTCATCAGACTCGCGCTTGGCGACCTCCTCGAACTTGGCACCCTTCGTTAGCTGTTCACGAACGGCGGTGATGCGCTTGAGTGTCTCAAGCGAATCGGCCGTCGTCGCCTTGCGGTCGAGCGTCACAATGGAGAGGACGGCGCGGCCGGGACGATCGAACTGCTTGCTGTGCATGTCGTAGTACTTCTGTGCTTCCGCTTCGGTTACAGCGGCAATCGCATCCTTGCCCAGGGTCGGGCGGAAGCTAACGGTCGACACCGAAGCCGAGTCGTGCTGATCCTTCCAGATCTGCCAGAGACGCGCGTCGGAGACGTACACATCGCCCGCGACCTGCGTGAAGAGCTTCTGTTTGGGGAGCTCGGTGCGGTAATAGCCCTCGAGCTGCGCCAAAATCCCCTGCGACTTCGCGCCGGGGCTGGCGAGGAAGCGCTGGTACTTGGACGGATCGAAGCGCCCGTCGGTCTGGAGCTCCTGCGCCTGCGCGAACTGCGGCGGCGGGCTGTACTTGGCCGCTTCAATAATCTCAGCGTCGCTCACGCGAATGCCGCGCTTGCCGTACTCCTGCTGGAGGAGGACGTCCATGACCAGCTGGTCGAAGGCCTGGTTGTCGATCTGACGACGTTCGTCGAGCGTGAGGCCGCGGGTCTGCTGCTGCTCCTGTTGCTGAGCAAGCTGCTGACTCGCGTTCACCCACTGTATGTAGCCGATATCTCGACCGTTGACCGACGCGACGACCGTCGAGGTCGTTGGGCCGGAGCGGCCGCCGAGGCCGGATACTTCATACAGGAGGAAGCCGCCGACGAAGGCGACGAAGACCACTATCCAGATCCACTTCGCGTGGGTCCGCATCTGTTGCAGCACGGAATGTACCCTGTTGCAGAATCGTGAAAGGACCAGCAGTTCGGTAGAACCTCGCAAATTATCCGCTGTGTGGACCTAAAATCAAGTCAATACTGGACTTCTGATTGACTTCGCCCCGAAATCGCTACAATATGCGCGGACGTACGGGGGCGGTCCCCCCGAGGGATTGCTATGACTGCCTCCGCGCGGCTGCACGAACTGAAGAAGCGGTACAATGAGAACCCGCGACGCTTTTTTGCGCCGCTGGCCAACGAGTTCCGTAAAACGGGGGACCTCGACCTGGCGATCGGCCTGTGCGAGGAACACCTCGCCGTGCAGCCGTCGAATATGAATGGCCACGTGGTCTACGGCCAGGCGTTATTTGAGGCGGGGCGTGTCGCGGACGCGCAGGTCACCTTCGGGAACGCGATTGCGCTCGACCCAGAAAACCTCATCGCACTCCGGCATCTGGGCATCATCGCGCAGCAGAACGGCGAGGTGGAGGAAGCCCGCGGCTGGTTCGCGCGTATTCTCGATGCCGATCCGCGGAACGACGAAATCATAGGATTCCTCGCGGCACTCGGTGCGGCCGAACCCGCCGATCACCCGACACCGTCGCTTCCGTTTATTTCCATGGAGGAGGATGCCGCCCCCACGGCGCCAGCGTTCGACGATGGGGACGCGCACGAGATGCCGGAGCCCAGCGCGGAGCCCAGCGCGGAGCCTGAGCTCGGAGCCGCCGCGGTATCCGTCAAGCCGTCGATGAAGGCGCTGGAACTCCCTGATTTCGGTGAGACTCCAGAACCCGACGTCGCGTTCGACGACGCCTCCGACGTCGCGTTCGACGTGGCGGATGAGGCTGTTGACCTCCCCATCGCGTCCCCGACGTTCGCGGAGTTTCTCGACGGCCAGTTCCAAGATCCGCTCGACGAACCGGCCGAGGATCGCGGGTCGCCGTTCGTCACCGCCACCATGGCCGACCTCTACTTGCAGCAGGGACACACCGAGCGCGCGCTCGAGGTTTTCCAGCAGCTCTTGCTCCAGCGTCCCGACGACGAGGCGCTCAAGCTCCGCATCCGCGCGCTGATGCCGACGCCGGTACTCCCAACGAGTGGCCCAACGAGTGGCCCGACGAGCGTTCCGACGAGCGTTCCGACTGCGCGCGCGTTTTTCGCGGCGTTCGCGGCACGTCAGGCAGGCGCGTCGGTCGCCGCGTCGGTCGCCGCGTCTCCGCCGCACGCCACACGCACGCTCGACGCGTTCTTCGGGAACACGCCACCGGCGACCACTGATGAGCAGGCCGCCAACGTCCTCTCCACGTACATGCAGCCCTTCCGGGAATCCTGATGCGTATCGCTGTACTCAACGGTCCGAACCTCAACCTGCTCGGCACGCGTGAACCGGGGGTCTACGGGCACACGACGCTCGCCGAGATCGAGGCGCGCCTGTCAGACGTCGCGCACGAACTCGACGTCGAGTTGCTCTGCGCGCAGTTCAATCACGAAGGGGATTGCATCGACGCCATTCACGCGCTCGGCGGGCGCCCGAGCGCTCCCGGTGTTGCGCCAGAGTTGCGCCGCACGGTTGATGCGGCGCTCGTGAACGCCGGCGCGTGGACGCATACCAGTCTCGCAGTGCGCGATGCGCTCGCGGGGGTCGCGCTCCCGTTCGTGGAGGTGCACCTGAGTAACATCTACGCGCGCGAACCCGAACGCCGGCATTCGATGCTCGCGCCCGCGGCGCTGGCGGTCATCTGCGGATTCGGTGCGGCTGGCTATGAGATGGCGCTGCGCGCACTGGTGGCGCAGCTGCGTGCCGCCTCCGGAGCCTCGCCGAGCGTTTCGCGCTGATGCGCGGTGAGCACCAGCGGCTCGCCGCGCTGCGTTCCTCCCTTGAGGCCGCCGGTCTCGACGGCATTTTGGTGACCGCGCTACCGAATATCCGCTACCTCACCGGGTTCTCCGGCTCGAGCGCGCTCTTGGTCGTCACCGGGCGCGAGGCGCTTTTTCTCACCGATTTCCGCTACGCCACGCAGGCGCCAGAGGAGATCGGAGACGTCGCCCATGTTGTGATCGAAGGCAGTTCGCTGTGGAAGCGGTTGTGGGAGATTCTGCCCGAGTTAGCCGTGGCGTCGATTGCCTTTGAATCTGCGCATCTGACCCATTCCGATACGCAGCGTCTGTTTGACGCCGCCAAGGGGGGAGGGAAGTGGGAGTGGCGGCCGTCAGTCAACCTGGTGGAAACCCTCCGCGAGCAAAAGGATCACGCCGAGATCGATGCGATCAAGGATGCCGTGTCCGTAGCGGAGCGGGCGCTCGCGCGCACGATTGCGCAGGTCGAGGTCGGCCAGACGGAGTTGGAGATTGCCGGAATCCTTGAGTGCGAGCTTCGCGCTGCCGGGAGTGAGTCGCACCCGTTCGAGGTGATTGTCGCCAGCGGGCCACGTTCGGCGCTCCCGCATGCGCGGGCCAGCACTCGGATTATTCGGCCCGAGGAGTTCCTGCTGATTGACTTTGGAGCGGTGGTGCGTGGCTATTGCTCGGACATCACACGCACCTTTGCGGTCGCGAGCGTGAGCCCGGAGATGCAGGACGTTCACGACATCGTGCGGGAGGCTAACGCGAGCGCTTCGGGTGCTGTTCGGGCTGGAATGCGGGGAAGGGATGCCGATGCGCTTGCACGGGGCTACATTCAGCGTCGCGGTTGGGGAGAGGCATTTGGCCATTCGTTAGGGCATGGGATCGGTCTCGAAGTGCATGAGGCCCCCCGGCTTGCCAAGACGGCTGAGGCGCCACTCCCGCAGGACGCCGTGGTAACGATCGAACCCGGGATCTATCGTCCGGGGTGGGGCGGGGTGCGGATCGAGGACGACGTATTCCTCGCCCGCGAAGGACCCCAAATACTGACTGCTTTCTCACGCGACCTGATGGTGATAGGCTGACCCGCTTTGGTTAGCGCTTGCCCTCGGTCTTCTGCCAGGCACGCATATGATTGACCTCCGGTACGTCAAGAAGCTGGTTGAGATGCTCGACGAATCCTCGGTGGATTCCATCGAAATCTCGTCTGATAAAGGGATGAAGATCCGCATCAGTAAGACCGCATCACAGCGCGGCATGGTGCAGATGGCGCCCGCGATGCAGCAGATGATGCCCGCCGAGCCGAGGCTCTCGCCTGCGGCGGGGACGCCCGCGCCAGCCGCAGGCGTTGAGGCCGCGCCGGTCGAAGCCCCCAAGGTCAATACCTTGGACATCAAATCGCCGATGGTTGGGACGTTCTACGGCGCGCCGGAGCCGGGTGCCAAGCCGTATGTGTCCGTGGGCGACAAGATCAGTAAGGGACAGACCCTCTGCATCATTGAGGCTATGAAGATCATGAATGAGATCGAGTCCGAATATGCCGGCACCGTGCGCGCGATTAGCGCGAGCGATGCACATCCGGTGGAATACGGACAGGTCCTCTTCAAGATCGAACCGAATGGCTGATTCGGGCGCGGACCGCCCTACGCCTGCGGCGGTTCCTGTTGCGGCGTCAGCTCCGAAGCTTCCGCCGTACGACTACAAGGCCGTCCTGCAAGCGATGGTGCAGCGGAACGCGTCCGACCTGCATCTAAAGGGCGGGCGTCCGCCGACGATTCGACTCAACGGTGAGTTGACACCGCTCGACCTTCCGGCGCTGCGTTCAGAGGATCTCCGCTCGATCGGAGAGCAGATTCTCCCGCCCAGACAACGGCGCGAGTACGACGCGGACAAGGAAGCCGACTTCGCGATCGGCGTGCCAGGCATCGGGCGCTTCCGCGTGAACATGTACCAGCAGCGCGGATCAATTGCCTACGCCTTTCGCGCGATTGCCTTCCAGGCCCTGACCCTCAAGGACCTGAATCTTCCGCCCATACTCGAGCAAATCGCGATGAAGCCGCGCGGCCTCGTGCTCGTCACCGGGATCACCGGATCTGGCAAGTCGACCGCGCTCGCCTCGATGATCCAGTACGTGAACGAGCACCGCCACGCGAATGTGATCACGGTCGAGGACCCGATCGAGTTCCTGCATCGCGATATCAACTGTCATATCAATCAGCGCGAGGTTGGGAGCGACACGGGCTCATTTGCGCAGGCGCTCCGACGTGTGCTACGCCAAGATCCGGACATCGTCCTCATCGGCGAGATTCGAGACCTCGAGACGTTGGAGATTGCACTCAAGGCCGCCGACACGGGGCATCTGGTGTTCAGCACGCTGCACACCACGGATGCCACGCAGACCATCAGCCGCATTCTCTCGTTTTACTCGCCGCACCAACAGGCCGACGTGCGCTTCTCGCTGAGTCAGGCGTTGCAGGCGGTGGTGTCGTTGCGGCTCGTTCCTCGTGCTGATCGTAGCGGGCGTATTCCAGCGTGTGAAGTGCTCGTGAATACGGCTTCCGTCGCCGATAATATTCGCGACATGACCAAGTCGCTCAATATCCCGGATCTGATCCGTGAAGGCACGGTGCAGTATGGGATGCAGAGCTTCGACCAATCGCTCATGAACTGGTATCAGCAGGGGGTTATCTCGTACGAGAGCGCCCTCTTCTACGCCACGACCCCCAGCGAATTCGCGCTGCGTGTGCAGGGGATCGCTGGCTCTAACGACACCAGCTTCAACGCCTTCCAGCAGGATGTGACCACCTGATGTCACGTTCCGCCCACCAGGACCCGCACTGATGTTCAAGAAGATCCTGATTGCGAATCGCGGAGAAATCGCGCTCCGTATCATCCGCGCCGCGCGCGAGCTCGGCATCGAGACGGTTGCTGTGTACTCTGAAGCCGATCGCGAATCGTTGCATGTGCGCTTTGCCGACGATGACGTCTGCCTCGGTCCGGCGCAGGCGCGCGACAGTTATCTCAAGATTCCCCGTTTGATTGCCGCCGCCGAAATCACGGGCGCCGACGCGATTCATCCGGGCTACGGATTCCTCGCCGAAAACGCCGAGTTCGCGGAGATTTGTGCGGCATCGGGCATCGCATTTATTGGGCCGACGCCGCATCAGATTCGCATGATGGGCGACAAAGCGACGGCGCGAAAGACGATGGCTGACTGTGGCGTGCCGATTGTCCCCGGCACTCCGGGGCCGATCGAAGATGTGAATGAGGCGTTGGAGTTTGCGGTGAAGGCCGGATTCCCGGTGATCATCAAGGCGGCGGCAGGCGGGGGCGGGAAGGGAATGCGCGTGGCGCGCGACGCCGACGACTTTGCCCACGCCTTCCAGGTTGCTCGGAGCGAAGCGCTGTCAGCGTTCGGAAACGGCGATGTGTATGTCGAGAAGTACTTGGAGCGCTCGCGTCATATTGAGTTCCAGATTCTTGGCGACACGCACGGCAATGTGATCCACTTGGGGGAGCGCGATTGCTCGATCCAGCGTCGTCACCAGAAGCTGATTGAGGAAGCGCCGAGTCCGGCGTTGACTCCAGCGCTGCGAGAGGCGATGGGCGAGGCGGCGGTGCGCGGTGCCAAGGCGATTAATTATGTCGGCGCTGGCACGGTCGAGATGTTGCTCGACGCGAATGGTGAGTTCTTCTTCATGGAGATGAACACGCGCATTCAGGTTGAGCATCCGGTGACCGAGATGCTGACCGGCGTGGATCTCGTGAAGGAGCAGATTCGCGTGGCCGCCGGGCTCGAGATGCGCGAGAAGCAGACCCCGTCGTTGCGCGGGCATGTGATTGAGTGCCGCGTGAACGCGGAGGATCCGATGCGCAACTTCCAGCCGTCGCCGGGGAAAATCGAGGTGTTCAACGTTCCGGGCGGAAACGGGGTGCGTGTGGATACGCACGCCTATGCAGGCTACACCGTGCCGCCGTACTACGATTCGATGATCGCCAAGCTCATCTGCCACGGTCGCGACCGCGAGGAAGCGATCGCCAAGATGAAGCTCGCGCTCGAAACGTTCATCGTGCAGGGGATCACCACGACGATTCCCTTCTTGGGGAAAGTCATGCGGGATCCGCACTTTGCGAAGGGCGACTTCCACACGAAGTTTTTGGAGCAGGAAGGGGCGTATTTGTTGAAGGAGCTGGTGCCGCCGGCGAAGGGGTGATGCACTGCGAGTTGCTCCGCGGCGGCGAGCGCGTCGCCCCCAAGCCGTGACCTGAGCCGCCGCCTACCAGTCAAGAATTCGGTACTCCTGCCCGCACGGCGCCCCGCTGTGCGGCGCGGGGCATTTCGGCCACCAGGATCTTCAATGCCCAAAGCTTCGCGCGACCGATCGCCGACCCCGGACGTCACCTCCGACGCGAACCTCGCGCTCGGCGATGACGACGAGCTCCCGTTCGACACGGTCCCGCGGCCCCCAAGGAAAAAGCGGAAGTCGGCAAGCGCTTCGTCGGCCGAGGCGGCACCAGACCCTGCCGACATGCAAAAGTCAGCGCGACGCACGCATTTACGTCGCGAAGTCGGGGGCATCGCCCTCCTGCTGACCGCGGTCTTCGTGGCCGGAGCACTGCTGGCCGGTGGCACCGAGAACGGGCAGAGTTGCACAGAGGCGGGCGGGATCTTCGGTCCGGTCGGCGCCTGTCTCCGCTCCTCCGTGCTCCTCTCGATCGGCGCACTCGCGGCGATCATCGTCCCGTTCATTCCCGCCGTACACGCGCTTCGCCTGCTCGGTCGCATCGAAGAATCCTCCGACAAACGGTGGCTCTTCTTCACGGTCGGTCTCGCCTTGATCGTGCCCGTATCCGCCGCGCTTGCTCGCGGTGCCACGGTCGATGGCTCAAACATTGATCCACTCGCCGGACTCTTTGGAAGCTTCGTCGCGTTCTATCTGGCCAAAGTCATCGGCCTCGGCGGCGCATGGGTCGTGATGGCGATTGCCCTCTCGGGCCTCATGGCGGGGACGCTGGCCTGGAATCCCGTTCGGATGCTGATTGGGGCCCGCTCCACGAGCGCCACGATTCCGCAGGCCACCGCAGCGCTCACGAAAGCGGAAGCGCTCGAGCCCGCGGCCGCTGAAATGCCGGCCATGGATTTGACCCTCATGGAGATCGCCGCCGGATCAGCAACGGTCGCCGATGAGCGCGACGAGGAGCCCGTCCCAGAGACGACAGCCGACAAGCCCTCGCGCAAGAAGAAGCAGAGCAAGGCCGAAGCGCGCGAAGGGCACGCGGCTGGGGTGGTCGCCGCGATCAGCGCCTCCACTGGCGATCCGCTCGACGCGCAGGCCGAAGATCTCCCCTCGCCGGAGTTGCTGACGCCGGCACCGGAGCGCAACCCAGAGGTCGGGAAGCAGCATCTCGACGCCATGGGACTCAAGCTGATGGAAGCCCTTCGCACCTTCAAGGTCGATGGTGTGCTGAGCGGTCGTACGAGTGGCCCCACCGTTACGCAGTACGAGATCGAACCGTCGCCAGGCGTCAAAGTGCGCCAGTTCGCGAACCTCGCCAACGACTTGGCGCTCGCCATGCGTGCGCCAAGCATCCGCGTCGTCGCGCCGATTCCTGGGAAGGGCGCCGTGGGTGTTGAAGTTCCGAACCCCGTGCCGGAGATGGTGGGGTTCCGCGACATGATTGAGTCGCGCGACTACCAAACCACGCCGCGCGCGCTCCCGATTGCGCTCGGCAAGGATCTCGAAGGGCTACCGGTGATCGCGGACCTAGCCAAGATGCCGCATCTGCTCATCGCCGGCGCCACGGGCAGCGGTAAGTCCGTCTGCGTGAACACGATTATTACGAGTCTGATCTATCGGCATACGCCGAAGACCCTGCGCTTTCTGATGGTCGACCCGAAGATGGTCGAACTCTCCGTGTACAACGTCCTTCCCCATCAGCGCCACAAGGTTGTCACCGACAATCGTGACGCGGCCGCGCTGCTTAAGTGGGCTGTGCTGGAGATGCAGGAGCGCTATCAGCTTCTGGCCGCCAACGGCGCGCGCAATATCCAAGACTTCAATCAGAAAGTTCGCGACGGACACAAGTTGCAGAAGCCGAAAGATCCGACGGTCGGTTTCGAAAATCTTGAGTATACGCGCGGGATCCTGCCGTACATCGTGGTGGTCATCGACGAACTCGCCGACCTTATGATGACCTGTGCCGCCGAAGTCGAGACGCCGCTTGCGATGCTCGCGCAGAAGGCGCGTGCCATTGGCATCCATCTGATTCTCGCCACGCAGCGTCCCTCCGTGAACGTCATTACCGGTCTGATCAAGGCGAACTTCCCGAGTCGGATTGCCTTCCGCGTGGCCTCGCAGATCGACTCGCGCACCATTCTCGACGGGATGGGCGCCGAGTCGCTGCTTGGGAATGGCGACATGCTGTTCATTCCGCCCGGGAAGAGTGAGCCGAGCCGCCTGCAGGGCGCATTCCTGAGTAACGATGACACTGAGCGCCTGATGAAGTGGTATGTGGATCGTCGCGAGGCCCGGAAGGCTGCGATGGAAGCGCAGGGGCTGATCCACATCGAAGAGACCAAGGACGACGACGATATCATCGCCAAGGTGCGCGCCGCCGAGGCGGTCGAGGCAGGCGGTGGGGAGAACGCCGAGGCAGACGACAGCGATCGCGATAAGTTGTTCCGCGAGGCCGCCGAGGTCTGCATCCAGAACCAGGGCGGGAGTACGTCGTTGTTGCAGCGTCGTCTGAAGGTTGGCTACGGCCGTGCGGCGCGCATCATCGATCAGTTGCATCTGGCCGGGGTTCTGGGACCGCCGGATGGATCCAAGCCGCGAGATGTGCTTGTGGGGCTAGAGGATATGGAGCGGATTTGTGGGGATCGAACCACGACTCTTGCTGGGTGAGATGACCACGCTTCTTATCACCGGGGGCGCAGGCTTCATTGGCTCTGCGCTCGTCCGGCAGGTGATCGCTGAGACGGACGCACACATCGCGAACGTCGATGCGCTCACCTATGCCGGCAACCTCGAGTCACTCGGAGCCGCGCGCACTGACGCGCGGCATCGCTTGCACCAGGTGGACGTCTGTGATGCCGCGGCAGTGCGCGCGGTGTTCGATGCCGAACGGCCGGACGCTGTGCTACATCTTGCCGCCGAATCGCACGTGGATCGCTCGATCGACGGCCCTGGCGCGTTCGTGCGGACAAACGTCCTCGGCACCTATACGATGCTCGACGAAGCCACCCGCTATTGGAAATCGCTTGATGCGGCGAGACGCGGGGCATTCCGGTTCCTCCACGTTTCCACCGACGAAGTGTACGGTTCGCTCGGCGCGGAGGGACTGTTCACCGAGGAAACCGCGTACGATCCAAGCTCGCCCTATTCCGCGAGCAAGGCGGGGAGCGATCATCTCGCGCGCGCGTGGTTTAGGACCTATGGGCTGCCAGTTGTCATCACCAACTGTTCGAACAACTACGGTCCGAATCAGTTCCCGGAAAAGTTGATCCCGCTCTTGATCCAAAAGGCCCTCGCGGGTGCAGCAATCCCGGTCTACGGCAAGGGCGACAATATTCGCGATTGGCTCTATGTGGACGACCACGCCCGCGCGCTGCGACTCGCGCTTGCCAAGGGGCGCCCCGGCGAGACCTACAATGTCGGCGGAAGCAATGAGCGCCAGAATATCGACGTCGTGCGCACCGTCTGCGCGCTGCTCGATGAACTGCGCCCCGATCCTGCTGGCCAGTACGAACGCTTGATATCTTTCGTGACCGATCGACCTGGACACGACCAACGCTATGCCATTGATGCCACCAAGATCCGCGCTGAGCTCGGCTGGTCTCCGCGCGAGGACTTCACCTCGGGCATCCGCAAGACCGTTGTCTGGTACCTCGAGAACCCCACCTGGGTGGAGCACGTCATGAGTGGTGCGTATCGCGGCGAGCGGCTTGGATCGCTCGGCTCCGCATGAAGGGAATCATCCTCGCCGGTGGCACCGGAAGCCGACTCTGGCCGATCACGCGCGTGGTCAGTAAGCAGTTGCTGCCAGTGTACGACAAGCCGATGCTCTACTATCCGCTCTCGGTGCTATTACTGGCGGGGATCCGTGACGTCCTGATTATCTCCACGCCGGCCGACCTCCCCCGCATGCGCGAGTTGCTTGGCGACGGCTCCCAATGGGGCGTCTCCTTTAGCTACGCCGAACAGGCGGTTCCAAATGGGCTGGCGCAGGCCTTTGTCATCGGGCGCGACTTCATCGGCAACGATTCGGTCTGTCTCGTGCTCGGCGACAATATCTTTTATGGCGCGAACCTGACTGCCGTCCTCGTCGAGGCCACGGCGCAGCAAACGGGCGCGACCGTCTTTGGTTACCGCGTAAACGATCCTGAGCGCTACGGTGTGGCTGAGATCGACGCAGCCGGTACGGTCCTCTCGATCGAAGAGAAACCCGCGAACCCGCGGTCGAACTTCGCCATCACCGGACTCTACTTCTACGACAACGACGTCATCGAGATCGCTGCCGGGCTGAAGCCCTCGGCCCGTGGGGAGTACGAGATCACCGATGTAAACCGCGAATACCTGCGTCGCGGGAGTCTCCGGCTCAAGCTCTTTGGCCGCGGCACCGCCTGGCTCGATACGGGAACGCATGACACCCTTCAGGAAGCGTCGAGTTTCGTCTCGGCCATCGAGAAACGGCAGGGGCTCAAGATCGCATGCCCCGAGGAAATCGTCTTCCGAAAAGGGTGGATCGACGCCGAGCAGCTCGGGCGCTTGGCTGCTGAGTTCAAGGTAAATCCGTACGGCGCCTATCTGGCTCGCCTCGCCCGCGAGGGTGTGCACGAGTGAAAATAGAGGCGACTCGGCTACCCGAGGTGAAGCGCGTCGTCACCCGCGTGTTCACCGACGAGCGAGGGCAGTTTACCGAGACCTGGCGGAGTGATTCCTATGCTGAGCTTGGCATGGGTCCCTTCGTGCAGGACAACGTCTCTGTGTCGCGCCGTGGGGTGTTGCGCGGGCTTCATTTGCAACACCCGCTGGCGCAGGCAAAGCTCGTCTCGGTGCTACGGGGCTCGGTGTTCGATGTGGCGGTCGACGTGCGCGTCGGCTCCCCGACCTTCGGGCAGTGGGTGGGGGAGGAGCTCTCCGACGACCGTGGCGTGCAGCTCTTCATTCCCCCCGGCTTCGCCCACGGCTTCGTCACCCTCACCGATGAGTCAGTGTTCAGCTACAAGTGTTCCACCTACTACGCACCAGTCGACGAGCGCACGGTCTTGTGGAACGATCCAGCTATCGGTATCGACTGGCCAATCGAGAAGCCCATCGTGTCACCGAAAGACGCTGCGGCTCGCTGTCTCGCTGACATTCCCGCAGAACTCCTCCCGAGTTTTTAGCGCAGTACAAGGGGATTCTTAGATTCGCGCTACAGCCAGCAGCACGCGGAGGATATCTTCCTTCCGTGCTGCTTTCTTCTTCGCTCAAGTTCCGCATCGCCCTTCTGCGCTCGCTGGAGCACATCGCACCCTCGGTGGCTGGCCGCCTGGTCGCCGACCTGTTCACGACACCGCGCCGTCGCGAGGCGCCGCAATGGGAGCGTGAGCTGGCCCTGCAGGGGCGCCCGCGCCGTATCGCGGGACTCCATCTCACCGAGTTCGGGGCCAAGGTCGGCCCGCCGATTGTGCTCCTGCATGGGTGGGAAGGGCGTGGCCTGCAACTTGGCCAGTTTATCGCCCCCCTTCGAGGACTCGGCGCCCGCGTGATCGCGATGGATGGTCCTGCGCACGGCGACTCGCTCGGCGTCACGTCTGGCCCCTTTGAATTCGCAAAAGCGCTCTTGGATTTGCAGGCAACGCTCGGTCCCTTTCGCGGTATCGTCGCTCACTCCATGGGTGGGCCCTCGACGGCGATCGCGCTGAGTCGGGGGCTTCAGGTTGAGCGGGTGGCGATGCTTGGGTCGCCCGCGGACCTGTCTGAGGTGCTCGATCGCTTTTGCGCGTTCCTCCGTGCGCGAGGTCGAGATTCTGGTGCTCGTCGTGCACGATCGCGCCGACGCCGAGGTGCCGCTGTCGGAGGGGCACGCCTGCGCGGCCGCCTTCCGGAACTCACAGATGATGGAAGTCGATGCCGAGGGCCATCGGCGGATGCTCAAGTCGCCGGTGGTCGTCGCGATGGTCGCGGCGTTCTTTGGCAGTCGCGCGGCGCGCGAGTACGGGCGTACGCGCATCGAGAGCGACAGTCTCGCCGCCTCGGCGAAGAGCACTCGCGACGCGTCGTCCGACTGAAGAACGAGATGCCGCGATGAAATGGTTCGGGGCGCGACGGAATGATGACGTCGCGCCCCGTATGGCGTTGTACCGTACGTCCATGACAACAGCGACCAATGCCTTCGGAGAACTGGGGGAGCGCATCGCCGCCCGGTGGCTCGAACAGAGTGGATGGCGGATTGTGGCGCGTCGGTTCAAGTCGGGCCGTCGCGATATCGATGTCGTGGTAGAGCGCGAAGGGGTGATTGCGTTTGTGGAAGTGAAGGCCCGTCACGGCGACGAGTTCGGCGATCCCGTTGAAGCGGTGAACCGACGCAAACAACGGGAACTCGTGAAGTCCGCGCAGAGTTGGATCGACCGACACGGGCGGAGCGGGGAGTCGTATCGGTTCGATGTGGTGGGCGTTTTGGTCCGGGATCAACGCGTCTTTGTGCGCCACGTGCCGTCTGCGTTCCGATTGAGTTAGCCAAGGCTGTCAGTGGTGCTCATAGTTATCCACAGCGTAAGTTCTTGTTATCAATGAATATAGCAGGAATGTGGAAAACTATCTTCGGGCTGGACCTCGACTATCCCGAGAGATCCCTCAACTGCCTATTGCACTTTTCGGGTACTTTCGTAGTTTGTTCGGTATTGCTGTTGTGTACGTTTTCTTCGCTCTTCGTTCGGGAGTAGCCTTGTTGGTCCCGGACGGTAGATTTCTTCTCACGGGCGCACTGTCGCCCCGCACTCTTGATGAGGCCCCATGGCCGTGTCCACCGCGAACGACGAAAAGAAAAAGGCACTCAACCTCGCGATCGCGCAGATCGAGAAGTCGTACGGCAAGGGGTCCATTATGAAGTTGGGCCCCGATGCGCCGTCGGTGAAAGTTGATGTGATCCCCACTGGGGCGATCAATCTCGATGCTGCGATCGGTGTGGGTGGGATTCCGCGTGGGCGCGTCACCGAGATCTACGGACCGGAGTCGAGCGGCAAGACGACGCTCTGCTTGCATGTCGTGGCCAATGCGCAGAAGGCCGGCGGGACCGCCGCTTTCATCGACGCAGAGCACGCGCTCGATACCGAGTACGCCGCCAAGCTGGGTGTAGACATCGAGAAGCTCCTCGTCTCTCAGCCGGACACCGGCGAGCAGGCGATGGAGATCTGCGAGATTCTCGTGCGCTCGGGTGCGGTAGACGTGATTGTGATCGACTCGGTCGCGGCGCTGGTGCCGAAAGCCGAAATCGAAGGGGAGATGGGCGACTCGCACATGGGGTTGCAGGCGCGCTTGATGTCGCAGGCGCTGCGCAAGCTCACCGGCGCCATCGCCCGTAGCGGGACGAGTGTGATCTTCATCAATCAGCTGCGTGAGAAGATCGGCGTGATGTTCGGCAATCCTGAGACCACCACCGGCGGCAAGGCGCTCAAGTTCTATGCGTCGGTCCGTCTCGACATCCGTCGCGTCGGTCCAGTCAAGGAAAAGGAAGACGTGATTGGCTCGCACGTCCGCGTGAAGGTCGTCAAGAACAAGGTGGCCCCGCCGTTCAAGCAGGCGGAGTTCGACATCATGTACGCGGAAGGGATCTCGCACACCTCGCTCCTGGTCGACATTGGCGCGGAGTCGGGGATCATCGAGAAGTCCGGTGCCTGGTATAGCTATGGTCCGCAGCGGATTGGGCAGGGGCGTGAGAACGCCAAGCTCTTCCTCAAGGACAATCCGGCCGTCATGGCCGAAATCGAGGAAAAGGTGAAAGTCGTACTGGGCATCACCAAAATCGCTGAAGCGCAGTCGGAGGCGTCGGAGGAGTAGCCGTTGTTTCCGAAGGGCGGAAGAAAAGCCGAGTGGGCGAAGCTGGATCGTGACGGAGGCCCGGAATCCTCCAAATCGTCCAGAGTCCCCACTCGGCCTCTTTCGTTAACTGACGGTCCCGTCAGCGGGCGGGTCGCCGGGCTATCGGAGCATCCCAGGAAACCCGGGCGGTATCGCGTGGCGATCGTGCTGTCGGCGGAGGCGTTGCTCGGGGAGGGGCGGCGCGCGCAGGAGACTGTCCTGGTCGACGCCGCGGTGATGCAGCGATTCAAGCTCAAGGTCGGCTCGGAGCTCGATGCCGCCACCGGGGAGCAACTCTTAGCCAGTGCCACCGCGCTCGGTACCTACGATGCCGCCACCGCCGCCCTCGCACTCCGTGGCCGTAGCCGGCGTGAACTCGAGCGCTGGCTCATGCAGCGCAAGCACGCAGCACCCGACATTCGGAGCGCGCTCGAGCGGCTCGACGACCTCGGCTTCCTCGACGACGAGTCGTACGCGCGGAGTTACGCGCGGGCCAAGATGGCCGGCGGAAAGACCAGCCGGCGCCGGATCGCGATGGAGCTCTCGCGCAAGGGCATCGCGCGTGAGTTGGTAGACCGCGTGATTCGCGAGGCAGGGGAGGAGGAGGGGTTCGACGAAGGGGGCGCACTCGAAGCGGCAGCGGAGCGGCGAGCACGGTCGTTGAGCAAGCTGGAGCCCGAGGTGGCGCGGCGGCGGTTGATGGGGTTTCTGCTGCGCAGGGGGTTCGGAGGTGAGGAGGTTCGCAAGGTCGTACAGGCGACTTTCCCGCGCTGAAACCCTGTGCCTAATCGTATGGCTCCGTTAGATTTGACCCCTATGCGAGCCACCGAGATCCGCCGCCGTTTCCTCGACTATTTCGCGCGCCAAGGGCACGCGATCCGAGAGAGTTCCTCGCTCGTCCCCGGGACCGACCCGACGTTGCTCTTCACGAACGCCGGTATGGTCCAATTCAAGAAAGTCTTTCTAGGTATGGAAGAGCCGCCTGACGGGAAACGGCGCGCCACCACCAGCCAGAAATGCGTGCGCGCCGGCGGCAAGCACAACGACCTCGAGCAGGTAGGGCACACCGCCCGGCATCACACCTTCTTCGAGATGCTCGGCAACTTCTCCTTCGGCGATTACTTCAAGCGCGATGCGATCAAGTTCGCCTGGGAGTTTATCACCGAAGAACTGAAGATCCCCAAGGAGCACCTGCGCGTCACGGTCTTCTACGAAGACGACGAAGCGCGCGCGCTCTGGCGTGAAATCACCGGCATTCCGGACTCGCGCATTTACGGCCTCGGACACGCCGATAACTTCTGGCAGATGGCCGACACCGGCCCCTGCGGTCCGTGCACCGAGATCTACGTAGATTTGGCGCACCTCGCCAAGGACTTCGCCTTCCCCGCAGGGGCGACCGGCGAGTGGACCGATACCAGCATCACCGACTACGCCAAGGACGCCTTTGTTGAGGGCGCCGAGGCGGGACGATTCCTCGAGATTTGGAATCTCGTGTTCATGCAGTACGACCGTCAGCCCGACGGCGTGCTCCAGCCGCTTCCCAAGCCAAGTGTCGATACCGGAGCGGGGCTCGAGCGTATCGCCGCAGTCATGCAGGGTGTGTCGAACAACTTCCATTGCGATCTCTTCGCCGGAATGCTCGAAACGGTCAGCACGATCGTCGGCAAGCCGTATGACTACGCCCGTGAGGATTCGGCGAGCTATCGCGTGCTCGCTGACCATGCGCGCGCCACGGCGTTCCTGCTGGCCGATGGCGTCTTCCCGTCGAACGACGGCCGGGGCTACGTGTTGCGCCGCATCCTGCGCCGCGCCGTGCGACACGCCTGGCTACTGGGCCGCCGCGAGCCGACGCTCGTCTACGTCGTGCAGAAAGTCATCGACGAGATGCGCGACGTGTTCCCCGAGCTCCATGTCCGCCAC
>JAPLKT010000154.1 GCA_026387895.1 Gemmatimonadota bacterium | reverse complement strand
CGAGCGGATCCGCGCCGCTGCGTGCGAATCTCGCACTGGTGATCGTCGATGGGGAGCAGGAGGAGATCGACGCTCGGGCGTTCGAGCAGTCGGTCAGCCATCCACTCCCACTTGGCGGTGAGCGCAGGCCAGCCACGTCGGGCGCGCGGGTGGTCGGCGAGCCCAACATAGAGGTGAGCCATCCCATTGCCGCTGACCATCACGGCCACGTCAGGGCGGCGCCCATACACCCATGGATGCGCGAGCACGCGAGGGCCCCAGTTCGCGACGACTTGTGCGAGGTCTTCGTGTTGGTGGACTGGTGAATGGCCGTGATCGCTCACGATCCAGAGGTGCATGCAGTCCCATCGGTCGTCGCGTTCGGCATCAGCGCGGAGCGCGGCAACGGTGTCATCCACCGTGCGCAGGGCGGCGCGCACGGACGGGGCGTCGTGACCATCCGCGTGGGAAGACTTGTCGGGGCCAGTGAAGGCGCAGAAGGCGAACGGGGTGCGGTCGCGCGCGATGCGGTGGGCAGCTTCTGCGCCGAGTTCGCGGTCGATTTGGTGCCAGCGCGCAACATCACCGCGGAGGTGGGTGCCGAGGAGGGAGAGCAGGAAACCTGCGGAGCGGCCGAGTCGCTCGGAGGGGAGGAGGCCGCGATTGAAGCAGGCGAGCGAGCCGACATTCCCACCCGAGCGGGTAAAGATCGTGTCGGCGTGCGGGGCGACATCGTCGTCGATGCTGAGGCCGCCGATTCCCACGTAGCTTCGCGCGCCGTGCGGCCAGGAGCGGGTCTCGCGGGCCCGGTCGAACCAGCGCAGCGCGGGGAGGCCGATAGGCCCCGGGTGACGGCCGTGCAAAAATGGGGTATAGGCCGGCCCGGTTACCGATGGGAACACCGAGGTAATCGTGTGCGAGCTCCCCTCGCGCCGCATCCTGGCAATTGCGGGGAGTTCGCCCGCATCAGCAGCGGCGGCGAGGGTGTCCGGACGGGCCCCGTCGGCCAGCAGGACCACGACACTGGGGGAGCGCGGGTCGCGGAGAGTCACGACTGAAGGTAAACTGCGGGAATGGCATCCCGTAAACGACCAGCGGCTCCTTTGTTATCTTTCCTGGAGGGTTCGGCACCCTCGATGAGTTCTTCGAGGCGGTGACGCTGATTCAAACCGGGAAGATTTCGCAGTTCCCCGTCATCCTGTTCGGCCGGCACTACTGGGCCGGACTCCTGCGATGGATGCACTCGCGCGTACTCGGCGAGAAGAAGATCTCTCCCGGTGATCTCGATTTGCTGGTGGTGACCGACGATCCTCACGAAGCCGTCGAAGTCATTGTGGCGGCGCATACGGCACAACAGGAACAGGCCCGATTGCGGGCGGAGCGATAGACGATGGCGAAGAGCACGGGACGGGAGCGCGGCGGGTTTAAGGCATCACGGCATGGCACAGCGACGGTGAAGGCGCGCGCGAGCGCCTCCGGGCCAAAGGCGGCGCAGAAGCAGGCGGCTGAAGCGCGTGAGGCGTCGGGGAAGAAGGTCTCCACGGCTGCGGCGAGCCGCTTTCTCAAGGGCAAGAAGATCGCCCCGCGTCGTATCGACGGCAGTGAAACCGTTGTGCAGTTGATCGACGGGACCTTCCAGGCCTACAACTCCGGTCGGCTCCGTGAAGCGGCGCAGTTGTTCACTGAGAAAATGCTCGGGAGCAAGGTGACCGTTGGGCTGACGCTCACCGGTGCGCTGACGCCCGCGGGGCTCGGGATGAGCTGCTTGATCCCGCTGATCGAAGCGGGCTTCGTGGACTGGATTATCTCGACCGGCGCGAATCTGTATCACGACACCCATTTCGGACTCGGCCTCGCGATGCATCGCGGGAATCCGACCGAGAGTGATGTGTTGCTCCGCGAAGAAGGGGTGGTCCGGATTTACGACATCTTCTTCGACTACGATGTACTGCTCAGCACGGACGCTTTTTTCCGCAAGATTATTCGTGCGCCGGAGTTTCAGCGGTCGATGTCGAGCGCCGAGTTCCACTGGCTGTGCGGCAAGTATGTGGCCGAACGTGAGCGCATTTTGGGGATTGGGAGCAAGTCGTTGTTGAGCGCGGCATATCGGTGTGGGGTGCCCGTGTACACGTCGAGTCCGGGCGACAGTTCGATTGGGATGAACGTCGCGGCGCTGGCACTTGAGGGCTACAGTTGCACGATTGATCCCAATGCCGACGTGAACGAAACGGCGAGCATTGTGCTCGCGGCGAAGCGTTCAGGCGGTGAGAGTGCGATTTGCATTATGGGGGGCGGGAGTCCCAAGAACTTCGCGCTCCAGACAGAGCCGCAGATTCAGGAAGTGCTCGGGATCGACGAGAAGGGGCACGACTACTTCCTGCAGGTGACGGACGCGCGTCCCGACACGGGCGGGCTCAGCGGAGCGACGCCGGCCGAGGCGGTGAGCTGGGGGAAGATTGACCCGAACCGGCTTCCGGACGCGGTCGTCTGTTATGTCGATTCGACGATCGCCCTTCCCTTAATTACCAGCTACGCGCTCGCCAAGAAGAAGCCGCGGAAGCTCAAGCGGCTGTACGATAAGCGCGAGGCGAACATGGCGGTGCTCAAGGCAGAGTTCGCGAAGACGCTCAAGAAGTAGGCGTCCGGCGTCCGGCGTCCGGCGTCCGGCGGCGGGCCTCAGCACGGCTCAGCAATTGCCCGGCGAGCCGTTTTGCGCTATGCTACAGACAGTGACCGAAGCGCCCGGCCCGCACGGCCGGGCGCTGGCTTTTTCCTGTACCAGCCGGTGTCCACCGGAGGCGGTTTCCGATGATTGAAGCACTCAAGCTGAAGCTGGGCGAGGAAGTCGCCAAGCTGAGCTACGAATTGAATGTCACCCTCCCCTCCGAGATTCGTCGGGCGGTGGAGATGGGTGACCTACGCGAGAACTCCGAGTACAAGGCCGCGCTCGAACGGCAGCAGTTGGTGCAGGCCCGCCTCGGGCAGCTGACCATGCGCTTGAGCAAGCTGGCGACCATCGATTTGGCCCAGATCCCGACCGACCGTGTGGGACTGGGGTCGAAGATCATTGTCGAGGACACGGAGACGAAAGAGCGGGAGACGTACCATCTCGTGTTCGGCGATTCCGTGGACTTCGAGGACGGGCATGTGACAATGTCCTCGCCCATTGGTCGTGCGTTGCTCAACAAGTCCGTGGGGGATGTCGCCCTCCTCAAGCTGCCGGGCCGGATGCGTAAGCTTGTGGTGATCGAGTTGATCACGATTCACGCGGCCACCCCGGTAGGCCACGAGTAATCGCCGAAGTCAGGGGTCGATCGTGAACAACCGGTCGACCTCGGCGTCGTAGTCTGCCACGGCCCGCGTACAGCGTGCCGCGTCCCACGCGAAGAGTTCCCCGAGGCGCCGAGCGATGCTTGGCGCTTCTTTGCGTCCGTGATCGCGCGTATCGAACGCAGCCTTCGTTCGCCGGACGAGGACATCTGCCACCGTACAGGCGAACTCCTCGCTGACCGGTGGAAGTGTCAACGCCGCGGTTCGGCAGTCCGAACGCGGCTGCCCGAGTGCGCGTTGCACGGCATCGGTGACCTGCGCGGCCATGGTGCGGTAGGTCGTGAGCTTCCCGCCAGTGATTTGAATAACTCCAGCGGGTCCGGTGACAATCGCATGTTCACGGCTCGCAGAGGCGGGGGCGCCGCGTGTGTCGCTGGCGATAAGCGGCCGGATGCCGGCCCACGCGGACACGACATCCTCCGGCGTGAGCTGAGCCGCCGGGAAATACGCGTTGGCAGAGTCGAGCAGGTATTGGACATCGGTGCGGTTCGCGCGGACCTGCTCTGGGGAATCGTTCGTGGGGGTGTCGGTGGTCCCGATAACGCTGTGCGGTGTACCGGGGAGAACGAACATGACGCGCTGATCCACTGCCGAGATGACCGTGATCGCGTCGCGATTTCCTAAGCGGTCCGCTGGGACGGCGATGTGCACGCCTTTCGTGCCGCGCACCGCGGTTCCGGAGGTGGCACCCTCCATCGCCCGAACGGTGTCTGTCCACGGGCCGGTGGCGTTGACGACAACCCGGGCTCGTACGTCGAATATGTCGCCGCTGATCCGGTCCACGGCCCGAGCGCCCACGGCGCGCCCCTGCTCGATCAGCAGTTCCGTTACTTCGGCATGGTTGAGCACGGCGGCACCGTGGGTGGCGGCGTCAATCGCATTGGCGACGGTGAGTCGGGCGTCATCGGTCGCGGCATCCCAGTAGCTGGCGCCTCCTGTCAGGCCGTCGCACTGCAGAGCCGGCTCGGCGTTGAGTACGCCCGTGGTCGAGAGTGTCTCGTGCTGGCCAACGTTTCGGAACAGGGCGAGGAGGTCGTACAGCCAAAGGCCAGCGACGATTTTCCATCCCGAGAGCCGTGCCCAACGGTAGAACGGCCAGGTGAAGCGGAGTGGGTGTACCAAGTGGGGCGCGATTCGTAGCAGGATGCGCCGTTCGCGCGACGCCTCGAACACGAGATGTAGGTACCCGTGCTCGAGGTAGCGAACGCCGCCGTGCACGAGCCGCGACGATCGGCTAGAGGTACCACTTGCGAAGTCGTCCCGCTCAATCAGAGCGGTGCGGAGGCCGCGGAGCGCGGCATCGCGGGCGATTCCGGCTCCGGTGATGCCGCCGCCGATGATCAGCAGGTCGAACGGTTCCGCGCGGAGTCGGTGGACCGACTCGGCGCGCCAGGGAGCGCCGGTGAGCGCGGGGAAGGGCATGCGAGCAAGATAGCCCCGCGGCTGTTCAGCGCCTACTATTCAGGTCTATGACTCTCTATGAAGCTGGGCGTCGCGTGGCGATCATCGGCGGTGTCCGTACCCCCTTCGCCAAGGCCGGCACCGCGCTCAAAGGTCTGAGCGCGATCGACCTAGGAAAAATCGCCGTCGGCGAGTTGGTCCAGCGCACCGACCTCGACCCAGCCGTGATTGATCTCTTGGTCTTCGGGACGGTGATTCCCTCGGTCATCGCCCCGAACATCGCGCGTGAAATCGCGCTCATGCCGTTGCTGCCGAAGTCCGTACAAGCGTGGAGCGTGAGCCGTGCCTGCGCGTCGGCGAACCAAGCGATCACTGACGCGGCGGATCAGATCGCGTTGGGGCACGCGCACGTGGCGATTGCCGGAGGCGCTGAGTCGTTGTCCAACGTGCCGATCCTGCACTCGCGCGGCTTCTCCGACGTTCTCGTCGCGGCATCCAAGGCCAAGACGCTCGGCCAGCGGTTGCAGGCATTCGCCAAGGTACGCGCCAAAGATTTCATCCCGATCACTCCGGCGATCGCCGAACCGACGACCGGTGAGTCGATGGGACAGTCCGCCGAGAAGATGGCGAAACTGAACGGCATCTCGCGTGCGGAGCAGGATCAGCTGGCGCTGGACTCGCATCAGAACGCGGCGACGGGGACTGCCGATGGTCGACTCACGGCCGAGCTGGCGCCTGTCTTCATCCCGCCGCGCTACACCGAGGCGATGATGCAGGACAATGGCATCCGCACCGACACCACGCGTGAGGCGCTCTCGGTGCTGAAGCCGGTGTTCGATCGTAGGTACGGGACTGTGACGGCTGGCAACGCATCACCACTCACCGACGGTGGCGGTGCGGTGCTCCTGATGAGTGAAGAGCGCGCCAAGGCGCTTGGCTATCGGCCCAAGGCGTATATCCGCAGCTATGCCTATGCGGCGCTCGATCCGGCTGAGCAGCTGCTTCAGGCGCCCGTTCTCGCCGCACCGCTGGCGCTGCAACGCGCGGGACTCACGTTGCGTGATATCGATCTCGTGGAGATGCACGAGGCGTTCGCGGCGCAGGTGCTGTCGAATCTCCGAGGCTTTGAATCGCAGCAGTGGGCCGAACGGGCCGGGTTCTCGAAGCCGGTTGGTGAGGTCGATCGCTCAAAGTTGAATGTGCTCGGTGGGTCGATTGCGATTGGGCACCCGTTTGGTGCCACCGGCGCGCGGATCACCACTACGCTGGTCAACGAACTCGAACGCCGTGGCGGACAGTTCGGACTGATGACGGTCTGTGCGGCGGGCGGACTCGGATTCTCGATGGTCGTGGAGCGCGCATGAGTACCCAGGCCCTCACACTCGCGCTGGACGGGGATGTCGCCGTCATCACCTTCGACCTGCCGAACGAACCGGTCAACAAGTTCTCGGCGTCGGTCATTACCGAGTTCGATGCGATCCTCACCACCATCGAGCAGACGACTGCGGTGAAGGCCGCCGTGTTGATCAGCGGCAAGCCAGAGGTATTCATCGCCGGCGCGGATATCGATGCGTTTCTGGAGTTCCGCTCAGCGCAGGATGCGGCCGATGCGAGCGCCTTTGGACATCGGATGATGATGCGGATCGAGAAGAGTCGTGCGCCCGTTGTGGCAGCGATTCATGGCGGTTGCCTCGGTGGAGGTCTTGAGGCCGCGCTTGCGTGCGCCTATCGGATTGCGACGGAGCACCCCAAGACCGTGCTGGCACTGCCGGAAGTGCAACTCGGTCTCATTCCCGGGGCCGGTGGCACGCAGCGCCTGCCACGCACGGTAGGATTGCAGGCCGCGCTCGACATGATTCTCACGGGCAAGAATGTGCGCGCCAAAAAGGCGTTGCAGATCGGGCTCGTCGACGAAGTCGTGCATCCCAACATCCTGCGCCAGATTGCCATCCAGCGGGCGCGGGAACTTGGCGCGGGGACGTTACGACACCAAGAAAAGAAGCACGGATTGAAGGAACTGCTCCTCGAGGACAATCCGATCGGTCGTGCGGTGGTGTTCCGGCAGGCGCGTGATATGACGCTCAAGAAGTCGCGCGGACACTACCCGGCACTGCTGGCGGCGCTCGATGCGGTCTCCGCCGGGTATCACGGCGCGCCTGCGCACGGGTTCGCAGAAGAGGCGCGGCTATTCGGCGAGATGGCGGCGAGTCCTGTCTCCAAAGAATTGATCTTCCTCTTTTACGCTACAACGGCGCTCAAGAAGGATCTCGGCGTCGCAGGCCTTGCTCCCGCCCCGCAGCCCGTGAAGTGCATCGGCGTGCTCGGTACAGGCTTCATGGGAGCGGGGATCGCGGCTATCTCAGCGATGCAGGGGATTCCGGTCCGGTTCAAAGACATGAAGCACGAGCAGGTTGCGCGCGGGATTGCGGCAGTCCGTGATGTGCTCAAGGACAGACTCACGAAGCGTCAGATGACTCGTCAACAGTACGACGACCAACTCTCGCTCGTCTCAGGCACGGTGGACTACACGGGATTTCGGCATGTCCCGATGGTGATCGAGGCGGTGTTCGAAGAGATCGGCGTGAAGCACAAGGTGCTCGCCGAACTCGAGCCATTGCTGGCGGAGCACGCGATTTTCGCGACGAACACAAGCACGATTCCGATTACGCGGATCGCCGAGGGCGCGAAGCGTCCGGAGCGCGTGATCGGCATGCATTTCTTCTCGCCGGTGCACAAGATGCCGTTGCTCGAGGTGATCGTGACGCCGAAGACGTCGGCGGAGGTCATTACGACGACCGTGGCGTTTGGCCGGAAGCTTGGGAAGACGGTCATTATCGTGAATGACGCGCCCGGGTTTTTCGTGAATCGCATTCTGGCGCCGTACATCAACGAAGCCGGACGCATGCTCGATGAAGGGGTGGCAATCGACGCGATCGACACAGCGATGCTCGATTTCGGATTCCCTGTTGGCCCCATCACTCTGCTCGACGAAGTCGGGATTGATATCGCCGGAAAGTCTGGGGCTGTCATGAGCGCCGCGTTCGGCGACCGCTTACAGCCATCGCAGTCACTCGGCAAAGTGCTCGGTGCCGGCAGGCTTGGCCGGAAGGGAAAGAAAGGGTTTTACGCATACGACGAACAGGGGAAGAAAGGCGGAGTGGACGAATCCGTCTACGCGCTGCTCCCAACTGGCTCGCGCCGTATCACGGTCGCGAAGGACGAGATTCAACGCCGTTGCGTGCTCGCGATGGTCAACGAAGCCGCGCGGTGTGTGGAGGAAGGGATTGTCCGTCAGCCGCGCGACGGTGACGTGGGTGCCGTGTTCGGCATCGGCTTTCCGCCATTTCGCGGCGGCCCGTACCGGTACATCGACGCCGTAGGCGTTGCGCAGGTCGTCCAGCAGCTTGAGCATCTCAACGCGCAGCACGCAGGACGGTTCACGCCCTGCGCGCTGTTGGTGACGATGGCCCAGGAGGGACGTCGGTTCTACCCAGCGATTGGCAAGCCGGTCTGATCATGGTTCCCAACGGAGAGACGATGACGATTCGAATTCCGCGCGTGCCGCTGGCGCCGCTGGCGCCGCTGGCGATGCACTTGCTGGCGACGCTCGTGCTGGCCGCAGGTTTCACGCTGTCGTTCGCACCGCGTGTGGCGACGGCGCAGCAGACGCGCGCCGAACGGTCGAAGTACGCCGAGACCTCGACGTACGCCGACGTCGTGGCGTTCATTGACTCGTTGCAGGCACGCGGTGCGAAGATCCGCGTTGGGAGCATCGGAAAGACGTCGCAGGGGCGCGACATCCCATACGTAATTGCGTCGCGTCCGCTCGTGGCGACGCCGCTCGAGGCAAAGCGCCTCGGACGTCCGATTGTTTATGTCCAAGGCAACATCCACGCCGGCGAAGTGGAAGGGAAGGAAGCGCTGCAGGCGATCCTGCGCGACTTGCTGTTTGACCCGAAGAAGAACGTGCTCGATTCGATCGTGCTGGTCGCGGTACCGATCTACAATGCCGACGGCAATGAAATGTTCAAGCCGCAGGCGCAGCAGCGCGGCGCGCAGAATGGACCAGAACTTGTCGGCCAGCGCCCGAACGGCATGCAGCTCGATCTGAATCGTGACTACGTGAAGCTCGAGGCACCGGAGACGCGTGCGTCGCTGGCGATGTTCAACGCCTGGGATCCTGACCTCTTCGTCGATCTGCACACGACCGACGGCAGCTACCACGGCTACGCCCTCACGTATTCGCCCTCGCTGCATCCCGCGGCCGGGATTATCGGCGGAACCTTCGGGGGCGCCTTTGTTCGCGACTCGATGCTCCCCGTGCTGCGTCAGCGGATGCGCACGCGCGACAAGTTCGAAGTCTTCGACTACGGAAACTTTAGCGGCGACGAAGGCCCTGCTGCCGCTGGTGAGCCGAAGAGCTGGAGCACCTACGAGCACAAACCGCGCTACGGAACGAACTACTACGGCACACGCGGCCGCCTCTCGATTCTGAGCGAGGCGTACTCGCACGACCCGTTCGAGCGCCGCGTGAAGTCCACCTACGCATTCGTGAAAGAGCTGTTATCACTGACGGCCGAACGGACCAAGGCCGTGCTCGCGCTCACACGCGGCAGCGATGCGGCACTGATGGCGGGAACTGTTGCCGAGGTGCCAATCCGTGCAGTGCTGACGAAGAAGCCAAGCACGCAGGTCGTGATTGAAGAGCCCGTGGTGCAGATTCCCGAGGCGAAGGGTGTGGAGCAGGCGGCGCGCGGGGGACGCGGTCAGGGTGGAGGCTTCACCTGTCAGTGGCCACTCTCCGAACCCGGCGTGCGGTGCGGGATGAAGCGGAGCGGTCAGATGGTCGCGCTCAAGATGCCGGTGAAAGATCGGTTTGACCCGACGCTCAGCGCGAAGCTCCCAGTGGCCTGGACCTTTGGGAAGATTGCGGGCATTGATTCTGTGCTCTCGCGGCTACGCATGCACGGCATTGTCGTCGAACAAGTGACGGCCGCAGGCAACGGCGGTGGTGAGACCTTCACCGTCGATTCGCTCGTCAAATCGGGGCGTCCGTTCCAAGGACACAGTGAACTGCGAATTGAGGGGAACTGGCGCGCGTCGTCGCTCATGCTTGCGCCAGGAACATATGTCGTGCGCTCTGCACAGCCGCTCGGCGTACTCGCGTCATTGCTGCTTGAACCACAATCCGACGACGGGCTCGCGACGTGGAACTTCTTTGACGCCGAGCTCGATGCCCGTCCCGCCACTGGGCGCACCTTCCCTGTAACACGACTGACCGCACCGGTCACTGTGCCCACGCGAATCATCCCGTAACCGATCTCATGCTCCGATCGTTCCTGCTGTTTCTGTCGCGCCAACCGTCCATTTTTCGTTTCGTACGGAACAACAGTTTCGCGAAAGCGATGGCGTCCCGGTTCGTCGCTGGTGAGACGATTGCGACGGCAGTTCCTGCCGTCGCTGCCCTGAACACACTGGGCATCACGGCGTCGCTCGACCTGCTCGGCGAAAGCGTGATGAATGCCGCTGAAGCGCGTGCGGCCGGCGAAGAATATCTGCGCCTCCTCGATGCCATTCACGCGAACAAACTGGACGCCAATGTGTCCGTGAAGCTCACGGCGATGGGGCAAGATATCGATGATGATCTCTGCGAGGAGATTATGACGCGGATTCTGGACCGAGCCAAGCAGCATGGAAGTTTCGTTCGACTCGACATGGAGTCGAGCGCATACACGACGCGGACGATTGAGTTCTTTGAGAAGCGACTGTATCCGCACTATCCCGACAACGTGGGAATCGTGCTGCAGAGTTCGCTCCGCCGCACGTGGGATGATGTGCAGTACGCCATTGGGCTCAACTGCCGTGTCCGCATCTGTAAAGGCGCGTACCTCGAGCCACCGACTGTTGCCTTTCCCGTCAAGCGGGACGTCGACACGACCTATGTGACGTGCATGAAAGAGCTGATGCAGCGCGGCCGCTACCCCGGAATTGCGACCCACGACTCGGTCATTATTGATGAGGCAAAGCGATTCGCAACGGAGCAGGGGATTGCGCCGGACCGATTCGAATTCCAAATGCTCTACGGGGTTCGCCGTGACCTGCAGGAGCAACTCGTGCGCGACGGCTATCGCGTTCGGGTGTATGTGCCATTCGGCGGCCAGTGGTATCCGTATCTCATGCGTCGCCTCGCGGAACGTCCGGCGAATCTGGCGTTCATGAGTGGGAGCATCTTGCGCGAGTCGATCTCGGGTCGCCGCACGTCGTCAGCTCGCACGTCGTCAGCCCGCACGTCGTCAGCCCGCACCTCGTGAGTCCCGGACAGCAGATTCCGCCAGAGTACGACAAGGGCGACGAACGCACCGTGGGCGGCTACGCGGCGGTGCATGCGCGGCCGGCAGCACTCGAAGGGCGCGATGGCATGTCCTACAGTCTTGATGTGCTCAGCGACACCACGGACGACCCCGATCCCGATCGTGCGTGGGGTGGCTACCTCGTGTTTGTGCAGTGGACGCGCACGGGGGCGCAGCAGGTGGCGGGCCATCTGGAGACCCCATTTCTGACATTCGGCGAGGACGCTGAGTCCGTCGTCACATTGCTCGGGGAGCTCACCCTCGAAGAGGCGCAACGGATCCTCGACAACATGCTCCTCGAGCGCGACGGTGCCTCAAGTCGCCGGTGGTGGGACGTCATGCGCGACGAGCGCGGCGAACACGAAAGCCATGAGAGTGCATCGTGAGTGTCGTCGAGGCCGTGGTATTGCAGGGCACGGGTGGGATCTATCAGCTCCGAACCGTTGCAGGGGAAATGCTCGAGGCGTCCATTCGTGGCAGGCTGAAGCAGGAGGGGCAGACGAAAATCGCGGTTGGCGACAACGTCGGGATTGACCGCGACGAACGTGACGGGGCGTGGGCCATCATCGAGATTCGTGCGCGGCGTTCTACGCTCTCGCGCAAAACGCCAGGACGTGCACGGGGCGAACGAATCGTCGCCGCGAACGTCGATCAAGTGGTGGTGGTGTTCGCGGCCGCGAAGCCAGAGCCACATGTGCGCATGATTGATCGCTTCCTCGTCATCGCAGAGGGGAACGACATCGCGGCCTGTCTGGTGATCAACAAAACCGATCTCGTCGGTGGACCCGCAGGCGCCGCGGTGCTCGCCCAGGAGTACGAGCGTGCGGGGTATCCGGTGTTCCGCACCAGCGTCCAAGACCAGACTGGTCTCCGTGAACTGCACGACACGCTCGCGGGGCGCACGTCAGCGCTCACGGGTCCCTCGGGCGTCGGCAAGTCGTCGCTCTTGAACGCGCTCTTTCCTGGCTTGGACCTCCGCACCGGTGAGATCAGCGAATCGGTGAACAAAGGGCGCCACACGACAGTCGGCGCACGCCTGATTCCCGTGCCAGACGCGCTCGGCGGCTACGTGGTGGATACGCCCGGATTACGCGAGGTCGGGATGTGGGGACTCTCGCCCGAGCATCTGGACCAATGTTTCCCTGAGTTCAAAGCACTGATCGGGGAGTGCAAGTTTGCCGACTGCGGACATGATCACGAACCCGGTTGTGCGATCCGGCTGCGCGTAGAAGCTGGCACTATTTCCCGCGCGCGCTGGGAGAGTTATCTTAAGCTGCGAAGCGAGCTCCGAGACCTCGAACGCGCCTGGTGATTTAATGAAACGCTGCATCAGTCTTGCCATCATCGGCATGCTTGCTAATCCAGCACTCCTGACGGCTCAGGCGGGGAGTGACTCGTTCAAGCAGGGGATGGCCGCCCTGCAGGCCAACGATGGTGATGCCGCCGTGAAGGCTTTCGAGAAGGCGATTGCCGCCTCCGACAAGACGGCCGAGTACCATCTTGGCCTCGCGCGAGCACTGGGGGTGGTAGCTCAGAAAGCCAATGTGCTTCGTCAGCCGCTCCTCGCACGTCGATGCAAGGCGGAGTTCGAGCGTACGGTGCAACTCGATCCGTCGAACATTTCCGCGCGCGAGGGAATGCTGCAGTTCTACATGATTGCACCGTCTGTGATGGGTGGGAGCATGGAGAAGGCACACGAACAGGCGGAGGCGATATTCAAGATCAATCGCCTGCGCGGATATATCTCGCGTGGCAATCTCGCGAATCGCGAAAAGGATCTGGTCGCCGTGGAGCGGGAGTTCCGTGCGGCGTGGACAGAGTTCCCAGACAGCGCCCCCGCTGCCACGAGCCTCGCGGGGTTTCTCGCAAACAATCGTCGCGCCGACGAAGCGCTCGCGGTGATGGATAAGTTTGTGTCCAAAGAGAAGGACAACCTCACCGGACTGTTCTGGTTCGGGCGTGTTGCGACCTCCGCGGGCAAACAGCTCGACCGCGGTGAGCAGGCGCTCCGCCGTGTGCTGGCGTCGAGCGCAATCGGCGTGGACGGGAATCCCGCGCCGGTCGCTGTGAACTTCCGACTCGGGGAACTCCTCGCGAAGAAGGGTGATAAGGCCGGCGCACGTCAGGCCTATGAAGCCGCGCTGCGGTTGAATCCCAACCTCGAGCAGGTCAAAAAGGCACTGAAGGAGCTGTAGGCGAAAGAACAACGGCCCCGCGTCAAGAGCGAGGCCGTTGTTGCTGAGTCACGGAGAGAGTCGCTCTCGACGCCATTCGCTGTCAGTCCGGGCGTAATGAATCCGATCGTGCAGCCGACTCGGACGCCCCTGCCAGAACTCGATTTCGTCGGGCACCACGCGAAATCCGCCCCAGTGTTCGGGGAGCGGTATGTCGCTGCCGTCGGGATGCAACGTGCCGAGTCGAGTCACTTCCTGTTCCAGCGACTCGCGTGAGGGGAGCACCTGACTCTGATGCGACGCCCAGGCGCCCACCTGACTCCCATGCGGACGAGACTTGTAATATTCCGCTGCGTCCTCGCGGGCGACGCGCTCCACGGTTCCGGTGATTCGGAGTTGGCGTTGCAGGGCATCCCACCAGAAGCAGAGTCCCGCCCGCGCGTTCACGGCGAGTTCCTGTCCCTTCCGGCTCCGGTAATCCGTGTAGAACACAAAGCCGCGCTCGGAGTAGTCCTTCAGCAGCACCATGCGTACCGCCGGCTGCCCGGCAGGCGAGACCGTGGCAAGGGCCATGGCGTTCGGCTCCAGGAGTTCCGCGGCGCGCGCTTGGTCGAACCAACGACCAAACTGCTGGATCGGATCGGCATGGACATCGCGCTCGCTGAGGGTCTCGCGCGCGTATTCTTTACGAAGATGGGCGATCGACATCATCAAACTCCGGTGTGATGCTGTGCGGACTTCCACAGCGCCCTGAAATATCGCGCCCTTGCCGCACGAGTGGTACATAGCCAGCTTCAGCCGATGCCGAACGAACTTCCTGAAGGCACCAGAACGCATCGCGCCGAAGGCGACACCCGGGCACCGGTTCGCTGCGCGATTGTCACGGTTTCCGATTCCCGAACGGTCGACACCGACGCGTCGGGCGCACGGATGCGCGACCTGCTCGAGTCCGCCGGCTACACGGTGACGGACTACACCTTGCTCCGCAACGAGGAGGCCGCGGTCCGGGCGCATGTCGTCGGGCTGCTGGGTCGAGCGGATGTTGACGCTATCCTGCTCACCGGCGGAACGGGGCTCGGCAGCCGCGATCGCACCGTTGAGGCCGTACGGCCGCTATTCGATAAAGAGCTCCCGGGGTTCGGCGAAATCTTCCGGATGCTCTCGTTTCAGGAACAGGTGGGGACGGCAGCCATCCTCTCGCGCGCTGTCGCAGGTGGCGCGGGCGGAAAGTTCATCGCGTCAATGCCGGGCTCGACGGCCGCTGTGGAGCTCGCGCTCACGCGCGTGCTGATCCCCGAGCTTCGGCACGCCCTCCGCGAGCTATCCCGGTAAGAGCTCTAGGCTCCAGGTCACAGGAAGCTCAGGGTCCAGCGAGTCCCGTACCGAACAATATTTTGTGACCGCGAGGTCGATTGCGCGCAATGCGTGGTCCCGCTCAACGCCCCCGCCCGTGATCCGATAGGCAAGATGTACCTTCACCACGCGCCGTGGCGTTCCGTCGGCTCGCTGCGCGGTGACCACAATCTCAAGTGCCCCCGGCTCTGTGCGGCGCTTCTTGAGGATGTCCACCACATCTACCGCCGTGCAGCCGGCGAGCGCCGAGATGAGTGCATCCACGGGACTCGGTGCGGTGGCGGCATCGCCGTCCATCCGGATGGACGGAACACCGGCACGTCCGGACTCAAACCGACGATCACCGTGCCAGGTAAGCGTGACCGTGTTGTCGGCGCGCACTGCATCGACATTGCCTAGCGTATCGTGTTTCATGGTTAGCCTATCCGGGTTCCGTTGGCGACCGGGTGGTCGGGGTTGAGCAGAATGACTTCCGTTTGGAGCGGCATCGCGCCAAGGCAAAGCACTTGGCTCAGGTATCCCGCAATCCGGCGTTCGCCGATATTCACGACCGCCACCACCTGACGCCCGACCAGTTGCTCCGGCGTGTAATGCACGGTGATCTGCGCGCTCGATCGTTTGATGCCCAGTTCCGGCCCGAAGTCGATCTCCAGCTTGATGGACGGCTTTCGCGCTTCAGGAAAGGGCGCGGCGCTCAGCACCGTTCCCACGCGAATATCGATCGCAAAGAAATCTTCAGGAGTGGGCATCGGTCAGGGCTCAGGCTTCGGTGTTTCGGGCGCTACATTTAGGAATATGAACTCTACACTCCCCACCATGGACCCGTATCGGCACCACGTCGTGGTCTGCACCGGAAGCTATTGTAGTGCTGATCGGCGTGGGCGTGCGCTGTATTCTCAGTTGGCGGGACTGCTGCAGCGGGAGGATATGCTCTTTGGCCCGGATCGCGTAAAGCGGTCCGAAGTGCCTTGTCTTGGCGTTTGCGAGGGTGGGCCGATTGTCGTGGTGTACCCAGAGGGGGTTTGGTACTCTGGAGTCACCCCTGCGCTTTTGGAACGGATCGTGGTGGAGCACCTGCGCGACGGCCGAGTGATTGAAGCATCGGTCTTCCACCGCCTCCAGTCCTAGCCCCGTGGTGCGGGTGGAGGGTTAGATTTCCTGAAATGTCAGAACCTTTCAGTCCTCGGCGCCTTGCACTCGGCGCCGCCAAGAAGTTGTTCATCGACCAGCCAGTGTCGAAGGCGAGGGAGCCTGAATACTTCGCCCCGCCTCGCCTGACCCCTGCCGCCATCCTGGAGAAGAATCGTATGTCCCGTCCACGCGACCGTGTTCTCAGTAACCTTGAGGAGATGTACCGTGAGGCCTTTGAGCGTGCCAAGGCTTCGGATGATCCATCCGCACAGACCTCGCTGGACTTCGCGTATCGTCGCGAGCAGCTCTATTTCGAAGTCCTGCTCGACGTGCGGGACGCGCTCGAGCGTCGTTGAGCCTTGTTGAGCGTCGAGCTCTCGCAGGCCACGGACATCATCGTGAATGCGCGGATCGCCACTGGTGATCCGCGCCGTCCGTTTGTGGATGCGGTGGTGGTGCAGGGCGACCGTGTGTTAGCGATGGGGTCCAGCGCCGAGATGCGGAAGCTCCCGCTCCCCGGGGTCACCGTACGCGACGCGGCGCGTGGATCCGGCGTCATCACGAACGGGCGGGTGACCTTTACCCCGCCCCTGCCGTAGCTACGGGACGACTGGCGCGGCCAGCGCTGCAGCGAGTGACGCACCCTTTTCCGGGGTGAAAGCCCCCGTCTCGCGCCAGTAGATCTTGCCCTCTTTATCCACCAGCAAAATCGTGATGACCGATTCGTCGGTAATCGCGAGCGACTGCTTGAGCGACGCCTTGTCGGTGTAGAGCGTGATTGTGTGCTCCCGCGCCGACTTGTCGGCAATACCGCCGCTCATCCCCTTATTGATCGTCCACTTCATCAGGCCGATCATTTTCTTGATCGTGGGGAGTTCGTAGTAGTCCGTCCCCGGATGTGCGGCGAGCTGCTGCTTCACAAAGGGGACCCACCCGTCGACCACCGACTGTTGTTCGCGCAGGAACGGCACGAACACCACGTTCCGCTTCCCCGCGAAATCGCGAGGAAGGGTGAAGGTTTTTCCTTCGAGATTGTCACTGACAATCGTCGGGAACTTTGCCGCGAATCCCTGCTGCGCCCAGAGGGCGAAGGCCAACAGCCATGGTGTCATCAGAAAGCCATGATGTCTTCGTAGGCCTTCACGAAGGTTGAGGTTTGGGGGAGGATCGCGTCTTCGAGCGATGGTGCGTAGCCGACGAACGTATCCGTGCTCGCCACGCGTTTCACGGGCGCGTCGAGCCACGCAAAGCACTCGTCGGCAATGGCCGCGGCGATTTCTGCGCCGTAGCCCCACGACAACGAATCTTCGTGCGCCACAATCACGCGGCCGGTCTTCTTGACGCTCGTGAACACCGCCTCGCGGTCCCAGGGCGACAGCGTGCGGAGATCAATTACCTCCACGCGCTCCCCGACTTCGCGGGCCGCGACCAGCGCACGGTTGACGGTGGCGCCATACGTCACGACCGTCACATCTGTTCCCTCGTTCAGAATCTTGGCCTTGCCGAACGGAATCATGAAGTTCGGGCCTGGATTCTGCGACTTGTTGTACGTCTGCCGGTAGAGATGCTTGTGCTCGAGGAAGATCACCGGATCTTCGCAGCGGATTGCTGTACGAAGCAGGCCGTTTGCATCAAAGGCATTGCTCGGGCACACCACGCGCAATCCTGGGCACGCGGTAAAGAGCGCGGCGCCAGTCTGCGAGTGGTAGATCGCCCCGCGGATGTAGCCGCCGTACGTGGTGCGAATGACCACCGGCGATGCGTACTCATTGTTCGAGCGCCAACGCATAGTCGCGAGTTCGTCGCGAATCTGCATGTATGCGGGCCAGATGTAGTCGAAGAACTGGATCTCGACCACGGGCTTGAAGCCACGCTGCGCGAGTCCGATAGCGCGTCCCACGATGTTGGCTTCGGCGAGCGGCGAGTTGTACACGCGCCCACTTCCGAATTCCTTCTGCAGGCCGGAGGTCACGCCGAACACGCCGCCCTTGCCTTTCACATCGCCCAAGTACTGATCACGCGACACATCGGCTACGTCCTCGCCGAACACGAGGATCCGCTCGTCGCGCCGCATCTCCTCTTTCATGCAGGAGTTCAAGAGGTCGAGCATGGTGGTCGGATCGCCACTGAACTGCGGATCGTCCTCCGTATCGAACTGCTCGCCGGTCGGGTCCACATCGGGGGAGTACACGCCGAAGTACACCGTGCTCGCATCGGGCTGCGGCTGTGCCAGCGCATCATCCGTCGCCGCCAACACTTCGGCGTCGATTTCCTCTGCAATCGTCGCGAGCTCTGCCTCTGTCGCGTAGCCCTCCTCAACCAGCCACTTCGGGAACACCGTAATCGGATCGCGCAACGCGTCGGCATCACGCTCGGCGTTTGGACGATACTTCACGTCGTCGTCGGACAGCGAGTGCGAGTACGGGCGAATCACTTTGGCGTGCACGAACGCGGGTCCCTTGCGCTGGCGGGCATACTCCACCGCGCGCTGGATGGTCTCGTAGCTCGCAATCAGATCGCAACCGTCCACCTGCTGCACGTAGAGCCCAGGGAAGTTCTTCACCAGTTCGGAAATCGATCCGCCTGGGGTGTTCACTTCGACCGGGACCGAAATCGCGTAGCCGTTGTCTTCGACGATATACACGATCGGCAGCTTGAGATTCGACGCGGTGCTCAGCGACTCCCAGAACTCACCTTCGCTCGTCGTGCCGTCGCCCGTGGTGACGAGCACCACGTCGTCGCCCTTGAACTGCGGGTCGTCGAGCTTGCCCTGCTTGGCGCGCAGCGTGGCTTCCGCCGCACCGACCGCCTGCAGGAACTGCGTGCCCGTGGGCGACGACACCGACGTAATGTTGAGGCGCTTGTGTCCCCAGTGGCTCGGCATCTGCCGCCCACCAGAGTTCGGATCGATCGCCGCGCCGACGGCCGAATAGAGCATTTCGGCGGCCGTCATGCCCAGCTGCAGGCAGAGCGCGCGATCGCGGTAGTAGAGATAGAACCAGTCGTAGCCTGGCTTCAGCACCAGTCCAGCCGCCGTCATCAGTGCTTCATGACCGGCGCCGGAGATCTGGAAGAAAATCTTATTCTGACGCTTGAGCGCGATTTCCTTATCGTCCACACGACGCGAGAGGAGCATCGTGCGATAGGCGCCGAGCAGTTGCTCGCGCGTGAGTCCGTGTGTGGCGCGACGCGCCTTGGACGAAGTAGCCATGGATTCGGCGAAATGCGAAAGGGTGCGCCACTCCTACTCAGGGTCGAGCGGGCGCGGCAGAAGCGCAGGAACAATCGAAAGTTAGCGGCTTTCCTGGCGCATCCCAAGGCGGTACGTCGACTTTCGGCGGCCCAGCGGAAGTTTTCCCGCCCGCCCCCCCCCGGTCTGTCCCTTTTCCAGACCGTGACTATCCGGTACTTGCGGCTCCCCGGTTACGAGGCAACATTTTTAATCGTTAGATGTGGAAAGCCCGGATGCCACCTCCGGCATTCGGAGTCAGTGGAGGGAAATGGCCGCTTTCACGCGACAGCCAGTCCAGCCCATTGCACCGCCTGCGCCACGCGCGCAGGACGGCTGGACCCTCCGCCCCATCAATCCCACCCCGCTCGGGCTTCGTGCCCCGTTGCGGGGTGTCGGCGTTTCGGCCCTGTTCGGCGAGGTGTCATGTCTCACCGGAGCGTTCACCGCATCGCACTACCCCGTGCAGCCCGTGGTATTTCCCGCCATCACCGTCGCGTGCTCGCCCGGCAGGAAAAGCGACACGTCAAGCGTTCGACTTTCCGTGATTGCGGGCGGCGCTGTGTCTACTGCAGTACGATCCTTGGGTTAGACATCACGACGCTGGATCACGTCTTTCCGCTCTCGCGCGGCGGGACGAACGCTCCGGGCAACCTGGTGGCCGCCTGCCAGCAGTGCAACCAACTGAAAGGGTCCTTACTGCCGCAGGAGTTCTTTGCGCGGTATCCCTGGGCGGGGGCGAACTTTATCCGCTACGCGCGGGTGGTACACCGCACGCTCAAACGCGGGGCTCGACGGGCGGTGAGCCTGGCGTACGCGCAGGCGGCGTAGCGAATCCGGGATGCTCGCGCGAACCCTCCAACGCGAGCATCACCCGCTTTCGATCCGGACCCCACGCGTAGCCGCCAAGCGTCCCGCTCGCACGAATCACGCGATGACAGGGAATCAAATAGCTGATCGGGTTCGCCCCGACCGCGCCGCCCACCGCTCGCGAGCCTCCGGGAGACCCGATCGCCTGCGCGATGGCGCCATACGTGGTGACCGCGCCGTCGCCGACCTGTAGCAACGCGTGCCACACCTTGAGCTGGAAGTTCGTCCCCTTCACATGCAAGGCGATCGTGCGGCGCGGCGAGTCCAGCGCAGGGAGGGCCCGCGCCGCCACGCTGCGCGTCTCCTCCTGATCCTGCACGAGCTCGGCCTTGGGCCAGTCGGCACGCAATCGCGCCAATGCGTCGTCGCGCGACACGGGATGCACAAACGCCAAGTGGCAGATCCCGCGCGCGGTCACCGCAATCAGGCACTCGCCGAACAGCGTGGGATGGAAGCCGTAGCGCACGGTGACCCCTGCACCAAAACGCTG
>JAPLKT010000123.1 GCA_026387895.1 Gemmatimonadota bacterium | reverse complement strand
TCGGCGTTAGATGCAGATGGAACCCGCCTAGGTCCGCATCTGTAAGAATTTCAGCAAGCCTTGGGAGTGACTTGGACCAAGCCTCCGCTTCCTCTTCGCCGGATCTGCCAGTTTCGTCCTGAAGTTTTCTCACGAGACTCGGCATTTCTTCGAGCGCGAGCTCTCGGAACTGCGCTACTGTAATCAACATCTGCTATTCATCTCACTCCGGTGGTGACGATGCTCTTGCGATGCTTTCGAGAGATCCAAGAACGGCGCGGTCTCGAAGGATCGCGATTCGTCGCCCCGTTCTCGTCTGCCACCTTCGTCGATCGGCACCCCGAGTTCGCGCAGCTTGTCGTTGTCGCGCTCGAATATACGCATCCGCGCATCAGCCTTCTGCTCGGGATCCGCGTACGCCGGCACGCCCTCGGCCAACTGTTCGAACGTGATAGGATAGTGGTACAACAGCAATGCCGCGATGACATCGATCCATCGCTGAACCTTGGGTGGACGCGCGGCCGTGGGAGGCATTGTCTTGATGATTGTACTGCTCAGGGGGGTGGGCCGATAGTGTCGGATTGTCAGCTGTATAGAAGGGGGGACCACTGACAGTCGACCCATGCAACCTTTCGGTGGCACCGGGGACCCTTTGGTAGTCACCCCAGAACGGAAGGCGCCATCTTGGCTGATGGCCTCCCAATCCTCGAACGCCGTGGATATCTTATCTGAGTATCCATCAGAGATATCCATGCCCGCCATTTCGCTCAAGCTCCCCGCCGAACTCCTCCTTGCGAGCGGCCGTGGCGCCACCGCCCTAGGAATCACCCGCGCCGAGTATATCCGGCGCGCGATCGAACAGTTCAACCGTGAAACCGAGCAGGCAATGCGCAACAAGCGCCTGGCCGATGCCTCACACCGGGTGCGCGACGAGAGCATACGCGTGAACGCGGAGTTCGACGCCATCGACGACCTCCGCAGCGATGTCTAGCCCGCGCCGCGGAGAGATCTGGCTCGCGGATCTCAATCCGCGGCAAGGGACCGAGCCCGGCAAAACGCGGCCGGTGCTCGTGGTCCAGGCCACTGCATTGAGCGCGGCGGGGCACCCGTCCACGCTGGTGTTGCCGCTCACCACAAACCTCGTGGACAACGCTGAACCGTTGCGGGTGCGAGTGGCCGGACACCGACGCACGCTCGAGTCCGATGTGATGATCGATCAGCTGCGCGCAATCGACAATCGGCGGTTGGTGAAGGGACCGATGTCAGCGCTCTCCATCGCTACCATGCTGCGCGTGGACCAATCGCTGCGTGACGTGCTGGCGCTCGGCTGATCGCGCTTCCGCGTGGAGCGCACGGGCCGCAATGTGCTCACCGCACTGAAGCGGGCGGGGTGGATCACGCGTGTTCCAAGCACGGATAGGCGCCAGGAGCCCGTGGCAATCGCGGTGCCGTTACTCGCGCTTCCGGCGGTGATCCCAGATCTCTTTCCGACGTCGGCACTCGACGGGCTGGAGCGAATACTGGGGATCGTGTAGAGGCGGGCCCGCAATCGATCGGCCAGGTACGGACGCTGCATTGAGAATTGGAGATTCCAACGGAGCGTGCCTGGCGTCAAGAAGAAAAATGAGCGGCAGCGAATTGTCTCGGTGTCACGACAGCTATCCCACTCCAGCCGGATGTTCTCAACAGCGCCCTATCGCCAGAGACGATTTTTGAGGCGCGCCCGACCTTGGCGACCGCCAAGAACACATCGTCGTATGGATCATCGCATACTTGGACCTCAAGTGGCTGGTCCGGCGCGATCAACGATGCGCCCGCAATTTTTTCGAGAATGGACGGATAGTTGGCCCCTGCCTTGAGGTAGCTGTCTCCCAGCTCCCGGCAGATGCGGCGGTACTCGTCAAGTATCTGCGGAGAGACCACGAGCTCGAAGCTCCCACTCGACCACGCCCTGAGAATCTCGGCGGGCACGCCACCGAAGAATATCCCGGAGACCAGGACGTTCGTGTCGAGCACAACCCTCACCGCTCGCGCCTGACCTTCTTGATCGCCGCCGTGACGTCCGAGCGGCGCATCCCGCTTTCACGGGCAGACTTCCGTGCGCGCGCAAGAAGCTCAGCGAAATCGTCGAGCTTCGGAGCGTTCAGGACCTTCAGCACCACCGCATCCCGATCCGCCACCACCACGAACTGCGTCCCCGGCTTCAGCCCCAGCCGCTCGCGGATCTCTTCTGGAATCACCACCTGCCCTTTCGAGGAAAGGGTCGTCGTCGATGTCGCACTCATGATGTCCTCTCGGTTGGTCTTACCAGTAAGACTACCGATTTCGAGTACGTGCGTCAACGGAGGGCCTCAGGATTGGGGGAGGTGCGGTTGCTTCTAAGCGCAATATCGAAGGTTGCCGCGACAACCTCGCACCATTCCATTCCCGCTCGTAGCAATCCCGCTCGTAGCATTCCCACTCAGCTTTTGCGGATACCCCTCAGGCTCGGAATTGGCGTGATCCCCGCCGAACGGAAACTCCTCTACTGTCAGACCGCGTCCGCATGTTCAACTCTTCCTCTTTTCAGGAGTCTGTCCATTCGGTTCGCCATTCTCGCGGGTCCGGTCGCGCGACCGGGCCCGCTTTTGTGCGTGCAGTGGAATCCCTCGCGCGGACACGCGCAACATTCGGCCACACCACGCAACATTCTGATGCGGGTTCCTCGTACGTCGTGCGCCATTATAGACGCACCTGCGCGGTCATGCCAGAGCATTCACCCCGCGCCCTTGCGTCTCATTCGGCTATTGAACTATGTTCAAGTATGGTTGCACCTGCCGAACTCGCTGCCAGCATCGGCCGCGGTGGAATCTCGAGCGGTTGCGGCGGCTGGCAATGCGTTCGGAGACCTCCGCTGTTCGTCCCTCGCGCGCCTTGGATCCAACGGCGCGGCGACTCGGCGTCTCGCTCGTCGCTGCCGAGGAATACGTACGGGGCACGGTGCAGCTGCTGCGCGACGTGGACTTCGTCGAATCGGTTGCGTTGGTTGACGAATGGTTCGACGTGTACGGCTATGAACGGGATGAGATCGGATGGTACGTGAAACTCAATGAAGGCGATGATGGACTCGTGGTGATCTCTCACCACCCGCCCGAACACCCACTGACGACGATCACGGGACGAGTGATTCGCTTGCTCGTGCCTACAAAGTGACCTCTACCAGAATCCTCGATGAGTATCTACCAACTTGATCCTGGTGTCGTCGCCCGCTGCCTATTCTGCCGACAGAACGCCGTTAGCGTCCGCGAGCTCAGCGGACGAACGTTCGATCTCCGCGACGAATACGACCTGCGTTTCGACGAATCGATCAAAGGGAGCCGGAATCTCTCCACCCCGCTGGAAGTGCTCATGCGTGGCGTCACGCGCGAACCCAAACAGACGCTCCGCATGATCGGGTACTCTCGGCGTTTGCCCCCCGCACTCGCGGCGCGGATTAAGTAGGCGGTTCTCCGGCAGCTACCTAATCCGTACCACCCGCTCCCCCACCCGCTCGAACCGCTCCAGTACCGCGGGATCATGCCCCGGCACAATCAACCGCTCCGCCGCCAATGCGCGCATGCGCGCGTGCTGCGCCACATTGCTGAGTGAGTCGAGCGTCTGGGCGATCGGTCGATGCTGCGTGAGGTTCTCGTACAGATACACATTGTCGCTCGCAATCACCGCCGTCGATCCGCCGGTGAGTCGCACACTCGCATACTGCGACGCAAAGGTGTGCTTGCCGCCCGTGTAGACCGTGATTCCGGGGATTATCTCCTTGGCATCACCATCCACGAGGCGTAGGCGCCCCGCGGTGCGCAGCGCGTGCAGCATTGCGGCGTCAGGCGCGTCGATCGTGGTGTTGATGCGCTTGCCGGTGGAGTCAATATGATGGTCGACTTCCTCGCGCTGCACCCAGATGCGCGCATTCGGAAAGAGCGCCGCGCCATCAAAGTGATCCCAGTGAATGTGTGAGACAATCACGTCGGTCACCTGACTCGCTGCCACTCCCGCGAGCGCAACCGCGGAGTCCGGTCGCAGAAAGCCCGTGGGTTTCCATCGCGCAATAAGGTCATCGCGTGTGAAACCGGCATCGACCACCACATTCCGCCCGCCAGGTCCCTTGAGCAGCCAGACCATCATCGCAATGTCGAGCCGCCGGCTCGTGTCGGCGCCGGCAATCAAGCCCGAGACTTTGAACTGCGGCAAGGTCGCGTAGCGCACCGCGTAGGCGTCCCAGGTGGTTGGCGCGGCTTGCGTGTTGGCGACGGTGAACGGCGTGAGCAGCGCGACCAGCGGAATCAGCGCAAGGGCGGTGGCCACGATACGGCGGAGCTGCGTGCGGAGTTTGGTCGACATGCGGGAAATCGAGCGCACGCCGAGTGCGGGCGCAATGGTGAGGCGACCCTGATTTGGATGCGATGGAAGGTTCCGTCCCGAAATATTTCGGTGACGGTTATCGCATACCGAAGGCTCATCTTGGGGGATCTACTGCTTGAGGTTGCCGGGGTGTATATACACGTGTATATTCAATTGTGACGTTTGAATGGGACGCGGCGAAGAGCGCCGAGACCTATTGGCGTCGTGGGTTCGACTTTGCGGTGGCGTCCATGATCTTCGAGGGGCCTGTCCTTGCAATCATCGATACTCGGTTCGACTACGGCGAGCGCCGATTTATCGCTATTGGAATCGTCGACGGGACGTACCTGACAGTGGTCTACACCGATCGCGACAACGGTGCGCGACGACGCATCATCAGTGCCTGGACCAGCAATCGACAGGAGCGACGCCGATATGATCAAGCATACGCAGACCCCAGTAGCCGCTGAACTCGGGCGCATGGACCATGTTCGACTGGACGCCATGTCCGATGAGGAGATCGAGGCGATCGCCGCCGAAGAGATGGGTGACGTCCCGGACGATTTCTGGAAAGACGCCGTTCTGGTTTTCCCTGAAGGCAAAACTGCGCTCTCGCTCCGCCTCGACTCCGACGTGTTCGACTGGTTCCGCGCTCAGGGCCCCGGCTACCAGACGCGTATGAATGCCGTGCTGCGCGCGTACTATCTCGAGATGCTTCGCCGCACGCAGCCGACGCGCTGAGCTGCGCCGCGGGAGCGTGCGCGCGCGGGTCAGTACTGCAAAAAGATTTTCTGTAACTCGCGCGGATCGTGCGTCTTGGTGAGCGCGACCATCATTAGGATGCGCGCTTTTTGTGGTGTCAGATGTTGCACGGTCACCTGCGGTGGGAGCGGCGGCTGATCAACAGCATTTCCTGCGGCAGTGCCAGTTGCGCCCGCTCCCCCTGCCCCGCCGCGCCCACCGTTCGCACCCATGGCACCCGTGGCACTCGTGGCACTCGTGGCACCCGTGGCACTCGTGGTACCCGTGGCACTCGTGGCGCCCGCCGGTGGCGCGCCTTCGCCACCGCCCACCGCGGTGACGTTGTCACCCGACGGGAATGCTGTGGCGACAATCACACCCTTCCGACGCAGTGACTGATACGATGTCCCTTCGGCCCGTGTGAATCCGGTGGTTGCGACAACGACGGCAACTGGCAGCGTATCGAAGGTCACGCCCGTTCCGCCAGGATAGCTAAAGGTGAGTTCCACGCGTGGCAGCACACTGTCGACGCCGGCGAGATCGAACTCGCTCTGGCTCCCATGTTTGCGCACTGGTGCAAAGAAAAATTCCACGCCACTGCTCGCGACAACGCCAAGTAGTCCCATGTCGCCGCCGCTGAATCCGCCCACGCGCTGATAGTTTTTTCGCGTTTCGCGCGCGCTAATGATGCGGTCGTCCATCACAACCATCACGCCCTTTCCCACGGCCGCGGTCGATGCGGCTGTGCGTACTGCGCCGAGCAAGTTGATCGGTCCGTCAGGGGAGAGTCCCGTCGCCGGATGTTGTGCACCGACCACGACGACCGGCTTGTCGCTGCGAATGGTGAGGTAGAGAAAGAAGGCGGTTTCTTCGAGTCGATCGGTGCCGTGGGTGACGACGATACCGGCCAAATCTTTGCGCTCGCTCAGCACTTTATTGATGCGACGCGACAGGGCGATCCACTGCGCCGGTGTGATGGCCGTGCTCGCGACGTTCGAGAACTGTTCGCTTTCGACTTCTGCGTAGCGCGGCAGTTCGGGAACGCTGGCAATGATTTGCTCCGCGGTGAGCGACCCCGCGCGGTATGCTCCGGTGGTCCCTGGCTGATCTTGCGCGCCGGCAATTGTGCCGCCGGTGGCGATGATGAGGACTTTCGGGCGCGGGCCAAGGGGGGCGGCGGGGATTTGGAGCGGTTGGGGAGGTCTGTTTGTTGCTGATCCGGCCGCGCCAGCGCCCATTTGCGGGGCGATTGCCGCCGGAACTGCGGGAAGTCCGCCACTGATTGGCGTAGGTTTGGCGCCTACCGCGCCTGTTTGGGCGGCACAACCCGCGAGAATAATCGCAAGAATGATCGCGAAAGAGGCTGAGTAGGCGCTGTTTAGGCGAGATGCGTGCGGCTGGGCGTGGCTTTTATTCATATGACAAGGCCGGAAGTAGGTCTTTTTGCTGCAAAAAATGGCGTGTTATTGCTACAGTAATATATTCGGTGAACATATGTTGTCGTATTTCACTTATTTCCACCCAAAATGCGTGAGCTTGCACTTTTTGCGGTTATTATTATCTTTTTTGATATACAATGCCGCTCCTGAGCATATCAACCGCTGCCGCCGTCGCTGGCGTCTCCCCCACCCAACTGCGGCTCTTCCTGAGCCGCGAAGGGCGGGATCTTGTGCCGCGCTCCGTGCAAGGGCGCCAGCGCCCAATCCCTGATTCCGCGCTCGTCCCCATCACCCTCTCCTTCCTCCTCGCCCGCGACCTGGGTGCCTCGCTCGCCAGTGCCTGCCCCCTGGCGCTCGAGCTCCTTCAGCAGGAACAGCGTGGCACCGGCCTGTCCACCCCCGCCGATCAGCCCCCGGTGGAACTGGCGACCTCCCGCACGATCTCGCTCCGCGTGGACATCGCCGCCCTCCGCGCCCACCTGAACGCCTCGGTCGCCGAACAACTCTCCACAGCCCCGAACCCCCCACGAAGGGGCCGCCCCGCGGGCCGGAGCCAATGAGAAGATGCAGCCGAGTCGCTAGCTGAAGGAAGGGGGTATGCCGCCCCACAGCGAGGCGGCCGCAGGACCGCGCAGCGGTCCGAGAGCCTCGCGAAGGGGCGGCTTACCCCCGACCGATCACCCCCGACCGAAGCCAGAGGCCAAACAGATGCACAGGCACACACACATGCAAAGCGGGGCGCCCCCGAAGGAGCGCCCCGCCTTTTGGTGCGTGGTTCAGTGACTAGAGCTTAGCTCAGCCGCCAACCTTCGTGACGTTCTCTGCCGCCGGGCCCTTCTGGCCCTGAACGATATCGAACTCAACCGCATCACCCTCGGCCAGGCTCTTAAAGCCCGAACCCTGGATGGCGCTGTAGTGCACGAAGCAATCCTTCTGGCCGTTGTCGGGCGTGATGAAACCAAAGCCCTTCGCGTCGTTGAACCACTTCACCTTTCCGGTCGTACGCATTCCCAACTCCTGTGTGATGATTGATGCAGGGAGCGGAACACGCCGTACCCTGACAATCTGTTCTACTCCGCGGGATTAATGAGATCCCCCGCGATGGACCGCTGCGCACCCCCAGTCAAGAACCGAGTGACAATGCGCAACCCTGAGAACGTACAGATATCCGGCCAAAAGTGCAATAGGCAGCCCCAAATCGGCCCAGACCCCTGTCAACCCCTCAGCCCCTGACTGCCTCTGGGGCCACCAAAAAAGGCAGCTACTGGATCACCTTCACCCCTGAGACGAAGTACTGGGTCTCTCCGAAACAACTGGTCGGCACCCCCACGTGCTGCTTATAGGTCAGCACCACCCGCCGGTTCTGCACCATCGCCCCATTGATCACCTCGGCAATCGAGTCGTTCCGCACCGAGAAGTTGAACATCTGGCTCATTGCCCCCGGCATGTTCACCATCGCCAGCTCCCCCTCCCAGGTCTTGCAAACCCACCCCTTCTGGGAAAGCTTCTGCAGGAAGCCCGAGCGCTCGCCGCTCGAATAGGTAAAGGTCATCGTCGCGCCCGCCCAGATCGTAAAGAGGAGCGCGGGAACCAGAATCACAGTGGTCAGCGTCAGCTTCCCCCAGTGCCGGCGGAAGAAGCCCGGGGAGCGCGTGGAGGAGCTGTTGGGGCTGGTGGAGCTGCCCGAAGTCGAGTCGGCCATGGTCGGATACACAGAAGCTGGGGAAACGTCCGACGGGGGCGCATCGCGCGCCGCCCGCCTGCTGGGTCCTGCCTACATGACGGTCCCAGCCCCCTAGAAGTTGCGCCCCAGCCCCCGCCCCGCCAAGTGGGTGGCTATTTTTCTCCTGTTCCCCTGCCCCACCTCTGGACCCGATAGGAGCACCTGTGGTCTTCAAGCCCCGCCGCAACACAGTCACCGCGATGGTCGGCAATGTCGCCGTGGGATCGGCACAGCCGATCGTCGTGCAATCCATGACGAACACCGACACCGCCGATCCCGCAGGCACGGCCGCGCAAGTTGCCGCGCTCGCGACGGCGGGTTCGCAACTGGTGCGCATCACCGTCAACAACGACGCAGCGGCGGCCGCGGTCCCCGAGATCGTACAACGCTGCGCCGACCTCGGCTGCACCGTGCCGATCATTGGCGACTTCCACTACAACGGGCATCTGTTGCTCGTGAAGTATCCCGAGACGGCGCGCGCGCTGGCTAAGTATCGGATTAATCCGGGCAACGTCGGCGCCAAACGGCGCGACGACAACTTTCGCACGATCGTGCAAGTGGCCGTCGACAACGACAAGCCCGTGCGCATCGGGGTGAACTGGGGCTCGCTCGATCAAGACTTGCTCACGTCGATGATGGACGCAAACGCGGCGCTCGCGCAGCCGGCCGACGCGAAAGACGTGTACATGGAAGCGATGCTCGAGTCCGCGCTCCGCTCAGCGGCACTCGCCGAAGAGGTTGGGCTCTCGCACGACCGCATCATCATCTCGGCGAAAATCTCGCAGGTGCAAGATCTGCTCGAGTGCTACCGGCGGCTGGCGCTGCGGTGCAACTACCCGTTGCACCTCGGGCTCACCGAAGCCGGGCTGGGCACCAAGGGCGTGGTCGCGACAACGGCGGCCCTGTCGCTGGTCCTCGCCGAAGGCATCGGCGACACGATTCGCGTGTCGCTTACGCCGCGCCCCGGTGGCGATCGCGCTGAGGAAGTATTTGTGGCGCAGCAGGTGTTGCAGTCGCTCGGGCTACGCTCGTTCACGCCGCAGGTGACGGCCTGTCCCGGATGTGGACGCACGACGAGCACATTTTTCCAAAAGATGGCCGAAGATATTCAGGGCTATTTGCGCGAGCAGATGCCGATCTGGCGCGGCGTCCATGTTGGCGTCGAGGAGATGAAAGTCGCGGTGATGGGCTGCGTCGTGAACGGGCCCGGCGAGTCAAAGCACGCGAACATCGGGATCTCGCTCCCAGGCACGTTTGAGGAACCCAAAGCGCCGGTGTATGTCGACGGCGCACTGCGCGTCACGCTCAAGGGCGACAACATCGTGCCGGAGTTCTTGCAGCTGTTGAACGAATACGTGGAGCTACGGTATCCGAAGGCGTGAGTGATCTACGCGTCGTTCAGTTACCGAAGTTCGAAATCTCGGAGCTAACGGCTTTGAGTTCTTCGAGGATCGGGCTATTGAAACCGATCTCGACTAGGCGCTCGTACACAGCGCGATACCAGCGCTCTGTTCCGACGCGGCCGGCAGCGAAACGGCCCCACACGCTATCGGGATCCACCGTGCGGCCCAGGTCGGCGATGATAGAGGAGCCGTTGTGCACGTGGTCGGCGGCGGCCAGCCAGCGCGAGCGCTGCCCGGAGCGGGCGAGGCGCGCGAGATAATCGGCGCGCTGTTCGTCGCGATCCATCTCGTAGCCGTCGTCGTCGAACTTGCGCGTGGCAATCGCGATGGTGGTGTCGAGCACGTCGGCGCCAAACTTTTCCTCGAGCCGATCGGCGATTTCTTCGCGCGTCCAACCGTCGCGCGTGTAGTCCTCGACCACATTGAGCAGAATGCCGCTCAACACCGTCTCTTCGTCCTGCCCATAGCGGGTCAGGATGATGGCAACATTAGACGGGTGTGTGAGGTAGGGAAGGCGCGTGCCCTTCCGGACCTCGCGGTCATGGTGCTTCGCAGCGAAGGCGAAGGCATGGTTGATGCGATCGGAGTAGCCGTTCATCCGTGGGATCGCGATCGAGGGGAGGGCAGGGAAGTTCTACTGCGAAAGCTAGTGGGATGGCGAGGGGCGCGCGAGCGGATTGCGGGATTGCCTGGCGCGGTGGTCGGGCGACGACGGGCATGGCGCTGGTTCGTGGCCTTCGATTCCATGCTGACGCTGCGATTTATCTTAAATGGCTTGTTTGTGAGCTATTTGTGACGCTATAGTGGCGCTATAATACATCAAAGTATCGTTTTTGGGACACGAAAAAAAGGCGGGGAACCCGTTCGGGCGCCCCGCCTTTGTCCTTCGTACTACTTGGTGCGATCCGAGACTACTGGACCGTGACCTTGATCTTCATGTTCATCGCGAGGTGCGGGGTGCAATGGAACTCATACACGCCGGCCTTGATGCCGGCGAAGGAGACCGTCACTGCCTCGCCTGAGTTGAGCAGCATCTTGCTGGAGAGCTCGCCCATCTTGTCAGCGCCGAAGTTCGCGTCGAGGATGCTCTTCACGTCGGCCGGCACGACGGCCGGATCGATGGCCACGTTGTGCGGGCCACCGGAGACGAACGTGAACTTGATCGCGTCGCCAGCCTTCACGGTGATCGCAGCCGGCGAGAACTTGTAGCCGCTCGCGTCGCCCATCATCTGCACTTCAACGGTCTTGCCGGTGATCGCAGCAGCGCCGGCCGGAGCCGCAGCCGGAGCCTCAGCAGCTGCCGGAGCAGCCGCAGCGGCCGGAGCCGCATCTTCCTTCTTCCCGCCGCAAGCGGCGAGCACAACAGCGCTCGAGAGGAGCGCAAAACGGATAGCACGCATGCTAAAAAGCCTCCAGTAATAAACAAAAATGGGTTGGATTTCTGACGCTGCGGTGACTAAACCCCAGCCTTGTGAAATTATTCACAACGTCGACTTAACGCAACCGTTTCACGGGGAGTTCCGCTGTAACTTCCGCGCCTTCGCCACCGAATCCTGTAACTGCTTCAACCGCACCGAATCCACGACCTTCTTGGTCGGAATCGACAGCGGCGGCTGAGGAGCCAACTCCGGCTTTCCTGCCTCGTACGCCTTGAGCACTTGCTCCATCCACGACCAATCCAACGCGCCAAAAAACGCCCGGCCATTCACCACAAAGGCGGGGGTCCCGCGCACCCCGGTGAGTCGCGCGACATCGTCCGCCGCGTCCAGACGCCGCTGGTGGTCCTTGGTGGCGGCACAGCGCCCGAAACGGGCCGTGTCCAACCCGAGCTCCCCGGCGTACCCCTGGAGCGCTGCCGGGATGTCCCCTGCGCGCTTCCACGTGTCCTGCCGCGCGAACAACAGCTCGTGCATCTCCCACCACTTGCCCTGCTCCGCCGCGCACACGGTGGCCGCACTTCCGGCCACACTCCCACGGTGCCACGCCAGATCGATCACCGTCAGCTGCAGCTTCTTGGTCGCCACCCACTGCGTCCGCAACGGTTCGGCCGCGTTCGCCGAGAACTGGCGACAGTCGTCGCACACGAGATCGTCGAAATACAGGAACTTGATGGGCGCCGCTGAATCGCCCTCGACATGCGCGACAGCGGCCGCCAGAGTGTCGCCTTTCAGCGGCGGCGCCTTCTGACAACCGGTAACCACCATCAGAACGACCGCCGACCACACGCCACGCTGCCACGACTTCATTCGGACTCCATTCCAAGGACATTCGGACGCATCTTTGCGCGCTCATGTTGACCGATGCACGCTAAGACACTACACTTCTTCTCACAATGCGCCAGACACACGCCCGGACGCTCGTCCACCATCGCCATCATCATCACGCCCCCACGGGTCGTGCCATTGACGCGCGTGTCCGGATGTCCGCCTAGCCACTCGGCGACACACTCCACCGCCCAATGCTCGGCCCGTCCAACACCGGACGGGCCGCTTTTGTTTATGACACACTTTTTCCGGTCTCCGTAATGCTTCGTATCGCACTGCCCAATAAAGGTCGCCTGAATCTCGACTGCCGCGAACTCCTCGCCGACGCCGGACTCGAAGTGCGTGCCACCTCAGAACGTTCACTCACCGCATCGCTCGGCGGCGAGTTCGAAGCGATCTTCGTGCGCGCGCAGGACATCCCAGAGTTTGTCGCCGACGGAGCGGCCGATGCCGGGATCACGGGCTGGGATCTGGTCCGTGAATCCGAGCGGCCACTCACATCGCGCCTCGATCTGGAGTTTGGGCGCTGTCGCTTAGTGGTCGCGTCGCGTGAAGAGAGTGGCGTAAAATCGATTGATGAAATCACCGGCACCCCGCGCGTGGCCACGGTGTTTCCGAATCTCACACGGGAGTTCTTCCGCGAGGCGGGGAAGCCAATCACGGTGGTCCCGGTGAGTGGCGCGGTCGAAGTAACGCCGCACTTGGGGATCGCCGATCTGATTGTCGATCTCTCAAGCACCGGAAGCACGCTCAAGGTGAACGGGCTCAAGGAGATTGCGTCGGTACTGCAGTCGTCCGCGCGACTGATCACACGCGCGGCACCAGCGGATGACATCGGGCGCGCGGCCGCACTCGACGAACTGACGTCGGCGCTGCAGTCGGTGGTCGCGGCACGCAGCAAGCGCTACTTGATGGCGAATGTTCCGCGTGCAGTGCTCGACGAGGTGCGGCGTGTACTGCCGGGGATCACGGGCCCGACGGTGATCGACCTGATGAACGACAGTGTGATGGTCGCCGTCCACGCGGTGGTGGACGCCAAGGGCGTGTACCGCACGATCAGTGAGCTCAAGAAGCTGGGCGGTGCAGGGATTCTCCTCACACGCATCGAGCGGCTTACCGCATGAGTCGCGTCCATTTTGCCGCACTTGGTCCGCTTGAGGCGTTGAGCGATGCGGCACGCGCCGCACTCTTGGATCGTGCCACGAGTCGTGATGTGGGAATCCGTACGCGCACCGCAGCGGTGGTCGAGCGTGTGCGCACGGAGGGCGATACTGCGCTTCGCGCCTACGCGCGCGAGTTCGATGGGGTCACACTTGATGCGCTCGAGGTGCCGCGTGCACGCTGGCGCGCAGCACTCGACGCACTCGATCCCGCGCTCCGCCGCGCACTGGAACGTTCAGCGGCGAACATTCGCGCCGTGCACGAAGCGTTCCGACCCGTGGCCCGTGAAGTCGTCACCGCAGACGGCGTGCGCATCGGACGGCGTCCTGATCCGCTTGGGCGTGTTGGTGTGTATGCGCCGGGTGGGCGCGCCACATATCCGAGCAGCTTACTGATGGGCGCGGTACCGGCGCGCGTCGCTGGCGTAGGCGAGGTGATGGTGTGCTCGCCGCCAGATGCGTCGGGGCTCCCGTCGGCCGTGTTGATGGCGGCCGCTGAGATTGCTGGCGTGGATCGGATGTTTGCTGTGGGTGGTGCCGGCGCTGTTGCGGCGATGGCCTACGGCACAGCCACGATTCCGACGGTGGATCGGATTGTAGGACCAGGGAACGCGTATGTCGCCGAAGCAAAGCTGCAGGTCGCGGGAGTCGTGGCGATCGATGCGCCAGCGGGCCCCTCGGAGTTGTTGGTGATTGCCGACGACTCGGCAGACCCTGTAGTGATTGCCACAGAGATGATCGCGCAGGCGGAGCACGATCCGCTGGCCTCGGTGGTTTTGGTGACGTGGGCGCCTGCGATAGCGCCGTTGGTCATGGCGGAACTTGAGCGACTGGTGCCACTCACGCCGCGGGAAAGCATTGTGCGCGAGTCGTTCGCGGCCAAGGGGGGAGTGATCACCGTGGGGACGCGCAACCAGGCAATCGCCTTCGGGACGCTCTACGCGGCGGAGCATGCACTCATCGCCACACGCGACGCCTCGGCGGTCGCGGCGGAACTCCGAAACGCCGGAACCGTGTTCGTGGGGGAGGCGAGCAGCGTGTCTTTCGGCGACTATATGACAGGGGCAAATCATGTGTTGCCCACCGGCGGGATGGCGCGCAGCTATTCCGGGCTCTCGACACTCGATTTTTATCGTTGGACCACCTGGCAGGTGATCGATCGTGCGGCAGCGGGACGTCTTGCCGACGATGTGGGTCGCTTTGCCGATGCCGAAGGGTTGCCCGGTCACGCCGCGGCGGCCCGTCAATGGATCAATGCATCATGACGCAACGCACGCCAGCTGAACTGCCCCGCGAGGGCTTTGACACCATTCCGCGCTACAGCACGGGAGCAGCGGTCGAGGTGAATCTCGCCGACAACACCAATCTGTGGGGCACGCCGCCGCACGCCGCGGCGGCGCTGCGCGCAGGGTTGGATGTCGCCGAGTATCCGGATTTGTATGGCCAGTCACTCAAGGAGACGGTGGCGGCGCAGGCGGGCATTGATCCGTCGTGTGTGGTGACTGGAAATGGCTCGGACGACATCCTCGATTGTGCGATCCGCGCCTTTGCGGCGCAGGGCGACACGATCGCGCATCCCGATCCGACGTTCGTGATGTTGCCGGTGTTCGGTCGCATCAATGGCGTGACACCAGTCGCGGTGCCGTTGACGGCGTCGCATGCGATGGACGTCGACGCGCTGCTCGCAACCCGCGCGCGGATTATCTATTTGTGCCAACCGAATAATCCCACGGGAACCAGCACGCCGGCGGCCGACATTCGGCGGGTGATCGCTGAGGCTCCGGGGTTGGTGATTTTGGATGAAGCGTACGTGGAGTTCTCCGGCGATCCTGGACTGATCGCGGAGGCGCCATCGCTCGGTCGTGTGGTCGTAGCGCGCACGTTGTCCAAAGCCTACGGTCTCGCCGGACTGCGCGTGGGGTACGGCGTCGCCTCACCAGAAATCACCGCGACGATTGAGCGGTCGCGAGGGCCGTACAAGCTCAACGCACTCGCGGAGCGCGCGGCGGTTGCGGCGATGACCCTCGATCACGACTGGGTGATGGCGCGTGCGGCTGAAGCCGTGGTGAATCGTGACCGTTTTGCCGCAGAGTTGGCGACCCGCGGGCTTGTCGCGCTTCCGTCAGCGACGAATTTTCTCTGCGTTCCTACCGCACGTGCTCTGGAATACGCAGAGGCGGCGCGCGCGCGCAGCATTGGGATTCGCGCCTTCGCGTCGCTGCCTGGCATTGGCGGCGCATTGCGAATCACCGCCGGACCGTGGGCCATGATGGAGCGACTCCTCGCCGCAATGGACACTGTGCGCTGATGCAGATCACGCTGTTCGATTACGGGGCGGGCAACCTCCACTCGCTGGCGAAAGCGCTGCGCGGGGAGGGGCGTACCGTGCGGCTCGAGGCCGATCCGCGCGCGGCGCTCGCCACGGATGTCCTTGTGCTCCCCGGCGTCGGTGCGTTCGCGCCCGCAGCGGCAGCGCTCGCGCCGGCGCGTGACGCCATGCGCGATGCGCTCCGTGATGGACTCCCGTGTATCGGTATCTGTCTGGGCATGCAGCTCATGTTCGAGGCCAGCGACGAAGGGGCAGGCGAGGGGCTCGGCCTGTTCAGCGGGCGTGTGACCAAGATTGATGCACCGCAGCTCCCGCAGATTGGGTGGAATACCCTCGACGATGTCACAGACATCGATCTGCGCGCTGCAAAAGTTGAAACGGCGTATTACGCGAACAGTTATGTCTGCCGCCCTGTGGATTCGTCGGCGGTGAGTGCCTGGTCATCACATGGGAATGACCGTTTTCCGGCATCAGTCCGCGCGGCGCGTACCGTTGGCGTGCAGTTCCATCCTGAAAAATCTTCGGCGCCAGGCGTGCGCTTTATCCAGTCATTCCTCGAGTCTCTCTGACCATGTTGGCCATTCCAGCCATTGATTTGCGTGAAGGGAAAGTTGTGCAGCTTGTTGGCGGCGACTACGCCAATGAGGTTGTACGGCTCGAGAATCCGATTGAGGTGGCGCGCGAGTGGGTACGCACCGGCTTCACGCGTATGCACTGCGTCGATCTCGACGCCGCGACGAATCGTGGCAACAATCACGCAGCAATCCGCGCCCTGCTCGAAGACGACGAAGCGCCAGTGCAGGTAGGTGGTGGCGTTCGCACCGCTGAACGCGTGCAGGAGTTACTGGAGGACGGTGCGCGGTTTGTCGTCGTGGGGACACGGGCAATCGAAGAGACCGATTGGCTCATTGAGATTGCCGATGCGCACCCTGGGCACATCATTGTGGCTGCTGATGTGCGCGAGCGGAAAATCACCACGCGAGGCTGGGCCAAGGACACGAGTATCCATGTGGTGGACTTCGTGGAAGAGTTCTCGGCGTTGCCGCTCGCGGGGTTCTTGGTGACCGCCGTGCATCGTGAGGGGTTGATGGGCGGCACCGATATGCGCTTGATGGAGGATGTGGTGGACGCGAGTTCGCATCCGGTCTTTGCCTCCGGCGGCATCTCGTCGATTGGTGAAATGCGTGCGCTCGATGACATGGGCATCGCCGGCGCAGTGCTCGGCATGGCGCTGTACACTGGCATCCTAGACCCGCGCGCCGTCGCGGAGGAGTTCGGACGATGAACCCGACATCTGTGGTGGAACGTGCGACCAAGGAGACGACGATTCGCGTGGAAGCGCGCATCGGCACGGGCGTCGCGACTGTCGACACCACCGTGCCGTTCCTTGATCACATGCTCACTGCGCTCGCGAAGTACAGTGGCGTAGACCTCACCGTAACAGCAACAGGTGACCTTCGACATCACATTGTTGAAGATGTCGCGCTCACCGTGGGACAAGCGATTGCGGGCATCGTCCCCGTGGGTGCGGCGCGCTACGGGGAGCGCACCGTCCCAATGGATGAAGCGCTGGTGCAGGCGGTGCTCGACGCTGGTGGCCGGCCTTTTTATCAGGGGCCCGTGCCGAGTTCGTTGTATGAGCATTGGTTCCGTTCGTTCTGCGATGCGGCGCGGTTTACGTTGCACATTCGTGTGTTCCGTGGAAAGGACCGGCATCACATTGTTGAGGCGGCATTCAAAGCACTCGGTTTTTGCTTGCGTCAGGCACTGACAGATACCGGGAGTGTCTTCAGCACCAAGGGCTCGGTGTCGGTGCAGCAGGGCGCGCCGTGAGTCTGACGCGGCGGTTGATTGTGTGCCTTGATGTACAAGCCGGGCGCGTGGTGAAGGGCACAGGCTTTGTGGGCCTGCGCGATGTGGGCGATCCCGTGGAGCTCGCAGAGCACTACGAGCGCGAGGGAGCCGACGAGCTCGTCTTTCTGGACATCACGGCCACGCATGAGGAGCGCGCGACCTTGTTTGAGTTGGCGCGGCGCACGGCGGAGCGGTTGTTCATTCCACTGACAATCGGTGGAGGGATTCGCACGGTCGAGGACATCGGCCTCGCGCTGCGCGCGGGCGCGGACAAAGTGGCGGTGAATTCGGCAGGGGTGCGCGATCCGTCGATTTTCACCGCGGGCGCGGAGCGCTTTGGGACACAATGCGTGGTGGCGAGCATCGACGCCAAGCGCGAGGGGACTGGGTGGCGGGTGTATACCGCCGGCGGTCGTTCGGCGACCGCACTCGACGCTGTTGCGTGGGCGCGTGAGGTCGTTGCGCGTGGGGCAGGGGAGATTCTCCTCACGAGCATTGATCGCGATGGCGCACGCGACGGCTACGATCTTGAACTCACTCGGGCGATCGTGCGCGCAGTTTCTGTGCCGGTGATTGCGAGTGGTGGTGCGGGTAACGCGGGCCATGTGTGCGACGCCATCATCTCGGCAGAAGCCGATGCGGCGCTCGTTGCCGGCATTCTCCATGATGGCGTTACGAGCATCGCGGCACTCAAGGGTGCGATGCGCGATGCAAACATTCCCGTACGACAGGTCGCCGCATGACGCGCGTGCCGATTGAATCGCTCATGCAGGCCGTTGGTGAGGCGGCAGCCCTCGCGGCCGACTTCGCACTACGGCACTATCGCACTGGTCTTGCAGTGGAGACCAAAGGGGACGGAAGTCCGGTCACACTAGCGGACCGTGGCGCTGAAGCCGCGGTGCGCGCGTGGATCAATGAGCGCTTCCCGGGCGATGCTGTGCTCGGCGAGGAGTTTGGCGAGACCAGTGGTCAGACTGGACGTCGCTGGATCATTGATCCAATCGACGGGACAAAGGCCTTCGTTCGCGGCGTTCCACTCTGGGGTTCGTTGGTTGCCGTGGTCGAGGGTGACACCGTACTCGCAGGGGCCGCGAACTTTCCGGCTGTTGGTGAATCACTCGTGGCGGCGAATGGCGCTGGCTGTTGGCACAACGGGAGTCGCGCCCAGGTGAGTACCACGTCGGTGCTCAGCGAGGGAACGGTGTTGATCACCGACCCGCGCACCATCTGCGCGCCCATTACTGCGGCAGGGTGGGATCGTCTCTCACGAGCCGCCGGGGTGTGCCGCAGCTGGGGCGATGCCTACGGGTATCTCTTGGTCGCGACGGGACGCGCGGACGTCATGATCGACCCGATTGCGAATGCGTGGGATGTGGCCTGCTTTCAGCCGATTATCACTGAAGCAGGTGGTGTGTTTACGGATATCAGTGGCGCAGCAACGCCGTTCGGCGGACACGCTATCGCTACTAACGCAGCCCTCGCTCATGAAGCGCGGGCTCTGCTCACGAGCGCCAATGCTTGATCTAGCGTCGCTGGACTTCGCGAAAGGGAACGGGTTCGTGAGTGTCGTCACACAGGACGCCCGCTCAGGCCAAGTACTCATGATCGCCTTTGCAGACCGTGAAGCACTCGAGCAGACGTTGACGACCGGCGAGATGCACTACCATTCGCGCACGCGTGGACTCTGGCACAAGGGTGCCACGAGCGGGAATGTGCAGCGTGTCGTATCGCTGACTGCCGACTGTGACCGCGATGCAATCCTCGCCCGCGTCGTATCGGCGGGCCCCGCCTGTCACACAGGCGCCGCTACCTGCTTTGGTGATGGCGCCGCTGAGGAACTGGGGGAGCTTGACGAGACGATTGCGTCGCGTCGTGGCGCCGACGCGGGGGCGAGTTACACGGCCAAGCTGTTTGCGGACCGAAATCTTCGGCTCAAGAAGATTGGCGAAGAATCGAGTGAGTTCGTTACGGCGTGTGCCGATGGTGATGTCGCGCGCGCAACGGAAGAGGCGGCTGACTTGATCTATCACGCTCTGGTTGCACTGCACGCCGTCGGGGGCTCCCTCGACGGCGTGCGGGACGTGCTCAGAGCGCGGGCGCGCTAAGCGTCACTCAAAAATCGAGCAGCCGTTCGCGGCGGATCTTCGACGGATCGCCGATGTACGCCCATCGGACGTTCTGGAAATAGCGGCGCATCACGCGCTGAATATCAGCACCCGTCACATTGCGCAGATCCTGCACAAACCGTTCGGCTGCGCGAAAGTCCCCGCGATACAACTGATTGCGCGCTAAGAAATCTGCCTGCGCCCCAATCGTTTCGTTCTCGAGGAAGTACTCGGTGATGAACTGCTGAATCAACGGGCGCAGCAGTTGCGTGTTGATCGTGAGATCTTTGAGCGCTCGCACTTCGTTGCGCATAATGGAAACGGTCTGCTCGGGATCGTTCGTGGTGACATAGAGCCCGATCGTTGTGAGTCCGTGGTCACGAAAACTCGATGACACCGCATACGTGAGATTCCGCTTGCTGCGAATCTCACTGAAGAGTCGCCCGGAGAGCACGGCCGTGGCAACGCGCAGCGGCGCCGCATCGGGGGAATCGGCGCGTGGACCGAGGAAATAGCCTTGCAAATAATTCGTCGGGAGCTGGCGGCGCAGAAACACCACATCGGCCCGAGCCGTGGCGAGTGTATCGGGTGCCGTCCAGGCATAGGTTCCGACGGGAAGCTTGCCAATGCTCCTGTTGACCAACGCTTCGATCTTTTCGCGCGACACATCGCCAACAACAACGAGCATCATGCGCGACGTCACAAACTCATTCTTGTGATACGCCCGAAGTTGCGCGGTCGTGATCTTCGCAACTGATGCGGCCGACCCAACAGGATCCAGCGCAAAAGGAGATCCCGCGAACGTGATGCTGTCCGCGAGGTAATCCAGCGTGGCGTCGGGGCTATCGGCCCGCTGACGAATCCCCGTGACGAGTTGATCACGAATGAACTCGACATCGCTCGTGTCGATGTTCGGGCGCATGAGGCGATCGGCGAAAATCGCCCAGGACGAGTCGAGCTCGGTCTTGGTGGTGCGAAGCCCGAAGACGGTCCAATCTTCTTTCGGGCTCACGCCGATCTCGCTACCCGTGTGCGCCATCGCGCGGCGCAGCGCATCTCGGGAATAGCCCTTGGTGCCACGTTCGGTCACGGCAAGCAAGAACGTCTCGATCCCCGAGGTGGCGGGGGTGAGCTGCCGCACACCGCCCAAGAGATACAGATTCGCGACGACGATGGACGTATTCGTGCGTCGATGAATGACCTTCACGCCGGACACGGTGTAGCTCGTCGTCGCGGTGTCGCGTTGAATCTGCGCGCCACCTGGGACCGCGACGAACAGCAATACGACACTCAGCAAGAAACGCTTCATGGTACCGTCTCCCCGAGCCGAGCGAGCTCGTCAGGCGTGAGCTTGAGCTTGGCGCGATCGGCGGGGGTCATCATGACACCAACAATATGTGGCTTGCCGATGATGTACTTGGTGGCGTAGCTCCGAAGATCTGCGGGGGTACGCTTGGCCATTTCGTCGACGTATTTCATGTAGTACTCAAGTCCTGAGGCCGCCCACCAGAAGCCGATCGTGTGGGAGAAGTCGCTGGCCTTCTCGCGACCGAAAGCGCTCGACACGGCGCGCGATGCCTTGGTGGCTTCAAGTTCTTCCTGCGTGAAATAGCCAGGCTTGGTGGACGCTTCAAGTTCCTTGTAGAGCGCAGCCATCGCCGGTCGTAGTTTTTCGGCTGACGTCTGCCCACTCACGGAAATCGGACCAACGTTGTCGAGTGTGTAGTAGTTCACCGCCACACCCTGCCAGAGCCCGCTGTCCACCAACTTTTTCTGGAAGCGCGACTGTTGATTATTCAGCACATCCGAGTAAACATCAGCAACAAACGTCGCCGCTTCGTCCTTCCGTACACTCGGGCCGTGCCACTGAATCACAACACTGACGGCGTTCACATCCTCTTCGACAATCACCCCCTCACTCTTCGTGAGCGGCGGAATCGACGGCACGGGCGCTTTCACAAATGGATCGTCGCCGCGCTTCCACGGCGTGAAAATCCGCTCGGCGAGCGCGAACGCCGCGGCCGGATTGACGTCGCCGGTAATAATCAGCACCGAGTTGTTCGGGACGTAGTACAGATCGCGAATCGCCCGCATTTTGTCTGGCGTGGTCGTGCTAATCACCTTGCGGTCGCCAATGACATTTTTGCGGCTCCACTCGGTGGTCCAAAGCTTCTTCCCCATCGCTTCTTCGAGCCGGAAAAACGGGGACGACTCATTGCGGTCGTATTCGCCAATCACGACCTGGCGCTCACGTTCGAGCTCGTCAGGGCGAAACTTTGGCGCAAGCAGCGGTGCGACCAGGAACTTGAGTCCCGGCTCGAGCGAATCTGACGAGAGCGTGAGAAAGTAATTCACCTGCTCCTCGCGCGTGCTTGCATTGAACACCGCACCGAGTTCCGACGCGCGATCGATATACTGATCGGGGTTTGGGAACTGGTCGTTAGCCTTGAAGTACATGTGCTCGTAGAGGTGCGCGAGCCCGGCGTATTCCGGCGTCTGCGTGAAGCTTCCGTTCCGCACGGTGATCTCGGCGGTCACAATAGGAACCCCGTGCGACTCAAAGACAATCACTTCGAGGCCGTTCGGGAGCACTTTGCGCTGGATCACCTTCTCTAGCTCGGCGCGCTGGGCCTGCGCCGGCGCGGCGGTGAGTGTATCGGCCACCAGCGCTGCCAGCACAAATCCCGCGAAGATCGTCGTTGCGCTGGCAATCCGACGCCAGCGCTTGTTGATTTCCTTCATCATGTCCCGTGAAGTCTCCGCCCCGGCCAAATCCACCGACGCGATGCGTGAAGCGCTCCGCGGCGCGATCGCCGTTGAGCAACTGCGTACTGCTGTTCCGCTGGCCCCGTATACCTCGTTCAAGATTGGCGGGCCCGCAGACCTCCTATACGATGCCACCACGGCAGACGAACTCGCCAGCGCTGTGACCGCGGCCCGTTCGGCCGGGATCCCCTGGTTCGTACTGGGCCTCGGGGCCAATATCCTGTTCGGCGATAAGGGATTCCGTGGGCTCGTTATTAGAAACACTGCGGGACACGTAGAGTTTCCCGCCCCGGATCGCGTTCGGGCGGAGAGCGGCACGTCTGTCGCCAATCTGATCAAAATCGCGGTCGGGAAGGGGCTCTCCGGGCTCGAACACTACGTGGGGATCCCGAGCACGGTCGGTGGGGCGGTCTGGCAGAACCTGCACTTCCTGTCGCCCGCCCCGGAGCGCGAACGGACGATGTTTATCGCCGAGGTCGTGGAGTCGGTGGAGCTGCTGCTGGCCGATGGCGCGCGACGGACCGTCAGCGGCGAGGAGATGGCCTTTGGCTACGACACGAGCCGCCTGCATGGCTCGGGGGAGATCGCCCTGGCGGTGACCTTCAAGCTCGCGCCCGGGGACCCGTTCGCGATGCACCGCGTGCTCCAGGAGAACCTGAGCTGGCGCGGGTCGCGGCATCCTTGGCTGGATGTACATCCGAGCGCCGGGTCGATTTTCAAGAAGATCGAAGGGGTGGGCGCCGGGCGGCTCATTGATCAACTCGGCCTCAAGGGCCACCGGATTGGCGGGGCGCAGATCTCGCATATCCACGCCAATATCATGGTTAATCTGGGCGGGGCGACCGCGGCCGATGTTCGCGCGCTGATCGCCCATGCCCAACACGCCGTGTTCGAGAAGTTCAGCGAGCGGCTCGAACCCGAGATCGGGTTCATCGGCGAGTTCTAGGGCAACCTGCTAGAAGAGCCGTCCGAACTGGAGGTCGAGCTTCCAGGCCGCGCTGTGATCGATCGGACGCCCCACCATGATGCCGAAGGCTCCTCCGAAGAAGCGCAGCCCTGCCGAAATGGTCGTGCGCGGTGGACTCGCGGTACTCGTGTAGTCCGAGCCGCATGGTGCGCCAGTGGACGCGGGGGCGACTTGTGCGCCAGTGGACACGAGATTGAACGAACCTCCAGTCCCAAGCACGTTGGACCGCGCCGCCGACGCAATCGAGCAGGTGTACGGCTTTTGCGTTGTCAGGGCATTCAACCCGATGCTTGCCGGCGTGCCACCAGGAATCGCGGTCCACACGCTCTGCACGCCGAATGCCACGGCTGGTGCGAGCCCTGGCAACCAGAAGCGCTCCGTGATCTGGATCGGGCGCTCGAGCACCCCAAGCCGGTACATCGCGAGTCCGCGCAGGAGCGCGGTCTCGGTTCCTACGAACTCTTTGTAGTTGTAGCCGGTGAGCCCGCTCTCACTCCCGGCCTCAAACAAATACTGCGGTGGAAAGTCGCTCCCCAGCATCGTGCCGGCGTCGAATCGCCCAGCGTACGTCCACCGCCCACGATTCACGCGCTCCTCGGCGCGAACCTCGAGACGCTGAAATTTTACCTGCCCATCGCCACGCACATACTTGAGCTGCACCCCCCACCCGGTGCGCATATACTCGGCGTTCGCATCGGGGTGCCACTGATACACCACCTGGGTGCGCAGATAATCACCCGGTGCGATTGCCCGATTCGGCAGATACAGTTTTCCCTTGATGGGTGACCAGCTCACGTGGTTCACCGTGGCCTCGTCCCGCATCCAGCCACTTTCAAGGCGCACGCGCCCTTCACCGCCAAATAGATCGCGCTGCGCTGAGGCCAAGGCAAATCCGCGACTCACATAGTCGTAGCGATCCTGCCCCAAGAAAGCCGTGACGGTTCCCGAGGAATCAAAGGTGTTTCGGAAATCATTGGTATTGTCGAGCGTGCGCCCGACCCGCAGCGCATATCGCCATTCACCGCGCTTGAGTTCCACCGCCACTCGGCCACGGAGCGTCTTCTCAGTCCACGCGTATCCGCCTTGGAGGTGAAAATCATAGCCGGGAAACGTTGCGTTGCCGTGATACGTGATGCCCGCACCGGTATAGAGCCCTTCAATGCGGTTGAAGCGCACAAAATCAGAGAGCCGTTCCGCCTGCAACTCGACTTTTCCCGGACCTTCACCGCGATACCGCGCAGGCGACACATCCCTGAAGTCGTCGGCATGCGTTGCTGACGTAGCAGCCCCGATTTCTTCTTTCCACGTCCCGTACTTGGCCAAGGAATCCAGTGTGGCTTTCGTCAGTGCATGCACTGCCGACCGCAGGGTGTCCGCAACCGCGAGATGTGCCTGCGCTGGCGTTTCGATCTCATAGTTGCGGAACCGCGAGACAATCCGGAACACTGCCTTGGCATCGCCAAAGACTGTCGTGGTGGCCTGTGCCTCAAACCGTTGATAACTCGGCAACCAGAATTCTTGGTTCACCTCGCTATTCACCAACTCGACATACGCGATTCCCTCGAGCCGTGTGGCTTTGAGAATCCCACTAAGCGGACTCTGCGACTCTTCGCCAGCGACCGCGAAGGCGCCGCGCATCCGCACGATATGTTTGCGATCTACATCGAGGTCTACCTCGCCCGTGAATACCACCGAGCGCGCAGGAAGAATGCCATGCGGGGCCACATCGATACGTACAATCCGAATCGTGCGGTCGCCGACCTTCAGCTCTTGAATCGTGTCGCCGCCGGCATAGCGATAGTACCGCTCGCGATCGTCACTGAGTGGGTGCACGGCAAACATCGTGCGACGACCATTCGAGTTTTTCCCGATACCACGTCGGGTAGTATCAATCCCAAACAGCAGCGCCAGCCGATTTCCATAGAGGGAAGGGACGGCCCACGAGTTCTGCAGCACGCCGAGTGTTGACAACTGCAAGCCTGCCGCCTGTTGGCGGTAGCCGATCACATGCTGTTCGAACTCACCGAGTCTGTTCCAGGTGAGATTGCTCGCGACCTGCTCGAGCGTCAGAGAGTTCTCTGCGCCCACGCCATTGGTCGCGCCGATCGAGATCTCACTTTCGAGTTGCGCCTGATAGCGACCCAGTGTTGCTGGCACCCGATGATTGATACGCGCCGCCTCGAGCACCAATGCGCGAAGCGCGGGCGTTTTGTACGTGGCAGTGTCTACACCCTGCGTCACGCCGGTGACGGCAATAATCTGCAGGGCTAAGGCGAATCCGAGCATGCAACTCCGAGATCAGGGGGTGGCGAACGGCTTTTCGAGACTTGGGCTCTGTGGCGTGAAGAGTTCCGCGCCATTTTCGGTGATGACCATATCGTCCTCAAGTCTGATCCCGAACTCGCCCGGAATGTAGATCCCGGGTTCGTCGCTGAAGACCATGCCAGGCTGCAGCGGAAGTTTGTTCCCGCGCACAAGATATGGCCACTCGTGTCCGTCCATTCCCATTCCGTGTCCGACGCGGTGCGAGAAGTACTTGTAATCGGGGCCGAAGCCGGCTTCGGTAATGACTTTGCGCGCTGCGGCATCGACCGCCTCGCAGGGCAAGCCTGGGCGTGCCGTCTTTACAGCTGTGGTCTGCGCCTTGTGCTCGATCTCAAAGACGTCTTTCATGCGCTGTGTGGCCTTGCCGAGCACGAAGGTGCGCGAGAGATCGCTCGAGTAGCCTTCCACTTTGCAGCCGCCGTCGATCAGCAGGATCGATCCTTCGCGGACCACCTGCGGTGTGGTCGATCCGTGGGGAAGCGCGGAATATTTTCCGACTTGAACGCCGGCAGAGCCGTCGAAGCCCAGCTGATGGTGTGCTTGCGATACGAGTTTCGCAAACTCGTCCTGCGTCATTCCTTCCTTGAGCGACTTCCACGCAGCCTCGTAGGCTTTGAGTGTCACTTGACTCGCGAGCCGCATGAGGGCGATTTCGTGCGCGTCCTTTACCATGCGGCAGCCGGCGGTGATCGGGGTTCCGCTTACGACTTTCATGGCGCTCAGATGCTGTGCGCCATCTACATACTGGAATCGCACCGTTTCTTCGGCGCCGATCGTTGCGCTCGAGAGGCCGCGGGCCTTGAATCCTTTGGCGATCAGCGCGTAGGGGCTTTCGTCTTCTTCCCACGCATACACATCGGCGTCTTTCCCGAGGGGGCCGAGGTGTGCCTGCTCCATGGCGCGTTCTTCTTCGAATTTTGGTGTGACGAGGAAGGCCGAGCCTTTCACGGGAATGATTGCGGTGAGCAGGCGCTCGCTGAGTCCCCAGCGGATGCCGGTGAAGTACTCCATCGAGGTGCCGCCGGTGAGCATTAGCGCGTCGATGTTGTTGGCTTTCATGAGTGCGCGCGCTTTTTCGAGGCGTGCGCGCCGTTCGTCGACCGTGATCGGCTTAGCCAGCGCCTTCATCGATGTCAGCGCTTTGATAGCGGGCGGAAGGTCGGGTGCGGCGGGTTTTCCTTGTGCGTGCGCGGCGTCAGCGCCGAGTGCGTCAGCGCCGAGTGCGTCAGCGCCGAGTGCGAGCGCGGCGGCGGATGCGGCGGAAACCGAGAAGAAATCGCGACGAGTGGTCATGGTCGGATAGGCAGGGTGTAGGCGCGCGGGGGTGTGATTCCCATCTATTATACGATACGGCGAGCGTTCGTGATTTACCACGCTCTTGGCGGGAGTGTTTGTGGCGGCCAGCGGTCTTTTTACAGTGGATGGGGTAACGCGCTGCTCTTGGTGCCAGGCGGGGCCGGACTACATCGCGTACCACGACAGCGAATGGGGCTTTCCGGTGCGCGACGACCGTCGGCTCTTTGAGAAAATCTCGCTGGAGGGGTTCCAGAGCGGGTTGAGTTGGCTGACGATCCTGCGGAAGCGGGAGAATTTCCGTCGCGCGTTCGCGGATTTCGACTTGGAGCGGGTCGCGAACTTCGGGGCCCAAGATGTGACACGATTGTTAGACGATGCCGGGATTGTGCGGCACCGCGGGAAGATTGAGAGCACGATCAACAATGCGCGGCGGTGTATTGCGCTGATTGAGACCGAGGGGTCGCTGGCTGATTTTGTGTGGCGCTTTGAACCCGAGGCGCACACGCGTCCGTCGCGCCTGACGCTGGATGTGCTTCGCGCCATGCCCAGCACGCCGGAATCGACCGCACTCAGCAAGGAGTTGAAGGCGCGCGGGTGGAGTTTTATTGGGCCCACCACCGCCTACGCCTTCATGCAAGCGATGGGGCTGGTGAACGACCACATGCACGGCTGTGATGTGCGGGGGCGGGCGGAGGCGGGTCGGGCAGGGGGGTGAGACCTTGGCTCTGCCTGTTGTGGCAGGACAATCGGCGACTGAACTATGCTGCACCCTTGAAGACGTTTGTTCGATGCCAATCTAGGAAACTTTCATGAGGGCGATCAGCGGGATTCTTGGCAAGTATAGCCTGCCCATTCGGAAGCAGAAGGCTCCGAACAGGATCGTCGAGTCCACGTTCGACGATCAGAATACGACCATCATTCCCGAGTGAAACCAATCCTCTGTCAAACGCCCAATGAATCGTCTTCGTCAGCGCGATTCCGTTCGACACAATATCTGGCCCGTTTTCTGCCACGGAACGGATATGCGCGGCATCTGCTTCAGCTCTGCCAAGTCCATTGGTTATCCGAAGACCAGTAAGCGCACACGTGCCATCATAGGCTTGCTCAACAACACGGTATCGAAATGCGGCATCTCGCACTCGGCGGTTAATAGTTACAGTTTCTACTGGGTGTTGTTCATGCAGTTGAAGTAACGAGATATCCGAAAGTCCCTCTCGGCTCGCGTTCGTAGCGTCACTCAACGTCAGCCCTCGTCGAATAATCTCTTCTGCTGCAGCATAGGGAACGGAACGGATCGCAAACTGTAACGATTTTCCTTCGACCGGGGTGTCTTCTAGCCCAACCGGTTCAGGAAACTCTAGGTAGTAACGAAATCCGAGATAACCGTGCGTGTCATCCTCTGGGTCATCCCAGATTCGGTCGAC